>NZ_BJKJ01000016.1:0-103345 GCF_006538305.1 Alteromonas sp. KUL17
GCTATTCCTAGTTCAGTGATTTATTGTCTTGAACGTTCGGTATGCGAATCGAAGTAAAGAGCACTATCAAGCGACCTAGCTAGGTCCTGACCGCTTGATAGGCGTTTATGTGTTTTCAATTCACACATAAACAGATTCAGGACTACAGTGGTGGGCGTAGCTCAGTTGGTAGAGCCCCGGATTGTGATTCCGGTTGTCGTGGGTTCAAGTCCCATCGTCCACCCCACTTTTTTGCGGAAGTGGTGGAATTGGTAGACACGCTGGATTTAGGTTCCAGTGCTTCACGGCGTGAGAGTTCAAGTCTCTCCTTCCGCACCATATTTAAAGTTCTCACAGGGCTTTTCTAAAAGATTCTCTTTCGGTGAGTGGCGCAGCTTGGTAGCGCACTTGTTTTGGGTACAAGGGGTCGCAGGTTCAAATCCTGTCTCACCGACCATTATCTTTTCTCTTCTTTCTTTTCCTTGTTCGATAAATCCATTTAAAACCCGTGTTTTCCCTCATTTGAGCCAGCAGTTTCATTATTTGGTCAAAATGCGTTCAAATGGATGTTACAAACTTGTGTTTGCCTCTCGACTCTTGTGGTATGCGGCTGTATACTACCGCGTCTTTTTTTAACCAGTACGTTTGTTTCAGGTTGGTTTTTTGGCACAAATTCGTGTCCTAACTTTGATGTTATAAACGTCGAATAACGACCTCTACCCCGGAGTGATATGCAAATACTGCATGACGGGAGAGGGGATTGAGAACAAAACGCCTGTAGAGGCGTATAGTTGAGGTAACATAATGCAAGTTTCAGTCGAGACGACCCAGGGTTTAGAACGCCGTCTTACTATCACCGTTCCAGCTGACACGGTTGATTCAGCAGTTAAGTCACGTCTACAGCAATTGGCGAAAACACAACGCATCAACGGCTTCCGTCCAGGTAAAGTTCCTGTAAACGTAATCAAAAAGCGTTTCGGCCAAGCTGTTCGCCAAGAAGTTGCTGGCGATGTTATGCAGCAAAACTTCTACCAAGCAGTGATTCAAGAAAAAATTCAGCCTGCTGGTATGCCGAAGTTTGAACTGACTAAAGACGAAGATGGTCAGGACCTAGAATTCACAGCATCTTTCGAAGTATACCCAGAAGTAGAAGTGAAAGGTGTTAGCGATATCGAAATCGAAAAGCCAGTAGTTGAAATTACTGACAAAGATCTTGATAACATGATGGAAACGCTTCAGAAGCAGCACGCAACTTGGAAAGAAGTTAAGCGTAAAGCGAAGAAAGACGACAAAGTTATCATCGACTTCGTTGGTTCTATCGACGGTGAAGAGTTCGAAGGCGGTAAAGCAGAAGATTTCGCACTTGAGCTTGGTAAAGAGCGCATGATCCCTGGTTTCGAAAAGCCACTAGTTGGCGCGAAAGCGGGTGAAGAAGTGACTATTGAAGTAACTTTCCCTGAAGATTACCACGCTGAAAACCTAAAAGGTAAAGATGCAGTTTTCCAGACTACTGTTAAGAAAGTAGAAGGTCTAGACCTTCCAAAAGTAGACGAAGAGTTTGCTAAGCTATTTGGTGTTGAAGAAGGCGGTGTAGACGCGCTTAAAGCAGAAGTTCGCAAGAACATGCAGCGTGAACTAAACCAAACGCTTAAAGCACAAGTTAAAGAAGACGTTATTGCTAAGCTAGTTGCTGCTAACGAGATTGATATTCCTCAAGCGCTTATCGATCAAGAAGTAAATGCACTACGCGAGCAAGCTAAACAGCGTTTCAGCCAACAAGGCGGCGGTCAGAACCTTCCAGACCTACCTGCTGAATTGTTTACTGACAACGCTAAACGTCGCGTATCTATTGGCCTTCTTCTAGGTGAAGTGATCAAGCAAAATGAACTTAAAGCTGATGAAGCTAAAGTTAATGAGATGATCGAAACTGCTGCTTCAGCGTATGAAGATCCACAGGAAGTTGTTGATTACTACAACAACAACCAAGAGCTTATGCAGCAAATGCAAAACGTTGCACTAGAAGAACAAGCTATTGAGTGGGTTCTTGAGCAAGCAAAAGTTACAGAAGTAACTAAAGCTTTTGACGAGGTTATGAACAAACAGGCGTAATTTTTTACTGTCTGATTGACATTACTTGTCAGCAACTGCTTAAATGCTCGGAGCCTTCCGAGCATTTTTGTTTTTAACGCTAGATAATCAAGGTAGCTATGACTAATACCCCGTTTGACCCAATGAATGCACTTGTTCCTATGGTTGTTGAGCAAACCTCTAAAGGTGAACGCTCTTACGACATTTATTCTCGCCTATTGAAAGAAAACGTAATTTTCTTAGTAGGACAAGTTGAAGATCACATGGCCAACCTCATCGTTGCTCAAATGTTGTTCTTAGAAGCTGAAAATCCAGAAAAAGATATTTTCCTATATATTAACTCTCCCGGTGGTTCTGTTACTGCTGGTATGGCGATTTACGACACAATGAAGTTTATTAAGCCTGACGTGAGCACTGTATGTATGGGACAAGCTGCAAGCATGGGCGCATTTCTACTCTCTGCAGGAGCTAAAGGTAAGCGTTATTGTCTACCTAATTCGCGCGTAATGATTCACCAACCGCTTGGTGGTTTCCAAGGTCAGGCATCTGATTTTGAAATACATGCGAAAGAAATCCTGTCTATCAAAGAGAAGTTGAATCGCCTAATGGCAGACCATACCGGTCAAGACTATGAAAAAGTAGCGCGAGACACAGACCGAGATAACTTCTTGAGTGCAACTGAGGCGAAAGAATATGGCCTTGTTGACCAAGTTTTAGCAAATCGATCTGACGTAGCCGCAACTAAGTAGTATAGTTATAGATGACCCGAGCCAGTGCACAGCACGTTTTTGGTTTTCGGCTCGGGTAAGGCAGAGGCAAAAGTAATGAGTGATAAGCAAAGCGGTGACGGTGATAACAAGCTACTGTACTGTTCGTTTTGTGGCAAAAGCCAACACGAAGTAAGAAAGTTAATAGCAGGCCCGTCGGTATTCATTTGCGACGAGTGTGTTGAGTTATGTAACGATATCATTCGCGAAGAAATTAAGGAAATCGCGCCTAAGCAAAAGCAGGACGCTTTACCTAAACCAAGTGAAATTCATGCTCACCTAGACGATTACGTTATCGGGCAAGAACATGCAAAGAAGGTATTATCAGTAGCGGTTTATAACCACTACAAGCGTTTGCGCAATGGCGATGTTCACGAAGGCGTTGAACTTGGCAAAAGTAATATTTTGCTAATAGGGCCTACTGGTAGTGGTAAAACACTGCTAGCTGAAACCCTAGCGCGTCTACTCGATGTTCCATTTACCATGGCGGACGCAACCACGCTAACAGAAGCGGGTTATGTAGGTGAAGATGTTGAAAACATCATTCAAAAACTACTGCAGAAGTGTGATTATGACGTTGAGAAAGCGCAGCGCGGTATCGTTTACATAGACGAAATCGATAAAATTTCTCGCAAATCAGACAACCCATCAATCACTCGTGATGTATCGGGTGAAGGTGTTCAGCAAGCACTGCTTAAGTTGATTGAAGGTACCGTTGCGTCTGTTCCTCCGCAAGGTGGGCGTAAGCACCCACAGCAGGAATTCCTGCAGGTTGACACGTCCAAGATATTGTTCATCTGTGGTGGTGCGTTCGCTGGTCTTGACAAAGTCATTGAGCAACGCGCACAAAAAGACACGGGTATTGGATTTGGTGCCACGGTTAAGTCGAAAGATAACAGCAAGCAAATTAGCGAGCTATTCAAGCAAGTTGAGCCTGAAGACTTAGTGAAATATGGTTTGATACCAGAATTCATTGGTCGTTTACCGGTAGTGACAAGTCTTGAAGAATTGAATGAAGAAGCGTTAATTCAAATTCTGCGCGAGCCAAAGAATGCAATTACCAAGCAATATGGTGCATTGTTCTCAATGGAAGATGTAGAACTTGAGTTCCGCGACGATGCACTAAACGCGATTGCTAAAAAGGCAATGGATCGCAAAACAGGTGCTCGTGGTTTGCGTTCAATTGTTGAAGCTGTTCTGCTTGATACCATGTACGACCTTCCTTCAATGGAAGACGTAAGCAAAGTGGTTATTGATGAAACCGTTATTCGCGGTGAATCAAAGCCTATTTTGATTTACGACAGCAACGAAAAGAAAGCCGCCTCTGAATAGATGCTGGTTTTGTGAAAAAAGGCCCTTTAGGGCCTTTTTTGTTTTTAACAGCCAAGGTTTCAGATCTCGCTGTCTAATCTGATCTACGTTTAACCAAAGGGTATACCTTGAAAGTGGGTG
The DNA here is from genome assembly GCF_006538305.1 of Alteromonas sp. KUL17. NCBI lineage: Bacteria > Pseudomonadati > Pseudomonadota > Gammaproteobacteria > Alteromonadales > Alteromonadaceae > Alteromonas > Alteromonas sp. KUL17. Next base: position 4,287 of record NZ_BJKJ01000016.1, read on the forward strand.
ATATTTGAGCGGTTAAAACAAATCTCGCTATCCTTTCTACTAGATTTTTGAGTTTAGTATTGCCATTCGAGGCAAAATCGATAATGGTTATACTAAGGTCAACAGGCCCTAGAGCAGGGAAGGTAAGGTTAAGGAATTAACGCACTTTAATAAGTTTCGATTGAACTTTGCTCTTGCATCCCCATATAAAAATGACATTTCAAACTAATTGAGAACAAGTATGACAGTTGAGCGTGAAAATCGCATTGAAATTCCTGTGCTTGCCTTGCGGGACGTGGTTGTTTACCCGCATATGGTCATACCCCTATTTGTTGGGCGTGAGAAATCAATTCGTTGTCTAGAAGCGGCAATGGATAATGACAAACAAATTTTTCTAGTAGCACAAAAAGACGCTGGCGTAGATGAGCCTGAAGCGGACGACATCTATACCGTCGGTACTATTGCTACTATCCTACAACTTCTAAAGCTACCCGACGGTACGGTTAAAGTGCTGGTAGAAGGTAGTGTACGCGGTGAAATTGAAAGCTATAAGCAATCAGAGCCGTTCTTTGTTGCTAATGTAGACAAACTAACTGATGAAGAGATTGATGAGAGCGAACAAGAAGTGCTTATTCGCTCTGCGGTTTCTCAGTTTGAAGGCTATGTAAAGCTAAACAAAAAATTCCACCAGAAGTACTGACATCACTAAATGGCATTGAAGATGCGCCTCGTTTAGCCGACACCATGGCTGCACATATGCCTCTTAAGCTTACTGAAAAGCAAAAAGTGTTAGAGATGCAGGGCGTCAATGAGCGTCTTGAATACCTCATGGCACTGATGGAAGGCGAAATTGATTTGCTGCAGGTCGAAAAGAAAATTCGTACCCGCGTTAAAAAGCAAATGGAAAAGAGCCAGCGCGAGTACTATTTGAATGAGCAGATGAAGGCTATTCAGAAAGAGTTAGGTGAGCTAGATGACGCGCCTGATGAATTTGAAGCACTGTCTAAAAAAATAGCTGACGCTAAAATGCCTAAAGAGGCAGAAGATAAGGCGAAAGCTGAACTTCAAAAGCTTAAGATGATGTCACCAATGTCTGCAGAAGCTACCGTGCTTCGAAGCTACATTGAATGGCTCACTAACGTACCTTGGAATAAGCGCTCGCCGGTTAAGAAAGACCTTTCCCGCGCAGAGAGCGTGCTCAATGAAGACCACTATGGTCTTGAGAAGGTGAAAGAGCGCATTCTTGAGTATTTGGCCGTTCAGCAGCGTGTTAAAAAGCTAAAAGGCCCGATACTTTGTCTTGTTGGTCCTCCTGGTGTAGGTAAAACTTCGTTAGGTCAATCTATTGCTAAAGCGACAGGCCGCAAATATGTGCGTATGGCGCTAGGTGGCGTGCGTGACGAAGCAGAAATCCGTGGTCACCGCCGTACTTACATTGGTTCACTGCCAGGTAAGCTAGTGCAAAAAATGGCTAAAGTTGGAGTTAAAAACCCACTGTTCCTGTTAGATGAAATCGATAAGATGTCATCAGACATGCGTGGTGACCCAGCTTCGGCGCTTCTTGAAGTGCTAGACCCAGAGCAAAACAATAGCTTTAGTGATCATTATCTGGAAGTCGACTACGACCTGTCAGACGTTATGTTCGTAGCCACCTCTAACAGCATGAATATTCCAGGTCCATTACTTGACCGTATGGAAGTGATTCGTCTCTCTGGTTACACAGAAGATGAAAAACTCAACATTGCAAAGAACCATTTAATTGGTAAGCAAATGGAACGCAATGGGCTTAAAGCGAAGGAGTTGGAAATTACCGATTCTGCCGTTATCGGTATGATTCGATACTATACCCGTGAAGCCGGGGTTCGTAGCTTAGAGCGCGAAGTATCGAAGGTATGCCGTAAAGCGGTGAAAGACATCTTACTTAAGAAAAGTAAGGACAAGGTAGTAGTAACGCAGGATAACCTTAAAGATTATCTTGGCGTTCAACGCTTTGACTACGGTAAAGCCGATAAAGACAATCAAATTGGCCAAGTTACAGGACTTGCTTGGACGCAAGTAGGTGGTGACTTACTGACCATTGAAACCACGTCGGTTCCTGGTAAGGGTAAAATGACGTCGACAGGCTCTTTGGGCGATGTCATGCAGGAGTCGATTAAGGCTGCTATGACAGTGGTAAGAAGTCGTGCTGAAAAGCTTCGTATAAACGATGACTTTTATGAAAAACGTGATATTCACGTGCACGTGCCTGAAGGTGCTACGCCGAAAGATGGTCCGAGTGCAGGTATAGCGATGTGTACCGCGCTAGTTTCTTCACTAACGGGTAACCCTGTAAAGTGTGACGTGGCTATGACCGGTGAAATCACCCTGCGCGGCGAAGTACTCGCTATTGGTGGGCTTAAAGAAAAGCTTCTAGCAGCGCATCGCGGCGGCATTAAAACAGTAGTTATTCCAAAGGATAACGAACGTGATTTGGAAGAAATTCCAGATAATGTGAAGAAAGATTTATCTATCCATCCGGTTAAGTGGATTGATGAAGTCCTTGATATTGCACTGCAGGAACCTGTAGAAAGCTTCAAGGTGGTTAAAAAGTAACTTAATCGATTGGCTACAATCCTTTGTTTTTAAAGGCGTGTAGCCGTTTTATTTCTATAAAATTGCAATAATTGAACAAAAAATGTGCATTGAGCGAAAGAAAAGCTGATTTTTTTAAAAATAGGGCTTTCAAGTCGCAAAAGTTGTGTTACCTTTAAGTGGTATTCGCTTGAAGCCTTGCCACAAAAGGGATTGCAGCGATTCATTAATAAAGTTAATTATTTGTGACTGAAGCTTGATGTTAACAATCAAGCTTGCTATAACGTTCAAGCAAAATCGTTTTGGACAAACAGTATAATAACAATCGAAGGGGATCATAATTGTGAACAAGTCTCAACTTATCGACCAAATCGCTGCTGGTGCAGACATTTCTAAAGCAGCTGCTGGCCGCGCTCTTGACGCATTCACTGACTCAGTAACTGCTGCGCTTAAAGACGGCGACCAAGTTGCACTAGTAGGCTTTGGTACTTTCTCAGTTCGCGAACGTTCAGCTCGCAGTGGCCGTAACCCACAAACTGGTGAGACTATTCAGATTTCAGCGGCGAAAGTTCCATCTTTCAAAGCTGGTAAAGCACTGAAAGACGCTTGTAACTAAGCACAAAAATTATAGAAAAAGGCGATGGCTAGTCCATCGCCTTTTTTATTTCTAAAGAAAAGAAATTAATATTGGGGTCAGAGTAATGACTCTGACCCCAATATTTTAAGAGTAGAAATAACCCTTCGAGGCTTGATGAGTTTTATACATGTCCTCGGAACGTTCGAACTTAACGAAAGACGGCACAAATAGTGCGTTTTGGTCGTTTATATTCGGCGGCATTGGGTTATAATCAGCGCTTATTTTACCTCGCACTCACGGATTTGTGATGTTTTGAGGTAACTGTAGTAAGCAACGGAGTTGAAGAACAATCATGCTAGAAAGAATCAGAGAAGGTTCTCAAGGCCCATGGGCGATGGCGATTATCGCGCTAATCGTTTTAAGTTTCGTATTCGCAGGTGTGGGAAGTTACCTTACATCATCAGGTACTACAGCAGTAGCTACTGTAAACGGCGAAGAAATTTCGGCACAAGAACTAGAGCGTGCATACCAAAATCAGCGTGCACAAATGGAGTCACAATACGGCGAAAGCATCGCGCAGCTTTTCTCTAGTGAGCAATACCTCGCAGATTTCAGAAGAAATGTATTGGACAGACTGATTGCTGAAAAACTAATTCAGCAACAAGCTGAAAACATGGGATTGCGCGTAAGTGATAAACAAATTCGCGAAACCATAACACAAATGCCTGAGTTCCAGTTTGGTGGTCAGTTCGATAACGAACGTTTCCAAGCCATTCTTCGTCAAAACGGTTTCCAAGCAGCCGATTTCCGCGATTATCTGCGCGTTCAAATGACACAAAACCAGTTGGCTGCAGCGCTAACGAATTCTTCATTTGCGTTGGACGGTGAAGTACAGCAAGCGAATGCGCTACAGCGCCAAACTCGTGATGCGAAATACGTGCTAGTGAGCTCTGATGAGTTTGCCGGCTCAATCGAAGTGACAGATGCGGATGTTGAAGCTTTTTATAATAACAACATCGCCTCTTTCGATACTGAAGAGCAGGTAAAGCTTGCCTATGTAAAACTAAGTGTTGAAGACTTAAAAGGTCGCGTTTCTGTTGATGAAGAAGCGGTGCGCACTTACTACGAAAATAATCTGGGAAGCTACGGTAAAGAAGAAGAGCGCCGTGTTTCTCATATTCTTATCGAAGCTGGCGATGATGCCGATGCAGCGAAAGCAAAAGCAGAATCATTAAAAGCAGAACTCGACAACGGTGCAGACTTTGCGGCTCTTGCAGAAGCAAACTCTGATGACACATTCTCTGCCGAAAACGGTGGTGACTTAGACTTCATTACACCAGAAATGATGGACCCAGCGTTTGATGAAGCAGCTTTTGCTTTACAAAATGTTGGCGATGTATCCGACGTAGTTGAAACCGAGTTTGGTTTTCACATCATCAAGTTAACAGACTTAAAAGAAGCACAAGTTAAATCTTTCGATGAAGTAGCGGGTGAGATTCGCGATACGCTTCTTTATGACGCGGCTATGGAAAAGTACTTTGAGCTTCAAAATACGTTAGCTGAAATTGCGTTTGAAGTACCTGATACGCTAGAAGATGCAGCGAACGCGGTTGATTTGCCTGTGCAAGAGTCAGTGGTATTTAGTCGCAACACCGCACCTGCTGATCTAAGCTTCCCTGGTTTACTGGACGTTGCTTTCTCTTCTGAACTTATTGATGAAGGGCTTAATAGCGATATTATAGAACTAGACGACGAAACCGTTGTTGTTGCGCGTGTTATTGAGCATCAGCCTCAGCGTACTCAATCTCTTGAAGAAGTACGCGAAGGCATCGAAGCCTCTGTTAAGGCTGAAAAGTCAAAAGAAGCTGCAGAAGCTTGGGCGTTTGATATCGCACAAAAAGTGCGTGCTGGAGAAAGCGTTGAAAGCGAGCTAGCTGAAAAGTCTGTGTCTTGGGAGACAGCAGCTGCTGTTCCGAGAGCGGGCGGTACACTTGCACGTGCACTCGTTGACACGCTTTTCTCTCTTGCCCTTGAAGGCGAAGATAAAGTTGATGTTGCAACAACGGTAAACGGTGACGTTGCTGTTGTTATGCTTGAAAACGTTAACGCAGCACCAGAGCTTGAGAATGAGTTGGGTGAAAGCCTGAAGCAGCGCCTTGCTCAGGTACAAGGCCAGCGCGTTTATCAACAATATATTGATGCGCTTCGCGCAAATGCAGAAGTGACTATCTCACAGACGCTATAAGCACTGCTGCGTAAAAGCTGTCGCTGCGACTAGCAGTGACACCGGTAATTACTAAAAAGCCAGCCTCTTTCATAGATGCTGGCTTTTTTATACAACACAGTGATTGGGTGTTTGTTTGAAGTGCGTTAGTTCGTTAAGAACAGCATCAGTGTATAAAATGCCGCAATAACACCAGATAACACGAATATGTACAGAAACCCTTGCTTGCCTTGCTCCAGAGTGTATTTGTTGGCTTGTAAATAGCCAAACCAGAGTAGTGACAAAATAAGGGGTATTAAAACAATGATTTTTAACACAGTAATGCCTTTCTTTAAGTTATGTTCTAGTTATAACAACGCGCGTTGATTTAGACAAATCTTAACGAGCCAGTCCTAGTCGCCAACTCACCCATTGTAGCCTTCCTTGTTATCACCCTTTATTATTTTTAGCTTCAGGTTACTTTGTCCGCTGTCATGGCATTGTCGTAAATCTGTTATTGCCGTGTCACTTTACATTTGTGTAATAGACTCACGTTTCATAAAGGTTTCTTATGCATGTCAATTCAGCCTTTACCTTCCATAGCGCCAGCTCGCAGTATTTATTTTGCCGAAGTGCTTATGGCAAGAGCGTCGATTACCCCACAGGACGCTGGTTGCCAAAGTTACCTGATATACAAGCTCGAAAAGCTCGGTTTTTTTTGTGAAAAATACACAATTAATGGTGTGAGCAACCTCGTCGCAAGGTGGGGGCAGGGCCCGAATCACTTTGCATTTAGCGGCCATACTGATGTAGTGCCCCCAGGTCCTCTTGATAAGTGGAAGTCACCGCCTTTTAGTCCCGTAATTAGCAAAAATAAATTATATGGACGTGGTGCTGCCGATATGAAAACAGGCATCGCAGCCATGCTAGCGGCCACAGAGCGAACCATTGCCTCGTTAGATAAGGAAAAGGTCTCTTTCTGGTGGCTAATCACCAGTGATGAAGAAGGGGAGGCGGAGTGGGGCTCTAAGTGGATAGCTGAGTATTTGGCATCTAAAAATGTCCAGCTTGATATGTGCCTAGTCGGTGAACCTTCTGCATCTGCAACAACCGGCGATACGATTAAGATTGGACGCAGAGGCTCACTTTCCGGCACTATCCATATTGCAGGAAAGCAAGGTCACGTGGCTTATCCAAAGACAGCGGTAAATGCTATCCACAAAGCGAGTAACGTGATTAATGCGCTAACACAGTACCCATTTGACAAGGGGAGTGATGATTTCCCTGGTACTTCGCTTCAAATAACACATATGGACACGGGAAGCTTCACTGATAACATAGTGTCTAGTGCTGTTCGTATAGAGTTTAATGTCAGATATTCGTGGCAGTTTAATCAAAACAGTTTATCGGTATTGCTGCGCAGTATTATCAATAGTATTGATACAGAAGCCGAAGTTAGCTTTTCAAGACCTTGTGAAGCTTACTTGAGCAAGCCTAAGAGTAATGCGGAGCACTGCTTAATTGCCTGCGTAGAAAAAGCGATAAAGGGCGCTACAGGGCGTTACCCTGTTATCAGTACATCTGGTGGTACCTCTGACGGGCGTTTCTTTGCTAGTGAGCACACACAAGTGGTTGAAGTGGGTGTGCCAAATACCACCATTCATCAAATAAACGAACACATTCATGTGTCTGATTTGCTCACTCTTGAAGATATTTATACCGACATTCTTAAGTATGTTGGCGAGTGATAACGAGTTCTGAAATTTTCAGTAAAGCGGAAGGCCGTAGAATGAGAAAGGGAGCGTTTGTCAGAAGCTCCCTCTTCGCTTAGGCTGTGGCTTTAAGCTGAATATCGGTTAGATAGCGTTTGCGCTTTTTCTCAGTAAGTGTTTGCATATCAACCACCACCAGTCCGTCGATACAGTCGTTAAAATCTGGGTCGACATTAAAGCCTAAAAATGCCACCCCGCCGTCTTTAGCCACTTCAGAATACTGCTTATACAGCGTTGGTACGTTTACGCCCATGTTAGCCAGTAAATGCTTTAGCTGCGTAAATTCTGCCTTGTAATCGTTACCTGTAAATTGATGTAACGCGTCGTTCGCCATTTGATAAGGTCGCTTGCAGGTCGCTTTGCCAAACTTGGCAGGGAAGTACGTGGAATAGAATTGTACCAATAAATCTTTAGCGGGTTCAGGGTAGGCATTACTGAGTGACACCGCACCAAACAGATAGCGATACTTTGGGTAGCGGCTTAAAAATGCCCCGATACCAAACCACAAATAATCTAAACTACGCTTTCCCCAATAGCGAGGCTGGACAAAGCTTCGCCCTAGCTCTAAGCCTTCTTTGAAGAGTTTATCGTTGTCCTTACCGTAATTAAATAAGGTGGCAGAGTAGAGCCCGGTAGGGTGGTCTGGCGCTGTCAAAAGCTCAGCATCGCCAAAGCGGTAGGCACCCACAATTTCTAAATCGTTGTCATCCCAAAGTACAAGGTGATAATAGTGGGAGTCGTATTGATCGATGTCTCTACGCTTGTTGGTACCTTCGCCCACGGCTCGAAACGCCACTTCGCGCAGGCGGCCAATCTCTCGCATAATCGGTGAACAGCTTTTGTGTTGGTATAGGTAAATAGATTTTCCGTCGCCAGTTTCACCTAAATGTTCGCAGTCTCGCATAGCGCGGGCCAGTTCTTTTCTGTCTTCTGGCATGGCAATGGAAGCCTGGGTTTCAAATACGCCTTTCTTGTTACTGCCAATGCGATACAAGTGGCGCTTAAACAGCTTTACCTGCTCTTTTAACGGTATGTTGGTTTGCTGGTACGCTTCAAATGGAATAAGTTCGCCAATGCGCATAGGTAAATGCTTCTTACGCTGTTTGAACATCTCTTTGACGAGCAGCGCGGTGGCTAATGGCTTGTACACCATGGACACGCCGTAAAAAAGCGGGCTATTTTTCGCGTCTATATAAACCGGCAATATGGGTGCTTTTGCTTGCTTTGCAATGCGTAAAAAACCTGTGTGCCATCTGGTGTCGCGAACACCTTGTGGGCGTAATCGAGAAACTTCACCGGCAGGAAAAATCAGTATGGCGCCGTCGCTGTTAAGGTGTTTTTGAATTGCCGATAAATGCTGTTTTGGTGTGCCTCCCTGCATATTGTTTACAGGTAACAGCATATCGTGAAGCGGTTCAATGGCCATAAGCATTTCATTGGCGACCACTTTCAAGTCGTGACGTACTTCACTAACCAGCTTTATAAGCGCAAGTGCGTCGAGTGAGCCAATAGGGTGATTCGCAATGATCACCACTCTCCCTTCACTTGGAATACGTTCTTTTTCTACATCGCGGGTGGAGTAGCTGATATTAAAATATTCAAGCACTTGCTCTACGAAATCGATGTCCTCATAGTGTGGATAGGTTTCACCAAATTCGGTAATTTCACGTTCATGGAGTAGGTGCCTTAACACGAAAGACAGCGACTTAAATAGAATGGGGTTGTTCGCTACTTGAGGGTAATGCTTGTTCAGTACGTCGTTTACAGTAAACATAGAACCTGTTTCTCTTCCGGTTTTGGCGAACAATAGCAGGGCAATGTGACGTTTTTCACACAGTTTCATGGCAGTTATTTGACAGTGTTAAAATATTGTAACTAAGGTCTGTTAGCTTCGATGTGCAGCAGGTTCGATGGGGCATCGTCTTTACAGATGAATTTGAAATAAACTTATCGCTTGCTAAATAGAAGAGGTCAGGGGCCGTTACAGCCCCATTTGTGTAATGCTAGCTATGCTGCTTCTGAGCGAGAGGTTTTGGTTGTAATTGGTGTTACGGTGGCTGACTCTAATGAATCAAGGTAATGAATAAGAGATAAGTTACCGTTCACGTCTTCTGACAGTGCACTGCAGTTTTCTATCCAGTCCCCATCATTAATGTAGTGAATGCCGTTTTCAAAGCTGCTTTCAGGGTGATGAATATGGCCACACACAACACCGTCGAGCCCCATTTCATCGGCGCGCCTGCAGCATGCTTCTCGATAACGGGCGATGGCTTCATTCGCTCCCTTAATGTGTTTTTTAATATAGCCCGCAAGTGACCAATATTCTCGCTTGCGCCACGCGCGTAGGCGATTAAACTCTCTATTTAGAAAAAGCAAAAGGTCGTAACCTTTATCGCCAATCCACGCATGGAATTTGCCCATAGTTACATCGCCATCGAACTGATCGCCATGTAAGACTAAATAACGCTTCCCTTGTGCTGTGGTGTGAACCAACTCTCGCTCTATTTCTATATCACCGAATGCCATGCCAGAATATGACTGAATTGGTTCATCGTGGTTGCCGGGTAAGTACACCACGCGCGTGCCGTCTTGGCTCATTTGCATGAATTTGTGCATCACTTGATTGTGCGCCTGTGGCCAGCGAAATTGCTTGGTCATTTGCCACATGTCAACGATATCTCCCACCAAATAGAGGGTGTCTACAGTGATGCTATTAAGAAAGGAAAGTAAGTATTCAGCTTTGCAGTCGCGATTTCCTAAATGGATATCAGAAAGCCAAAGTGTTCGATAGTGTGTCTTTTTCATAGCGGTTTCCCAAAGCGATGCCTTGGATCGTCACTATAGGTTTGCAAATTGACACTACCGTGACGCTTGCTTGACCATTGTGTTACAGCAACACAAATACGCGCTACAACCCCAACTTATTCGCCACGTCTAAAAGCTTCTCTCTCATCCATACATTCACTAAGTCTTCATCGGCGTGTTTGTGCCAGTACATGTGTACGGGGAGTGGGGGGACGTCAAATGGAAGGGGCAGAATTTCGATATCGAATTTATTACTGAATTGTTGGGCGAATCGCGTTGGCATGGTCAGCAAAAGATCGCATTGGCTAACTACGTTAACGGCGGCAAAGTAGTGTTCACACTGCAATGCGATGTTGCGATGTAAATTGTGCTGAGCAAGGGCTAGATCTACCGTATCTAATTTAGAGTCTTTTAAAGATACAAGCGCATGCTGTGCAACTGAGTAGCTCTTGATACTCGGGTTATCTACGTAGCTATTGCTAGGCGCGCATACCACGACAAACGTTTCTTCGCAGATAAACTGTGAACGAATGTCACGGCTGGTGGGAACTAATGCGTCAATTACGATATCAAGCTCTTTGGCGGCTAACGAGGGAGCAAGCTCGGGCCAGGTAACCTGTCTGCTATTCACCGTGATATTGGGAGTATGTTTAACTAGCTGAGGAATAAGCACGGGAAAAAATATAGATTCTAAAATATCTCTCAAGCCAAGGTTCACCTGACGGGGTTTATCACTTATATCAAAGCCCACTTTACCTTTTAACGTACTTTCAAGGGTTTCTATTGATTTCACAACCGATGCAATAATGCCTTGGCAAAATGGGGTAGGCACGACTTGTCGTCCATGACGAATAAACAGCGGATCATCAAATTTCTCTCGCAGACGGCCTAAGGCGTGACTCACCGCAGGCTGAGTGATATGCAGTGCGTTGGCGGCTTTCGTAATGCTGCCCTGATCGTAGACCGCGCGCAGCACAACAAACAAATTTAGGTCTAATTTTCCATGCATATCATTTATGGGTTTCCATAATAAGGCATCATTTTTATTTATTATTAAACAGAGTACACTGGCTTAAATGTTAATAAAAGGTTTCTTTTATAGAGGCTTCTTTTGTAAGGGGCGTGTGCATGCAGGCATCTGTACTTACCGAGGTGTTGTTACCTCTAGCGTTGGCATTTGTTATGTTTGGTATGGGGCTAACGCTAACCCTTGCAGACTTTGCCCGACTACTTAAAGCACCTAAAGCAGTAATAACGGGTTTTATAGGGCAAATTATATTGCTGCCTATGTTGGCGCTAGGACTGTGCTTTGTTTTTGGTCTACCCGATTATATTGCGGTTGGTGTCATGGTTTTAGCGGCATGCCCAGGCGGCACGACCAGTAATTTAATCAGCCACATCGCAAAAGCAAATCTGGCCCTTTCAGTAAGCTTAACCGCTATTTCTACCATCGCTTGCGTTTTCTCAACGCCCTTTATCATTCAATTTGCGCTTGATTACTTTGTAAAAGAAAACGCGCCAGACTTTTCTATTATTCAAACAGTGATCGGGCTGGTTGGTATATCAATTGTACCGGTCATTTTAGGCATGACCATTCGTCGCTTTAACAGCAGGTTTGCCACTAAAACTGAAAGCTTCTTCCGGCAGTTTTCTATGTACTTCATGTTGCTTATGATTGTGGGCGTGCTGGTTTCAGAAAGAAACAATTTAGCCGCGTCCTTTGAAAGCGCGTTTTTGGTTTGCTTAACGTTAAATTTATCATCGGTATTGTTAGGACTCGGGCTTGCTAAACTTTCAAACCTAGCATTTAAAGACTCGCTCACGCTGGCCATTGAAATAGGCGTGCAAAACGCGGCGCTTGCAATGCTGATATGTATTACCTTTTTAGATGCGCCTGATTACGCGATTGCACCTGGTGTATATGGCATAGCAATGTACATCGGGCCCGCACTATTGGCCCTGTGGGCAAAGCGAAAAATGCGTAACGAACAGCCATCAGTGCCACTGCAAAAGACGGAATCAGTTTGATTGGATTGATAAGGCGGTCAATTAGAGAGAATAGTGAAGTACTGATTAGCGCTCAACACAATAAAGCGCAATTAAACATAAACGCCGATACAAGAATAATGAAACAAGAACAGTTAGGAAACACATCATGCGCGTATTGATTACCGGTGGCGCTACCGGCTTAGGTCAGGCCATTGCCCTTAAGTGGGCGGAAAAGTGGGCAGGCAAAGACGAGGGCTTAGATATTTGCATTGCCGACATTAACCAAGAAAGAGGTGAAGAAACAGTAAATACGCTATCCGCCCAAGGCGCCAATGCGTTTTACATCCATTGCGATATAACCTCTGAAAATGATGTTCAAACGTTAGCGAACACCTTGGAAACTCGCTGGGGCGGTGTTGACACTGTGTTTAACAATGCGGGTGTTGCTTCTGGTGGCAGCCTTTTAGATGAGAGCATTGAGCAGTGGCAGTGGGTGTTTGATATTAATGTGTTAGGCATGGTGAGAGTCAGTCGTGCACTCTTACCGTTAATGCGAGAGCAAGGCGGTGGCTATTTCATTAATATTGCATCGCAAGCGGGGCTAACGCCTATTCCTTATATGGGAAGTTATAACGCGGTTAAAGCTGCAGTCGTGTCGTTTTCTGAAACCATGAAGTTGGAATTAGCACCTGACAATATTGACGTTAGTGTAGTTTGTCCAAGCTTCTTCAAAACGAATTTAGATGAGTCGATGCGAAGCAGCAACCCAGCGTCGCACAAAATGCTCAATAAGTTCTTTGCCAAAGCAGACATGACGAAAGAAGACGTGGCTGAGTCCATATTTCAGCAAGTCGATAAAAAGCAGTTTCTTATTCTTACCCATAAACTGGGTAAACGCGCTTTCCTGTTAAAGAAGCTGCTGCCAACCCAGCGTTATATCAAAAATATGCTCAATCAAACGAAGATGATGAAGCGTGCAATGGAAAAGCAAATTTAAAGCAAATTTAAAGCAAAATTAGGTAAAACGGAAACGCGCTCACCTTTGTTTGTCGCCAAGCTATCTGAAGATAATTGTCGAGCTGCTCTTGTACAGGCACAAACAGAAGTATCTTCTAGCCAAAGATTGTGAGTTAGCACTTTGAATAGGCCCTTTGAAACAGAAATACAAGAAGAATGAGATATGCAACAACAGGTCGTAGATAAAGCTGACAGCGTACGTGCAGGCGAAGAGCTAGACGTGAGCGCTGTACACAATTGGCTTAAGGAAAATATTAGTGCCTCGAGTCCATCATTGAAGGCCACGATACAAAGTAGCGATAGCTTGCCTCAAGTCACCCAGTATTCTGGGGGCGCGTCTAATTGGACGTACTGCTTGGACTATCAAGGCAGTAAACAAAACCAGAGCGAAAAAACGTCGTTAATTTTGCGTCGGGCACCAGCAGGTACTAAAGCGAAAGGTGCTCACGATATGGGGCGGGAGTTTCGATTACAGCATGCGTTAAAGCCTGTTTATCGCTATGTGCCAGAGATGCTTGGACTTTGTGAAGACGAGAGCGTTATAGGCACAGAGTTTTACGTAATGGAGAAGTTTACCGGCGTGATACCACGTAAGAACTTACCCAAAGGCTTAAACACGTCTGAGCAGCAAACCAAACAGCTTTGCACTAATGTACTTGATAGCTTAATCGAGCTTCATAAAGTGGATTATAAGAAAGCGGGGCTTGAGCACTTAGGTAAAGGTGCTGGCTACATAGAACGCCAAATAAGCGGGTGGAGTGAACGCTATAGTAAAGCAAAAACCTGGAATGTCCCCTCGGGTAAAAAAATAATGCGCTGGCTAGAAAACCACATGCCCGCTAATGAACGCATTTGTATTACCCACAATGACTTCCGATTCGACAACGTGGTGTTAAAGCCAGATAACTATACGCAAATTATCGGTGTGTTGGACTGGGAACTGGCGACCTTGGGGGACCCGCTTATGGACTTGGGTAATACCTTGGCGTATTGGGTACAAGCGGATGATGACTTTTTGGCCCAATCAACACGCCGCCAGCCTACTCACTTACCCGGTATGCTAACTCGAAAGCAGGTGGTTGCGTACTACTGCAAAGAGATGGAAATAGATGTAGATGATTTTACCTTTTACGAGGTATACGGGCTTTTCCGTTTAGCCGGTATTGCCCAGCAAATCTACTATCGATACCACCACAAGCAAACCAATAATCCAGCGTTCAAAAACTTTTGGATCTTCATTCATTACTTAATGTGGCGTTGTAATAAGGCCATAAAAGCATCAGGAAAACGATAATGACAACAAGACGCAATATTCTGATCACAGGCGCGAGTTCAGGCCTAGGCAAGGGAATGGCGATTGAGTTTGCCAAACAGGGTTGTAACCTAGCCCTATGCGCAAGACGCTTTGAGAATTTAGAAAAATTGAAAGACGAATTGCATTCAATTAACCCAAACATTGATGTGTATATTCGCTCGCTGGATGTCAATGATCACGATGCGGTTTTTGAAGTATTCGACGCATTCAAAGCCGACATGGGAACCCTTGATAGAGTCATTGTAAACGCAGGCATGGGCAAGGGCGCGTCTATTGGCACTGGGTATTTCCACGCTAACAAGCAAACGGCGGTGACTAACTTTGTGTCGGCGCTAGCACAATGTGAAGCGGCAATGGCTATCTTTAGGGCACAAAATAGTGGTCATCTTGTGACGATTTCATCTATAAGCGCGGTGCGCGGGTTTAGACGCGCCATGACTGTATACGCGGCAACAAAAGCAGGGCTTACATCAATGACCGAAGGCATTCGAATGGATGTAATGAATACGCCAATTAACGTCACCTGTATTCACCCCGGTTTTATTCGCAGCGAAATAAACGAAAAAGTAGAGAAAGTACCGTTTATTGTTGATACCGATGTGGGCTGTCGTGCGATGGTCAATGCAATCAATAAAGAAAAAGCGAATGCGTTTGTGCCAAGCTGGCCTTGGGCCATCCTTCACTGGATCATGCGTATTGCACCGGCAAGCTCAATAAGAAAAATGAGCTGATAAGCGGATAGCTGGGATGTGAACACACCGCAAAGACTGTAACAGAGCTCGCCTAGTGGTGGGCTTTATGCTTTTAAGTCTAAATTTGAAATCAGTAACCCATGCTAATTAGCGTCGATTACAGATACAAAAAAAGCGCCGAAGGGCGCTTTTTTAACTACTAATCGTAAAGATTAACCTAGTGCTTTGATTTGTGCAGCTAGACGGCTCTTATGACGAGCAGCTTTGTTCTTGTGAATCAAGCCTTTAGTAGCCATTCTGTCAAGTACTGGAGTAGCAGCAGTAAGTGCAGCTTGTGCCGCTTCTTTGTCACCGCTTGCAATTGCAGCGATAACTTTCTTGATGCTTGTACGAGTCATTGAACGACGGCTAGCGTTGTGCTGACGACGCTTTTCGGCTTGGATTGCACGCTTCTTAGCAGACTTAATGTTAGCCAAGGTGTAACTCCCAAAATAAATTCATGTCAAAAACGAGGGTGCGGATTGTGCCTACCAAACGCCCAAATGTCAAACGATTTAAAACTTAAATCGTTCCGCGTTAAAACGCGCAAGCTATTGAACACAAAGTATGCTCAACACGTTGCACATTCTTTGCGACATTTCTCTGCGACATTTTTTGAAAGAGATTCGTAGTGATATCCTTTCAAGACATTTTAGCGATAGACATGCATAAACGACAGCACCCCATACCGGGCGCGGATTATAACAAGAAAGTTGTTAAAGATGCACAACTATTTTGAAGAAATCGTTTCACCTGCGATAGCCTTTAGTTATTATGGCTCGCTTGCAACCTAGCGTTGCCGCTTTGCGCTTGGCAGACGCCTTTGACTATCTTTCAAATGGCTGATGCAATTCAGCCTATTCTTTACCTCTTATTGGAAGTGTGACGTGTCACGGAAGTTAATAAAATCTGGTCTTATCGTCAGTATTATGACCTTGGTCTCGCGAGTATTAGGCTTGGTACGTGATGTTGTTGTTGCCAAGCTTATGGGGGATGGGGCAGCCGCTGACGTATTTTTCTTTGCTAACAAAATCCCTAATTTTCTTCGCCGTCTATTCGCCGAAGGTGCATTTGCGCAAGCGTTTATTCCGGTATTAACCGAAGTTCACGAGAACGACGATAAAAAGCAACTCAGAGAGTTCGTTGCAAAAGTCAGCGGTACGTTGGGCGCTATTGTTTTTGTAGTTTCTATCATAGGGGTAATAGCATCTCCTGTTTTGGCGGCGTTATTTGGTACAGGCTGGTTTGTGGCGTGGCTCGAAGGGGACGAGGCCGGAGATAAGTTTGTGCTCGCGTCGACCATGTTAAAAATTACCTTTCCTTATTTGGCGTTTATCTCTCTGACTGGGTTGGCAGGGGCGATACTCAATACGCTCAATAAGTTTGCGGTTGCCGCTTTCACGCCGGTTTTACTTAATGTATGCATAATTGCATGCGCAATATACTTAGCACCTGCGCTGGAGCAACCCGCATACGCTCTAGCGTGGGGCGTGTTTATCGGCGGTATTGTACAGTTTCTTGTTTCAACTACCGTTTTTGTTCAGGGCAGGGCTCTTGGTAAAGCCAAAGTGGGGCTGGCATGACGAAAACGTGGTGAAAGTGCGCACCTTGATGATCCCCGCCTTATTCGGTGTGTCAGTAGGGCAAATCAATTTGTTGTTTGACACGTTTATCGCCAGCTTTTTAGTTACCGGCTCAATAAGCTGGTTGTACTATTCTGACAGGCTGCTTGAATTTCCCTTAGGGCTGTTCGGTATCGCTATCGCTACGGTCATTTTACCGACGCTTTCCCGGAATCACGTTAGTAACAATCCCAAAGCGTTTGCTGCCAACATTGATTGGGCGTTTCGCATGGTGTGTTTATTAGGCATACCTGCTGCAGTGGGGCTTGGCGTGATGGCAAGGCCTATTTTGACCGTTATTTTTCAGCGGGGCGCGTTTACTGCAGAAACCGCCATTATGGCGTCTTACTCGCTTACCGCGTACTCGTTTGGCTTGCTCAGCTTTATGCTGGTAAAAATTCTTGCACCAGGGTTTTATTCCCGCCAAGACACCAAGACGCCAGTGAAATTTGGTATTTGGTGTATGGTCGCAAACATGGTGTTTAACCTTATTTTAGCGATTCCGTTTGGTTATGTAGGGCTTGCTGTCGCTACCAGTATGTCAGCTACGCTTAACGCCGCTTTGCTTTATATAACACTGCACAGACAAGGTGTATTTGCGTTAAGCCGCACATCGGTTTTGTTTATTGCCCGTGTGGTTATTGCAAGTGCTGCCATGGGCGGGCTTATTTATTATCGCGATCAAGGCTTAGCTTTCTTTGAATTGTCTCTTCCCGCCCAAATGTTAGAGGTAGGAATAACCATTTCGCTGTCGGTTATATTGTTCGTTAGCACCATGGTGGTGCTGGGCATGCGGCCTAGGCATTTCAGAAGCGGCGGCGATTAGTATTCAATAGATGCGAAATAGCGCATGGAGCCAGAATGGCCCGTGCGCTTGGTATTGTGCTCGCGGTCGGCTATAATCGCGAGCTTTGATTTTCTAGCAGTTAAAAAGGTAGTGGCTAACAGTGGAATTTATCCGCGGGCTAAACAATGTAAAACCGCACCATAAAGGGTGTGTGCTCACTATTGGCAAGTTCGACGGCGTACACCGTGGTCATCAAGCTGTGTTGGCTAACGTGCTTGAAAAAGCGAAATCGCTATCACTTCCTGCCACCGTAATGGTGTTCGAACCGCAGCCTGAAGAAGTCTTTATGCCTGATAAAGCACCAGCGCGTATAAGCCCTCTTCGCGAAAAGTACGAGTTGCTGCGCCAACAAGGTGTCGACAGACTGCTTGCTGTGCGATTTAACGCGGAGTTTGCTAAGCAAAGTGCCGATACCTTCGTTCACGATTTATTGGTGGACAAACTGGGTGTTAAATTTCTTGTTGTTGGCGACGATTTCCGTTTTGGCAATGGCCGCAAAGGGGATTTCGAAATGCTCGAGGCGGCAGGTCGCCAATACGGTTTCGAAGTGGTAAGCACCCACAGTTTTACCATGCATGCCCATCGAATAAGCTCTACCGCGGTGCGAGAAGCGTTGGCTGACAGCGACTTCGGTTTGTCTACCGAAATGCTAGGGCGCCCGTTTGCTATTCACGGTAGGGTGGTTCACGGCGAGAAAAAAGGTCGCACCATTGGTTTTCCCACCGCGAATGTCATGCTAAAACGTCAAAAAACGCCAATTCACGGCGTGTTCGCAGTTCGTGTCGACGTAGATGGTAAACACTATAACGGCGTTGCGAACATTGGTACCCGTCCTACTGTTAACGGGGTAAGAAACCAGTTAGAAGTCCATATTTTTGATTTGTCATCTGACCTTTACGGCAAGCCCATTACGGTGTTTCCGATGGCAAAAATAAGAGATGAAATTAAATTTGATTCTTTTGAGGCGTTGAAAGATCAAATTCAAGCAGATGCAGCACAAGCGCGTCTGTTATTAGCATAGTTAAACGTGATAAAGTCACGAAAAGTTTTTGCGCGTATCAGTTTTATTGAGCTCGATTTTTTTAAACGTGGATCCTTGTTCGCGAAACGCGTAAGTAAGTCACTGTGCTAGAACATATAACGTCAGCCTTGCGCTAGTAAGAACGACACACAGTTTTACGTTGAACCTTTTACATTCAGCGTTTTAATTTGAACATCGCAAAATGAATATCGCCTTCACAATGTGTTAGTGCATTGGGTGAAAATTAAGGTAACCGGATAATACAATTTTATGAGTGATTACAAAGCCACACTGAACCTTCCAGAAACTGCGTTTCCTATGCGCGGTAACCTTGCTCAGCGCGAGCCGAAAATGCTTAAAGACTGGCAGGAAAAAGGGGTATACAGCAAAATTCGTGAAGCGAAAAAAGGCAAAAAGCCATTTATTCTTCACGATGGCCCTCCTTATGCAAATGGCGATATTCACATTGGTCACGCGGTTAACAAAATTCTCAAAGACATTATTGTAAAGTCGAAAAACCTTTCTGACTTCGATTCTCCGTACGTTCCTGGATGGGACTGTCACGGTTTGCCGATTGAATTGATGGTAGAAAAGAAAGTTGGTAAGCCAGGTAAGAAAGTTACTGCGGCTGAATTTCGCCAGAAGTGTCGCGAATACGCACAAAAGCAAATTGACGGCCAAATGGCTGACTTTAAACGCTTAGGTGTGTTTGGTGAATGGGATAACCCATACAAAACCATGGACTTCAAATCTGAAGCCGACATCATTCGTGCATTAAGTAAAATTGTAGACTCTGGTCACTTAGAAAAGGGCTTCAAACCTGTTCATTGGTGTACAGATTGTGGTTCAGCACTTGCTGAAGCAGAAGTTGAATACAAAGACAAAGTATCACCGGCAATCGACGTTAAGTTCCCAGTAGCTGATGTGGCTGCTATTGCAGAAGCGTTTGGTGTGTCTGAAGGTGATTTAACCACACACAAAGCAGGTGTAGTTATTTGGACTACCACACCGTGGACACTGCCAGCCAACCGTGCAATCAGCTTACACCCAGAGCTTACCTATGCAATTGTTGAAGTTCAGCCTTCAAACGAATGGCTAGTGGTAGCGCAGGACCTGCTTGAAAGCTGCATGAGCCGCTACGGCGTTGAGGAATTCCGCGAAGTGGCAACCTGTACTGGTGCCGCGCTTGATAAGCTTAAAGTTAATCACCCATTCTTAGACCTTGAAGTACCGTTAATTCTAGGCGACCACGTTACGACTGAGTCTGGTACAGGTTGTGTACACACAGCGCCAGCCCATGGTGTTGACGACTTTAACGTGGGCAAGCAATACGATATCGAAGTGTACAATCCGGTAGGCAACAATGGCGTGTACCTTGAAAACACACCGCTGTTTGCAGGTCAGTTTGTATTTAAGGCCAACGATGAAATTATAGAAACGGTTAAAGAGAAGGGTAACCTTGTCCTAAACGTAAAATACGAGCACAGCTACCCGCATTGCTGGCGCCACAAAACGCCAATCATCTTCCGCGCTACGCCTCAGTGGTTTGTAAGCATGGATAAAAAAGGCCTTCGCGCTGAATCACTTGAACAAATTAAGCAAACCAAATGGATCCCAGACTGGGGCCAAAACCGCATTGAGAAAATGGTTGAAGGTCGTCCAGATTGGTGTATCTCTCGTCAACGTACGTGGGGCGTGCCTATTCCTTTGTATGTGCACAAACTTACCGGTGAAATCCACCCAGATTCTGCGGCGTTAATGGAAAAGGTGGCACTGGAAGTTGAAGCAAAAGGCATTCAAGCGTGGTGGGATCTTGATGATGCAGCCCTGCTTGGTAGCGAATTAGACAACTATGAAAAAGTGACAGATACACTAGACGTTTGGTTTGACTCAGGCGTAACGCATTACTTCGTTGTCGATCGTCGCGATGACATTCCGGCCTCTGCCGATTTATATCTTGAAGGTTCAGACCAGCACCGCGGTTGGTTTATGTCTTCGCTTATGTCATCAACTGCCATGCACGGTCACGCGCCTTATAAAGAAGTGCTAACACACGGCTTTACGGTAGATGCCCACGGCAGAAAAATGTCGAAGTCGGTAGGTAACGTTGTGGCACCTCAGGAAGTGACTAACAAATTAGGCGCAGACATCCTTCGTCTATGGGTAGCATCTACTGACTATCGCGGCGAGATTGCGGTATCGGATGAAATTTTAAAGCGTGCTGCAGATGGCTATCGCCGCGTACGTAACACCGCACGTTTCTTGCTTGCGAACCTGAATGGTTTCGCAGTTGAAGATGCGGTTGCAGAAGAAGATATGGTCGCGCTCGACCGCTGGATTGTTGCTCGTGCTAAGGCACTTCAAGAGGAGCTTATCGAAGCGTATGGCAACTACGACTTGCTGGTAGTGTCACAGAAGCTTACGCACTTCTGTTCAATTGAGCTGGGCTCATTCTATTTAGACGTGATTAAAGACCGCCAGTACACGGCTAAGGCAGATGGGCTAGCCCGTCGTTCATGTCAAACGGCCATGTATCATATCATTGAAGCATTAGTTCGCTGGATGGCGCCTATTACCAGCTTTACCGCTCAAGAAATTTGGGAAACGCTACCAGGTGAGCGCAGCGAGTTTGTTTTTACTGAAACCTGGTATGAAGGGTTTAATAACTTCACGCAAAGCGATACGTTTAACGATGCCCTATGGCATCAAGTGTTAAGTGTAAAAGACGCCGCAAACCAGGCGATGGAGCAGGCGCGTAAAGATGGCGAGCTAGGTGGCTCACTAGAAGCGAGCATTTCGCTTTATGCTACCGAGTCGTTGTACAACGTACTTGCAAAGCTTGAAGACGAGCTACGCTTCGTACTTATTACATCAGGCGTTACGCTAACGAAAGTTGACAGTGCACCGTCTGATGCGAAAGCTACAGACGTTGAAGGTTTATGGTTGAGCGTTGATAAAGCAAGCGGTGAAAAGTGTGTTCGCTGCTGGCATCACCGTGAAGATGTAGGCTCACATGAAGGCCACGAAGAGCTTTGTGGTCGCTGTGTGACAAACATTGACGGTGATGGAGAAGAACGCCACTATGCTTAAGCTTTTTCGCGATACAGGCTTGCGTTTTTTGTGGATAAGCGCAATTGCGTTTATCCTCGACCAATGGAGTAAGTACACGGTTATCGACAGCATGTCCTTGTATCAGTCGATTCAGGTATTGCCGTTTTTTAACTTTACTTACGTACACAATTACGGCGCCGCATTTAGCTTTTTAGAAAATGCAGGTGGCTGGCAGCGCTGGTTCTTCACTGCCATTGCTGTCGTGGTAAGTGTAGTGATTTTGTGGTGGCTGAAGCAGTCACCCCGTTCGCAAAAAATGCTGCCCGTTGCGTTTGCCTTTATTCTAGGTGGTGCACTAGGTAACGTTTACGACCGTTTAGTCCATGGTTATGTCATCGACTTCTTAGATTTTTACGTAAACAACTACCACTGGCCAGCGTTTAACATTGCTGACAGCGCAATATTTATAGGCGCTGCCTTACTTATTATCGACATGTTTAAAAATGGCGACAAAAAAAGTGAAGGGAACGGTGCAGACGCGCGAGCCAGTGCCGCGGACAATAGCGAAACCATTAAGTAGTATTCGGAAAGGTTATGACAGACTCATTGATAATTGGTGCTGACAACGAAGTTATTCTTCACTTTGATTTAAAGCTAGAAGATGGCTCTGCCGCTGACAGTACTCGTGTAAACAACAAACCTGCCAAAATGGTGATGGGTGACGGTAGCCTTACGCCGAATTTTGAAGCGTGTTTACTTGGGCTTAAAAAAGGTGACAAAAAGTCATTTAAATTAGGCCCTGAAGATGCATTCGGCCAGTCCGATCCGAATAATATTCACTATATGGATAGAAGCCGCTTTGGTGCAGATTTACAGGTTGAGGAAGGCATGATTTTAGCGTTTGCTCAGCCTGACGGTTCAGAGATTCCGGGGATTATTCGAAGTGCTGCTGGAGACTCTGTTACGGTAGACTTCAATCACCCGCTAGCAGGGCAAACGGTTATCTTTGACGTTGAAATTATTGATGTTAAACCTGGCGTGTCAGCACAAGGTGGAAACTAGTTATGCAAATTCATTTAGCTAACCCTCGTGGTTTCTGCGCGGGCGTTGATAGAGCTATCACCATCGTTGAACGCGCGCTTGAAATGTTCGAGCCGCCCATCTATGTACGCCACGAAGTGGTACACAATAAATTTGTGGTAGATGGGCTACGTGAGCGTGGTGCGCTATTTGTTGATGAGCTTCACGAAGTACCAGACGACAGCATAGTAATATTTTCTGCCCATGGCGTATCGCAAGCGGTAAGAAAAGAAGCGGAAAATCGCGGTTTAAAGGTCTTTGATGCCACGTGCCCCTTAGTGACGAAAGTACATATGGAAGTTACCCGCGCTAGCAAAACGGGCACTGAATGTATCTTGATTGGTCATGCTGGTCACCCTGAAGTAGAGGGCACCATGGGTCAGTACAGCAACGAAGATGGCGGTATTTATTTAGTTGAATCTGAAGCTGATGTGGCAACGCTTGAAGTTAAAGATCCGACCAATCTTTATTATTGCAGCCAAACTACGCTGTCTGTTGATGATACCGCCGATGTTATTGACGCACTTCGCGCTAAGTTCCCCAAAATCAATGGTCCGAGAAAAGACGACATTTGCTATGCCACGCAGAATCGCCAAGACGCGGTGCGTGACCTAGCTCAAGATTGTCAGGTTTTACTGGTTGTTGGGGCACAGAATAGCTCAAACTCGAACCGTCTTCGCGAGTTGGCTGAAAAAATTGGCGCAAAAGCGTATTTGATTGCTGACGCTAATTGCATTCAAGAGGAATGGCTAGAAGGTGTAGAGCATATTGGCGTTACTGCAGGCGCGTCTGCACCGGAAGTGTTAGTGCAAGGTGTGGTAAACAAGCTCAAAGCGTGGGGTGCTGTTTCAGCTTCTGAGCGTGCTGGACGCGAAGAGAATGTGGAATTTGCTGTACCTAAAGAGCTGCGTGTTAAACAGGTCGTTTAATTTAACCGCACTATCAAAATAAAAAAACACCGCACTTAGTTGCGGTGTTTTTTTATGCTTTTGTCTACTGGAAATTCAACAAGTTGCGAATGGATAATAATACCTTTAGAACAGGGTATTTTAACATGAACAGGCTACACGGTTCGGCCTTAGGTAACACCTTTTATGCCGTAAACGTACATTGTATAGCAGTGTTATAGCACGCTTACCATTTAGAGCCTTTTACTTTAAAGATAAAATGGTTGAACAGTCTGCCTTGTACTTGCTTGCTAGAACAGGCCACAGAAAATTATACGTTTTAATAACCATTGATACCCAGTGTTATACGCTTTTGTCTTACTATACTACATTGGTGATAACACCAATTTGAATGTTAGGTATATGGCAAAAAAAGATGATTGCTGAAAAGGTGATAATGAAGCGAGTGAAGGGAAGTCATATTCGCGCACAACGCGGTGCAGGTCTTATAGAGATCTTAATCACCTTATTTATATTAGCTGTGGGCTTATTGGGTGTTGCTGCGCTCCAGTTTACGGGCTCTTTTGCCAATAAAGACGCAATAAGCCGAACTCAGGCCGAGATGGTGGCAGCACAAGTTGCAGAACGATTGAGAGCCGCCGCTCGCCCAGCAACAGTGGGAGACGGCATGGTAGTCAACAATGCGTACTTCTCTAGCGATATCTATAATTTTGCCACGTTAAGTTGTTCTGGCTCGTCTCACCCTTATCACTGCTACTGTCTGGCAAGGCCGGCAGGGATCCCAAATTGCGAAGGCCAGGCCTGTACTGAAGCACAGATGGCTGAGTACGATGGTTGGGCGCTATCGTGTTCAGCGGTACAAACCAATCCTCAAACTAAAGTGTCGGTATCGTGTGACGACAACAATACGGCAGATATTTACAGCTGTAGTGCAGGTTCTCGTGTAGAAGTGTTGTTGACGTGGCCTGTCGCTTCTTCGGGAAATCAGACCTATACCCTTAATGCGCGATGTAACGAATCTGAAGGTGACAGTAACGCATGTGTGTTTAAGGATATTACATTATGAATGCACGTCGCCACCGCCCACAGCAGGGTTTCTCCCTTGTCGAGTTAATGATTACGTTAACGTTGGGGTTAGTGATATCAGGCGCGATTATTCAAGTGCTCGTCAGTAGTAGCGTGACGAATAAGCTCAATCAAGCCGTGGCTCAAGTACAAGAGTCAGGCCGTTTTATCATGGCTCGCCTCTCTGCAGAATTCTATGAAGTCGGCCGTTATGATCAGATAGTCGCGGATGTGGATACATCCGTTGATATCGTTGCCGAAGCGGCCTATGTGGAAAATCACCCCATCGCTGTAGCAGGGGATTTCGCTACTAACGCGACACTAGGCAGTATACAAACCTCTAGTGGCAGCAGTGATAAGCTGGTTGTGAGCCTACTAAGTGACGAAGATTGTACTGGAAACCAGCACGGCTATGGCGGTCTCGAGTTTCACGTTGTTAATCACTACTTTGTAAGCGGCAGTACACTTAAGTGCACAGGATATGATGGTCGGGTACTTCGTGGCCTAAAAGTGCAGACAGTGTCGCCCCTTACCGTAACATTGCTCGATAACGTCGAAAGTTTCCAAGTGCAGTTCGGCGTTTCAAGCAGCATTACCAATTCTCAAGGGCAAGCTGTTTCGTACGTAACCGCAGATGAAATTGAAGATTTAAGGGCGCTTAATCAACAAGTTGTGTCACTGCGCTGGGCGCTAATGCTTAAAAGCTATCAAAATGAAGTGAGACAAACACAGTCTCAGAAATATGCGCTGTTAAACGAAGCACCTAAAACGATGGACACGGCCCATTATTATCAAGTGTTCTCAAAAACGTTGGCACTTCGAAATATGAAAAATTTTGTCAGGAGTTCGCGATGAAACAACAAGGCTTAGTGATGGTATTCGCACTTCTTGTGTTGCTTTCAATCACTGTTTTAGGGGTAAGCGCGGTAACCAGTAGCTTGTCTCAGTCTAAAATGGCAGTGTCTATGCAGCAAAGTGGTTTGGCTTTTGATGCTGCTGAAGCAGCGATCGCGGGCGTTTTCTTTGAATCTGAAGATGAAACCCTACTTACCGACCCGAATAAGACAGACCCGCTCTCGGAAGCTCGGCAGGGTAACGTGTTTGACCCTGAAGCAGATTCAATGAGCTGTTTCGATGACGGGGAGTGGACTGACAGGTATATGACTGAAGGCGGCCTTGCTGTTGGTGACAGACATGTGGTGGATGGCACGTATCAAAGTGAGGCCTCGTCAAAGAGTTGGTCGCGCACTGCGTTTATCAGAGAGCAGGCTTGTCGAGGCTCGAGTAACGTGATTGGTGGAAGTAACGTCAATTGCCATGTATTCATTATCAGAGGATGTGGGAAAGTGGCGGGTAAATCTTCTGTTGTGGCGAACAGCTTGGCTGCCTCTGTATTTGGCCCTGCGTCTCAATAGGTATTAATATGAAGAAACTCTCGACTTACCTTGCCTCTATTACACTATTTAGCTGTATCGGTTTCTCTGCGTTTGGTGACGACCTTGATATTTACCTAGGCAACGCAAATAACGCTGTAACCTATAACCCGAATGTGCTGTTTATCATGGACTCATCGGGAAGTATGGGATCTTACGATAACACCAGCCAAACTCGAATGTTGCGCGTACAGAATGCACTAAAAGAAGCGCTCGGTTCGGCGACCAATATTAACGCAGGTTTGATGCGTTTTTCGGATTACGGTGGCCCAATCCTCTATCCGGTTCGCAATATAGATGAAGCGGTAAGACCTGAAATTATCATTTCAACCAACGAAGACGATCACGACGCACATGAAATAGACGGTAGCGTTACCACTGACAGCAATGACCTTGTATTAAGCAGCGGTACCCAAACCGTAACCTCTGGTCTGCGTTTTACCGAGTTAAACATACCTCAAGGCGCGACAATCGTTAATGCCAGTATTAGGTTTACTTCAGAAAAATTCAATGTGGCGGGTACATCCCTTGTCATATCAGCTGAAGCATCGGCATCAAGTACAGCCTTTGCTTCGTCTTCGAACAATTTGAGTGCGCGAACGAAGACCGCGGCTAACGTTGAGTGGGCAACCGATAATAGCTTTCCCGCCTCAGGCGAGGTGATAACCACACCTGACATAAGTGCGGTCATTCAAGAAGTCGTTGATTTATCGGCATGGTGTGGCGGCAAGAACCTTAATATTTTAATAGAAGGCTCTAGCACCGATTCAGCAAGCTCTCGTGAGGTAAGAGCCAGTGACGTAGGCCAAAGTGGTGCGCCACAGTTGGTGGTAACTTATGATGACTCTACCGCTACGGGCTGTGTTCAAGGCGAAGCAATTTATCAAGTAGCCAGTTCACGAGATAACTTGGAAGAGAACGTAAACGGCTACCCGAATACCGGCAGTGAACTGACCTTCCACCCATCTTACAATGATTATATAGGCGTTCGATTTCGCAATGTGAACATTCCTCAAGGGGCTGTAGTAACAGAAGCGTATCTTGAGTTTACTGCTTACAGTACGGTGACCTATGGTAACCCGAGCATGCGTATTAGGGGCGTAGCTGATGATGATGCGTCTGATTTTCATCCAGACCGTCGTAACCGCTTACGAAATTTGCCTAAAACATCGGGTATTACCTGGTCCATGCCTGATTTTTACAACAATTATACCTACCGTACGCCTGACGTGAGCAACATTGTTAAGCAAATTGTGGATCGTTCAGGGTGGCGGTCAGGTAACGATATGGCTTTTGTTCTTGATGATTTTGTGTCGTACCGCGGTGCGCATACGTATAACAACTCGCCATCTAAAGCACCGAAGCTTATTGTGAAGTTTAACGGCTCGGCGACACCTGGCGCTTCAGCAACGGTCCGTGAACATTTAATCAGTAAAATAGATGAGCTTAGCGCCAACGGTCTAACCCCTATAGTAGACACATTGTTGGAAGCGGCTAACTATTATGGCGGTAGAGACGTAGATTATGGGCGAAAACGTGGGGAAAGTGACGTTAGCAGCTCTGTGCGAAGAAGTACTCGTGTGAGCCACAGAAGCTCTTACCTAGGTGCAGATTCAATTTTGCCTTCGGGCTGCTCGGAAGACAACTTGTCAGACAGCGACTGTATCACTGAGCAGATCCCAACACCGGCAAGTTACATTTCACCGGTGTCTGACCTACAGTGCCAAACAAACAATCACATTGTTTTATTGTCCGACGGCGAAGCGAACAACAACCACAGTGTTTCGAAAATTCAGACGTTACTTGGTAAAAGCTGTACCGGAAGTAGCGGTGAGAAGTGCGGCCTAGATTTAGTGAGAAATATCAGTGAAGCGTCAACGTCAGTAATAGGCCCAAGGGTTATTACACACACCATCGGGTTTGCGGCGAACAATAACGCCAACAACTTCCTTAATCAGCTTGCTTTGCAAAGTGGTGGTGGTTTCTATCAGGCAGATAACAGTACGGATTTGCTCGAGGCGTTTAATACTATTTTGCGTTCTGTAAAAGATATTAATGCAACCTTTGTGTCGCCTGGTGTGGCGGTTAACCAGCTAAACCGTCTAACCCATAGAGATGAATTATACTTCGCATTGTTTAAGCCGAGCGAAGGGGCGATTTGGCCTGGGAACCTTAAACGTTATCGCTTAAGTGGTGATGAAATTCTCGATAAAAACAGCCTAAATGCGGTGGATAGCGTTACGGGATTCTTCGCTGAAAATGCACACAGCTATTGGTCAACCCTTGCTGACGGCAGCGAGGTGAGTGAAGGTGGAGCAGCCAGTCGCTTGGGCGGGAACCGAAATATATACGTGTTCAATGATACGGGTAGCATTGTAAGAAGTGCCAATGAATTACACGAAAGCAATACGAATATAACGAATGCTGACCTTGCCATTCAGGATGAAACTGACGCGAATGCGCTAAGAGATGCCATCTTAAAGTGGACTCGAGGCGTGGACGTAAAAGACAGTAACGGCGATGGAAGTACAACTGACTATCGCTCTCAAATGGGCGATCCCATTCACTCTCAGCCTATAATTGTTAACTACGGTACTGACGACTCGGCCATTTTTGTCGCCACCAACCAAGGAATGTTGCATTCATTCGACACTTCAACAGGCGAAGAGAACTTTGCCATCATGCCTAAAACATTGCTGCAGAATCTACATCATTTTTATAAAGACACATCATCGCTAGAGCACAAATATGGCTTAGATGGTGACATGATTCTAAGAACAGTTGGAGACAACAAGTACCTTTATGTTGGTATGCGCAGGGGGGGACGTAATTATTATGTCTTTGATGTGACGCAAAAGACCTCACCCACGCTGAAATTCAAAATTGAAGGCGGGGCGGGGACGCTGGCAAAGTTGGGCCAGACGTGGTCGAGACCAACAATCACTAAAGTGAACATGGGCGGACAAGTTAAAAATGTCATGATTGTTGGCGGTGGCTACGATGACGCACAAGATGATCGTGCTATTCGAGCAAATGATGTCGTTGGAAATGCTGTGTTTATGTTCGACGCTGATACTGGCAGCCTCTTGTGGCATGCAAGTAATGAAGATGCGGATTTAAACTTAACGAATATGACATACAGCGTTCCAGGGCGAATTTCAGTTATTGATAGGGATAACGATGGGTTTGCGGACCATATGTATGTGGCCGATATGGGCGGCCAGTTATTCAGGTTAGACATCTATAATGGAAATTCAGGTACGAATTTTATAAAAGGCGCGCGCATTGCCGACTTCGGTGGCGACACAGCAGAAGCCAACCGACATTTCTACTATGGGCCAGACGTAACAGAGATAGCGCTAGGCGATGAGTTGTATTATGGCATAGCCCTTGGCAGTGGGTGGCGTGCATCTCCGCTAGATACCGTAGTTGAAGACAACTTTTATATGCTTAAAGACAGCGGCGTATTTAACCGTGATGTAAATGGGAATTACACATTTATGCAAACGGTTTATGAGAGTGGAATGTACAACGCCACGAGTCATGCCTTAAATAGTAGTGACGAGGGGGAGCGCGAGTTGGCTTCACAGGACTTTGCTAACAAGGCTGGGTGGTATTTGAATTTAACCACTAACGGTGAAAAGGTACTGTCTTCTCCGCTAATTATCGATTACAAGGTGTTCTTTACGACCTATGTTCCGGCGGTGAGTAGTACCAGTGCATGTGCTCCGCCCACGGGTAATAGTCGCGCTTATTTAGTCAGTATGTTTAATGGCAACGCCGTCACAGATGTAAATAATGACGGAGAAGTTAACGACGCTGACCGCTCAGCAGAATTAAAACAAACTGGCATCGCACCAGAGACCAAAATTCTTATAGAAGATATTGTGAGTCCAGTGGTTTGCTTGGGTACTGAATGTGTCTCAGCAGTGATTGACGTTGATGAAGATGGCAACGACGAGGCATGTACTAACGCATTTGAGTGTTTAGCTGAAAATATTTACGGAAGATTCGAGCGAATTCAGCGTGGTAGTTGGCACTCAGAAACAGAGAGGGAATAATTGTGAAGCATAAAAAAACAGAGAGCGGATTTTCATTAATTGAGCTTATGATAGTTGTGGCGATAGTGGGCATTATTGCCGCCATTGCATACCCTTCTTACCAAGGTGTTATTGCCGATGGATACCGCGGCACAGGGCAGGCTGACTTGTTGGGGTTCGCATCTGCAATGGAACGTCATCACAGTGGTTCTTTCAGTTATGAAGGTGCGGCAAGTGGTGGCGCAAACACCGGCGCGCCAGCCGTTTTTTCTACTTATTCTCCGTCTTCTGAGCCCCAAGCAAATCGCCGTTATAATTTAACTATACAAGCGGCCAGCGCAACAGCTTATGAGTTGAGGGCAACGCCAGTCAGCGGCACAGGTCAAGCATCAGATGGCACGTTGTTTTACTTCAGTGATGGGAGAAAGGGTTGGGATAAAAATAACAATGGATCCCTTGAGTCCGATGAATATTGCTGGTCATGCTAATTATTAATACTGGTAGATATTCGTTAAGCGATTAATGCCACAGGTCCTTTTGACGCCTTAAAAAAACGTGGCGTTGATGTGCTATTGGGCTGAAATTACCAGTAATGACGGTTCACCAAATATTGCGATGTCATCCCAACGTTGGTCAACCGGGTCGTTAACCAGGGCGAGTCGAACCGAATTCAATGAGCCATTGTGCTCAGCGTTTTCATCCAAAGTCACTTGAAAGAGAAGCCTAGAATCAATGCGAGTGGCAAGTAGATAGGTGGTAGTGCTTGTTAAAATAAGCAGTGCCAGCAACACTTCAATCAAAATACTTCCTGTATTTTTCAATTTAGGCATCTTTGAGGATCCTCTATTTCTGGTTTTTCGTTTACCTAATATTCAGCTCAATCGTTTGTTGAGCTATTCCTATACCATGAACCCGGGATAGGGATAATTTTAGCGAGTGTAGTGTGCGATTGAAGGTTTTTTAGCACCGTGGTGGACGGTGTTAATGACCCATCAAGACTCGTGTTCAAGGGCTGGTTGGAAACGTAAGCGCCTTTTATAGATGCCTCAGGCGAAACATGCAAAGTGTGCGTATATGGCGTGGTGGAAAGCATAACTATCAAACCATGGAATTGCGTATCGGCGTGAAGTGAAAGGTCGCCATCCACTATCAGTAGCATTAAAGGCTGGTTTTCGTCTGAGTGTGCTATATCTTCGTTATCCAATTGGCAATCTCCCTCTATCCAGAAAATACTGGCAGGCGGAAGGTTCACACAATCCTGTTTAGCAACGCTTTGAGGAAAATACGTCGCGCTCAGGTGCTCTATGCTTCGATTAAAAAGCCATTCGGTAAGCTGATTGTCCCATGATAATTGTTGAGTTGAAGTAGGTAGCCTTAACAGTGACGGATAGCGCAGAAATTTAGCTGTGTAAATCATATTACTTTCGTCTTGGGAAACCCGCACGTCAAAGTGTTGCAAAGGCTGCTGTTCTTCACCAACTAAATCGGTCTGCTCAATAAGTATCGTTGCATTGGATGTGTCTATCCTATTCAACGTTTGCGAGGCCGAATGACTTCGTAACAACTTGGCGATTTCTTTGACTTGCTGCATGTGTGTAACATGCGCCTTCTCGGTATCCCGCTTTGTCTTTTCAATCGTATAAAATTGTTGAACCTGCTGTGATGTACTTATAGCTGAGAAGGTAATAGCGCTTAATAATATGGCCACAATTCCCAACACGGCGATGCCTTGCTGAAAACGAAGCGGTGCAGTAGGGCGTGTAGGTACAACCCCTCCATGGCTTGTTTTGAACTCAGTTTTTCTGTTGCCTCTTTGAGGCCACTGCATTTCGGTATTAGTCGTAGGCATTGACAGCCTCAACTATGAACGTTCTGGCGCTTTTGACGGTAGGATCAACTTTACTGTGCAACTCTATTTCAATTTCATAGGCACTTCCCCAGCTACTGCTGTGCCTTCGGTTAACCGTGAATTTGGTGGCAACGGTAGTTTGCGTATCGGTTAAGTCGTACCAACCGCTTTGTATACAGGAATGTCCTGCTACTCGGTACTCGATGGCATTGTCGTGCAATCGGTATCCAAAAAACTCCCCCTGAGCCTGCGATACCACGCCGTCCTTGTTCTTATCATAAGAAAAGGTAACACAGCTATTTTCAGGTTCATTTGCGCGGTGGCCAGTGGTTACTTCGAATACCGTATTTTCGATTGTGGTCGCACCGAAAGGTGATAGGGTGTTAGGGGAGTAAACAAAACCCGCTTTGCTTAGGTGTTGTGTAATTGTACTTTGTAGCGCACGTATGTCGTCTTCTAAGCTGGTAGCGTGTTGAATTGATGAGTGTGCAATGTGCGACCGCGCCGCTTGAGTTGCAACGGCTGAAATCACTATACTTGCCAAGCCACAGGCCACCAGCAGTTCGGTGAGACTATATCCACAATACGGCTTGATTGCGCCACGACGCATTACATGTTTTAGCATGGCGCTATTCCAGAAATAGACTGAACGCTACATAGCTTTATTCGGCCCAATGTATTAATAACTAACTTTGCCCTGAAGCGCTGGCTTGAAAGCGTTAGCGTCGTATTACTCGCAAAATTGAGGGTACCGTTTTTATTGAACGCGACAATCTTGTCCTCATTATTGGTTGTGCTCAATTCTGTATTCCACCGCGAAGGCAGTGACAAGAAACTCGACTCAGTCAAGGCACAGCTTTGGCGGGTGGCGCAAGAGCACGAGTTTTCTTCGCTCACGAGTACACAGCTATTGTGTTCAATTTGCGCAATCAGGAACATGTTCTTTTTGTTTATTAATGCTTTCATTCTCGCCTGTTTTGCGAGTGAGGCTATTCCGGTGGCAGCATGTTTAAAGGCCTTTCGCTCATTCCATGCATCAAATGAAGGAATAGCAATTAACGATAGGAGACTGATTACTGCCAGTACAACTAACATTTCTAAAAGCGTAAACCCATTCAATCTCCGTTGTGAAATGCTTAGCTTGTTGTTGGATGTGTAAGCGTGAAAAGCCATGCGTAAGTCCAGTTACCCTGCTTAATTCATATTGGTAATCTCAATGTACTGAAATTCAATTAGAGAGATAGCTGTACCATGGAAGGGAATTATAAAGCGTACATACAACATCATCTGACTAAAGGTTTTTCGCTTGTAGAAATACTGGTTGCAACGGCTATAGCAGGCATATTGTGCGTTGCGACTACGTCGGCAATTACCGCTAGCGAACAACTAAGTCAGCTCAACAAGGTTAAAGCGTACCTTCTGTCTGCCCAAGCAATTCAGTCGCGAAGTTGGCTACTTACAGGCGAGTACGTAACGCACGATGCGTTGCCACCCTTTGGAATAGCCAGCGTACGCATCTCACAAACCATCAGCGACACGGGAATGTATGAAATTAGTGCTACACTGACGTCTAGAGCATCTACGGACAGTTGTAGAGTAATAAAAATACGTGAAGACGCACTGACGCCCACAGAGTGTTGGTAAGAAAATCCTCGAAACTTAACGATACGA
This sequence comes from Alteromonas sp. KUL17, assembly GCF_006538305.1. NCBI lineage: Bacteria > Pseudomonadati > Pseudomonadota > Gammaproteobacteria > Alteromonadales > Alteromonadaceae > Alteromonas > Alteromonas sp. KUL17. Next base: position 37,833 of record NZ_BJKJ01000016.1, read on the forward strand.
AAAGTGAACGGTTAGCTACAGCTTAACTCATTACCTTCTAGGTCTTCTTTTTTGCCGTTGTCATCACTGTCTACGGCAACAGATATTCTTCCGTAAAGCGATAATAAAAGTGCTGACGCATAGTTTGCATCGTTGTTATTGGGACATAAAGTGATGGTTGCGGCGCGGTCTATTCCGCCTTGCTCGTCGAAGATAAGGCTGCCGGTTATACCGGAGATGGTATTGGCATTACTAAGTGGATCGCTTGCTAAAATTAAGACCTCATTGTTATCTCGGCCGCCGTTTCCATTTGCATCTATAAACACCATTTTTGCATTGCGCCAACTCGACGTGCAGGCTGTATAGTTTTGCGTAGGGCACAGCACTACGTTCGTTTGTTCGTCTACCGCAGAAAAGCGAGCGAGTTGAATCACTGCACTTAAATTGTTTAAGTCAGAGGTAATTCTGTTTTTGATTACGATATTTTGAATGCCAGGCGCAACTGTGGTGAGAATAATGGCAAGAATAGCGACGGCAACAAGCATTTCTAGAAGGGTTAGTCCTTGCTGTCTCGACATTATGGATAGTCGTGCTGTAAGCCTAGTGTTTGTCATAAACGGTATTCGATTCCACGCGTTGCTATAAAGAGAAACAGGAGGGTTTGCTTTTGCGCCGCCTTTCTCCAATGTAATGTTGTAGCGCCATAATTTTACGCTACTTACTCACATTTTAGGGTAAACTAATTTGAGTTGGCAAAGGTATGTTTTACCGCGCAACCGCATATTTGGCCATACGCCTTACGTTTAATGGCTTGTCGTTCTGCTGTGCTTGAATCTCAACTTAATAATAAATAAATTGCTGACCTTAAGTGCTGCACAACTGCAATACCAGAAGAGTAAATCCAAATAGATGCGCGGATACCACTAACATCTGCGGTCAGATTGTCGTAGAATCAAGTTCCAGGACGCCCCAAAAATACGTGGATATAATGATGCAAAAACAAGCAGTTATTGATGAAATGAAAGTGCTGCCTGAAATTGACGTAGAGTACGAAGTCGCACGTCGAGTCTCGTTCATAAAAAAGCAGTTACTTACTTCTGGTTTAAATTCGCTGGTACTGGGTATTAGTGGCGGCATTGATTCATGCACATTGGGTCGGTTAGCTCAATTAGCAGTAAATGAGTTAAACGATGAGCACCACGAAAAATACCAATTTATCGCGGTTCGTTTACCTTATGATACCCAAGCCGATGAAGACGATGCACAGAAATCTATCGACTTTATCCAGCCCTCTCATTCTCTTGCAGTGAATGTAAAACCTGGCGCAGATGCTATTCATGCGTCTACTTCACAAGCGCTTGCCAGTGCTAATCTTCTTCCCGACAGTGAAGCGAAACAAGACTTTGTGAAAGGAAATGTTAAAGCACGTACCCGTATGGTTATCCAGTATGAAATTGCTGGGATGGTTGATGGCCTCGTTTTAGGTACCGATCATTCGGCTGAAAATATTACAGGGTTTTATACCAAGTATGGTGATGGTGCATGTGACCTTGCGCCGTTGTTTGGTCTCAGTAAGCGCCAAGTACGTGCAGTGGCAGCCCATTTGGGTGCACCACATAACGTCATCACTAAAGCGCCAACTGCTGACTTGGAAAGCCTGTCTCCGCAAAAAGCCGATGAGCAAGCATTGGGCATGTCTTACGACCAAATTGATGACTTTTTGGAAGGAAAGCCAGTTTCTGCGGAAGTGGAAGAGAAATTGCTCTATATTTATGAGCGTACACAGCATAAACGTGTGCCAATTCCAACAATTTACGATGAGTTGTAGTCATGAAAAAAATTGAAGCTATCATTAAACCGTTCAAAATGGACGATGTTAGGGAAGCGCTAGCTGAAGTCGGTATCGCAGGGATGACAGTGTCAGAAGTGAAAGGGTTTGGTCGTCAAAAAGGCCATACTGAACTTTATCGCGGTGCTGAGTACCAAGTTGACTTCCTACCCAAGATCAAAATTGAGCTTGTATTGGACGATGACCGCGTTGAGCAAGCGGTTGAAGCTATTCAAACGTCAGCTAAGACAGGCAAAATTGGCGACGGGAAAATCTTCGTTTACAACGTTGAGACCGCCGTACGAATTCGTACCGGTGAACAAAACGAAGACGCGATTTAATTAATCGGTGTTTATCAAGCATAAAAAAGGGAGCCGCTGGCTCCCTTTTTTGGATGATTATCACACGTTAGTGTTTATCGTCAGAGCATTCACCTGTTTTAGGATCACAGCAGCTGCTTTCTGCTTGGTGCACATGACCGTGCTCAAGCTCTTCTTTCGTTGCTTCTCGTACGTCAACAACAGTCACGTCAAAAGTTAGCGGAATACCGGCAAGAGGGTGGTTACCGTCAACAACAACCTCTTCGTCAGTTGTTTCAATGATAATGACCGATTGCTCACCTTGTGGCGTAGTTGCGCGGAAAGACATACCCACTTCAACATCCATACCGTCAAACATTGAGCGTGGTACAGTTTGTACAAGTTCGTCAGCACGTTCACCGTATGCTTTTTCAGGGTTTACTGAAACGTTGAAGCTATCTTCCTTCGATTTACCAATAAGTGCATCTTCTAGTCCTTCAATTAAGAAGCGACGGCCTAGTAGTACTACTAGTGGCGATTTCCCTTCTGAAGAGTCTAGCGTTGTGCCGTCTTCGGTAGATACGGTGTAGTGTAGCGTTACAACGCTGTCAGAAGTAATTGTCATAACAAATCCTATCTTGGCCCTTTAATAAAGGGCAATAAATGTAATGCAGTAAAAACTGCTTATCGACGTTTTTTCACAATATTGCTAGCTTTCTGCTCAATACTGTACGGCAAAGTATTAGGGTAACAGGTAATGGCGTTATTATCAGCCAATCTGTGTAAATCTTCGCTGGTGGTATCGTTGTTGAGCACTGCAATAAACCAGGTTTCATTATCAAGCGATGCAACATTGAGTATTTTGCCCGCTATACGCCAATTTTCGCCCAACTGCTTTTCTAATGCATCGCCAGGTTTAATATTTACGTTACCTTCAAGCTTAAAGCTGTAGGCGGCGCGTTTGTTTTTACCCAGAAAGCGGGTTCGCGCAACCACCTCTTGCCCCATATAGCAGCCTTTATCAAAGTCGATACCGTTGAGCGCCTGCACATTAATCATCTGGGGCACATATTCCGCCACTGCGTCGCCTTGCACTAAAGCGTGTACGCTTTGAATTTGTATAGCGTCAAACACGGTTTGGGGATAGCAAGAAAGGGTTTGCGCCTCTATTAACGAATTTATTTGCTTTGCGCCATTATCATCTAAAAGAACAATAATTCCTTTGCAGCTAGTATTGGCAAAATAGGCGACGCCGTGTTCGCTCTCGACCTTTTCAAGAGAACCATTGTCAGGAGTATCGCTCTCAAGAAGGCGTTCCACTTCGTTTTCGGAGAAAAGCTGGCTTAACGCTGCCTTTACTTCGTTAGTTTTCACTGCATCAAGCGAAATAAAATAAGCGCTGTATGTTTGTGTGTCGTCGAGAATATCAACCTTAGAGAACACACCATACTTATTAAGCTGTGCTAATGAATGACTACCCGCATCTTCATTGGTAACCAACAATAATTTGTTTTGGTGGCGAGTTACGTACCCGGTAGACCACGTTTTGCCTTTATTATCACAATGGGCGAAATGCCTGGCAGTATTCTCGGTTAGCTTATTAATGTTGACCGTAATTTGCCCTTGCAGGTAACTGTCGGCCTGTTCTCCTTCCAAAGAAATTATCATGGCATTTGAAAGCTTGACCACAAATTCACTTGGAAGACTTTGTAATGATGCGATAGATGTCATATTCACCACTGTAAAATTCGCTGTATGTACTCAAGGTATGGTAAAACCACCAATATTCAAGGGCAATACATGGGAATGTGCGCAGATTAAGTTCTATTTAGTTTGCCTATCTGACCAAAAGAGCAGTGATCCCCACGCATAGGGCATGGTATTATTGTTAGCGAATAAAAAACGGTATGAAAGACATATGTTTGAACCAAAAAGATTAGCGCGATTAAAGTGGGCGTGTCGCAGAGGCATGCTAGAATTAGACGTACTTTTACTTCCTTTCGTGGAAGAAGCCTTCGATTCTTTAAGTTATGAAGATCAAGAAACATTTGAACGTTTACTTACCAGTGATGACCCTGATTTGTTTGCATGGATCATGGGACACCAAAAGTGCGAAGACCCTGAACTAGCCGCCATGGTGGCGACTATCGTCAACCGTGTCAAAGTATAGAATTTGCATTACGCACAATAGGTTTAGAAGGTTATTTGGGGAAGTATGCGTTGCTGTTTGTCTTTTCGCAGCATTGTGCAGCCTTCCTCAATACTTGTGGTCTTGGCTGAGCTTCTCAAAATTGATAGCGCTTGTTGCTGTTGCAACCACGTTAGTTATTTTCTGGCGTCTTTATGACGCGTTTAGTAACAAAATTTCTGCTACTCAATACGCTCTCTCTTTGACCAGCGATGGTATTATCCGGGTTGTTGACGACACTATGCTCTCACTGGATTTGCAAAGCATGCCAAAAGGTAGCTTGTTAGTTGATGCTCAGGCCGACGGCACATCAATGAATATTCATCATTCTTCCCAGCTCTTTACTTGGGGGCTGTGTATCAATGTGCTGCGCCAAAAACGCAGATGGTTTGAAAAAGATCATAGCCATCTCGCTTGGATCTTAAAAGGTGAGTGCTGCGAAGCAGACTATCGCCGGTTGGCTAGAGCCATTATCTTGGCCCGAAAAGCAACGCCTTAAAGGAATTTAAAAGATGTTTCGTGAGTATATAAAAGCGTTATTTAAACGCGTTGACGCCAGGCAGCTTATGCAGTTTAAACCGCCTACGTTGCCTCAGCGCATCTATACCAAAACGCTCAATGTCGACAATGTGCACTACGCTTCTTTTTGTCAGGAAGTTGACTGGCCGGCAAATGAGCATGCCCATCCACTTTATTTACAAATGCTTTCCTTACCATTGCAAATGCAGTGCTTGCTGGACAAACAAAGCCCATTTCCTTTGCTTGGCCTTATCCACGCCGCTAACAAAGTATCGGTAATAGACCATTGCGACTTAAGCGAACCCTTTGAATGTCGCGTGCGCTTTCACGATGTGAGACCGCATAACCGAGGTTGGGAAGTGGATGTGATGTTAGAAGCGCTGCAGGCAGGGAACCTGGTTTATAGAGCGATAAGTAGTTACTTAGTGAAGGTGAAAGCCGTGCATGTAGCTCCACTTGGTGCTAAAAATGACTTACATGACGATTGTGAACTAGAGAATAGGGCGCTCATCGGTGAAATTGGTGCTTCGGCTAATACAGGTCGCCGCTATGCAAAGCTTTCTGGTGACTATAACCCTATTCACTTGTCTGCAATATCTGCCAAAGTGTTTGGGTTTAAACAGCCTATAGCACACGGCATGTGGACATTGTCACGCGCTGTGTCGGCGTTTGTAAGTCATCAAGACTCTAGACAATCTATGAGCGTAAAAGAAGTAAACTGCCGCTTTAGAAAGCCCGTGTTTTTGCCTTGTGACATTCACATTCAACAACACTGTAAAACAGATAGTAGTGTGCTTATAGACGTTACCGATAGTAATGACAGCCTTGTGCACTTATCTGCTAGTTTAGCGTTTAATCAGGCTTGAATAGGTAAGGTAAAAGCAGCCAATTAGTTGAGATTGATGTTTAGTGAATCGTGAAAAGAGAGCATGCGATTTTAGCTCTCTCTTTATTTGATGCTTTCTATTGAGCGCTAATCAGAACTTTTGGCCTTCATCCATTTTGGTTTAGCGGCCATGTTCCGCAGTTTCATTTAACTCAGCGCGCTAAATGAAACTACGTGAATGCTCTAATTTTTCTTCAATCCGATATAGACCATTATCTTTATACTAGTCGGCATCAGCGAAGCTGTCTCGAGTAATTAGCGAGCCAACATCAGCACCAGAGAGTTGTTTTTTGGAATAAGAACTGTTGGCAAAGGGTTGTTTAATTGCTCAGGGTGATCCAAATTAAAGTGTAACCCTCTGCTTTCTTTTCGCTCCATCGCGCATCGTACTATGAGTTCTGCAACCGTAACCAGGTTTCGAAGCTCTAGCAGGTTATTACTCACTCTGAAGTGTGAGTAATATTCAGTAATCTCTTGCTCTAGTAACTTAATTCGGCGCATGGCACGTTCAAGTCGCTTATCCGTGCGTACAATACCTACGTAATCCCACATAAACAGCCTAAGTTCATGCCAGTTATGTTGAATGATGACTTCCTCATCCGAGTTAGAAACCTGGCTCTCATCCCAAGGCGCAATAGGCTCTTCACAGTCTGCACTGGGAAGATTTTTTATAATATCTTCGGCTGCAGCGCTCGCAAAGACCACGCATTCAAGTAAAGAGTTAGACGCCATACGGTTAGCACCATGTAGACCTGTGTAAGCTACTTCACCGATTGCATACACGTTATTCAGATCGGTTTTGGCATTAAAGTCGGTCATTACGCCGCCGCAGCTGTAGTGCGCCGCGGGCACGACAGGGATAGGTTCACGGGTTATATCGATACCAAGCGAGCGGCACTTTCGATAAATATTAGGGAAGTGTTTAACGATAAAGTCAGCAGGCTTATGACTGATATCCAAGTACATGCAGTCAGCGCCCAATCGCTTCATTTCATAGTCGATTGCGCGAGCAACGACGTCGCGCGGCGCAAGATCACCACGCTCATCAAATTTGTGCATAAAGCGGGTACCGTCGGCGTGGCAGAGGTTTGCGCCTTCGCCGCGCAGCGCTTCGGTAATTAAGAAATTGCGTGCCTGCGGGTGGAATAAGCAAGTAGGGTGGAACTGATTGAATTCCATATTCGCTACGCGACAGCCTGCGCGCCATGCCATGGCAATGCCATCACCGCTCGACACATCGGGATTCGATGTATACTGGTATACTTTGCTACCGCCGCCAGTTGCTAAGGCAACAAAAGGGGCGCGAATTACTTCAACGTGTTCCTGTTGCCTATTCCAAACATAGGCGCCCACAACGCTGTTTTTCTCTTCTTTAGAAGGAATGAGGTCAATGGCGTTATAACGCTCAAACACGTGAATGTTTGGGTGAGTCGATACCGCGTCGTTTAATGTAATTTGAAGCGCTTCGCCTGTGGCATCTGCAGCGTGAAGAATTCGCCGGTGGCTGTGTCCGCCCTCGCGGGTAAGATGAAAGCGCTCCTCACCAGATTCACTTTTTTCTGTATCAAACGGTACACCGTAACTGATAAGCCACTCAAGTGACGCCTTTGCTCGTTCTGCAGTAAATCTTACGGCTGGCTCTTCGCAAAGCCCAGCACCTGCAGCAAGCGTGTCTTTTACGTGTGCGTCTATGGAGTCTTGTTCATCGAATACTGCGGCAATACCACCTTGTGCATAGCGGGTAGAGCCTTCATTGCGGTCACTTTTACTAAGTACAATAACCTGACAATGGTCGGCAAGCTTAAGCGCTAAGCTCAATCCTGCCGCGCCACTCCCAATAATCAATACGTCACAACGGTGTTCTATTGCATTTGATGTGGAAGTTAGTGAAGACGATACAGATTTCATGTATTTTTATATCAATTCAAACGAGCAAAGGTTCGGCAAGTCTAAAGGATGAGTAGCAAAACACAATCATTCTTGCCCCCTGGCCTAAGCATTTTTTAAAATATTTAATGCTTTTACAGAACTTTTGTAAAAAGAACGCGTCTATACACATGCTTGTTAGAGCTATTGTGTAGTTGAAGTAGGGAGTAATGGCTCGAATGAGCGAGCAGATAACCGACCAACAACTGGTCGAAAAAGTACAGCGTGGCGATAAAAATGCGTTCAACTTGTTGGTAACTCGTTATCAACATAAAGTGATGCATCTCGTTTCTCGCTATGTGAAAAATACCGGTGACGTTGCTGATGTAACGCAAGAAGCGTTTATCAAAGCATACCGTGCCTTACCTAATTTTCGTGGCGACAGTGCATTTTATACTTGGCTTTATCGCATTGCGGTAAACAGTGCCAAGAACTATCTTGTATCTCAAGGTCGCAAGCCGCCTGCAAGCGATGTCGATGCTGACGAAGCAGATTTCTACGAGGGTAGTGATGCATTAAAAGAGCAATCTACACCCGAGCGAAGCCTGTTATCTGAGGAAATTGAAGAAACCCTGTTTAAGGTAGTTGAGAAGCTGCCGGACGATTTACGTATGGCGATAACGCTGCGTGAAATTGAAGGGTTGAGCTATGAAGAAATCGCGAACGTAATGTCGTGTCCTGTGGGTACGGTGAGATCCCGTATTTTTAGGGCTCGCGAGGCGATTGATAAAGTTATTCAACCGTTGTTAGAAAATTAAAAAGAAATAAAATCAAAAAAAGATGAACTTTCTTTTTTCCACGATGACTAACAGCTGTGTTAGGGTAGTTAACGATCACTTTGATCTGGAAATGAATATATGACGCAACAGCAAGAAAAATTGTCCGCATTCATGGATGGTGAGATAGAAGGCAATGACATCATTGATGCGATTAAGCAAGATGAAGCGCTTCAGGCCAAATGGCAACGTTACCATGTGTATCGCGGTGCAATGCGAAAAGAAGCAAGTGTTGCTCCACAGTTGGACATCACCGCAAGCGTAGCAGCTGCGCTTGAAAACGAGCCTGCTATAGTCGCACCTAAACGCTCGCGCTGGCAGTCGATACCATTGATTGGCAATGTTGTTCCTTTTGCGAAGCAGTCAGGCCAGTTTGCAGTAGCCGCGTCGGTGGCAGTGGCAGTTATCTTTGGTGTTCAATACACTAATCAAGAAGCGCCTACCGAGCCATTTATGACAGCGCCAACGATTGCTCCTCAAGGTGGATTGTCTCCAGTGAGTTTGGAACAAACCAGAACGTTACCACGTAACGACATGAATGAAATGCTTGAGAAAAAGCGCAAAATTAATGCATTGATTGCTGATCATGAGCAGCAAATAAAGCTTAAGCAAGCGCAAGAGGACGAAGGTGAAAGCGAAACAAGTGGACCAGAGCGCCCATAAGTTATCGCAGCCAGTCAACATTAGTTGGAATGTGCTTTCGCAAGTAAATTGCGACTGACATGCATTTCATATTTTAATCATACCAGCATATACTGCTGGTATGTTTGTTTTAAGGCGGGAAAAAATGCGCTGTAGTTCTATCCTTGCACTTTTTTTCATTTCGGGCGCGGCTATTCAGCCCACTATTGCCCAAACTACTTCGCTGAGCGAAGAAACGAAAGCTCCTATTGCCCCAGTCCAAAACGTGAATGATGGCGACGTTGAATTAGACGCTTACTCAGAATCAAACACGAGGGCTGGCCGACTAGATGAAGCCGATCAAGAAGAAGCAGTGCGAGAAGACGTGATTCAAGAGCAACTTGAACAAAGTCGAAGCGAGCAAAATGCATCTGCTTCTCGCACACGAGAGCCTCAATCGGCCAACCAGTGGTTAGCTGAACTTCAAAACATTATAACCAATGCCAATTTCCAAGTGTCTTTTGTGCAAACTATTGCAGGAAAGGAAACCGTTCCATATTTATGGCGCCACGGGATTATGGAAGATGGCTCTGAATTAGAGCAGTTAAATCTTCAAAATGGACCAGGCCGCGAGCTTATTCGTGTGAACGATGTGGTGAGTGTATTTGAGCCAGATGTACAACCCTATAGTTTGCGCTCGAAGCACATTAACGGGCCTATTCCTAGCGCACTACTTTATCACCCTGAACAGCTAGCTGAAGCTTATGAGTTTGTAGCGGTGGGCCGAGCCCGGGTGGCAGGGCGTTCAGCGCAGCAGATACGAATAGTCAGCCGAGATAATACGCGATTTGGCTACCAGCTTTGGCTGGATGAGTCATCAGGCATGTTGCTCAAACTGAACATGCTTGATTTGCAAGGGGCGCTATTAGAACAAATTCAGGTCACGGCATTTGCGATATCTGCAGAGCCTGCAGAATATTTCTCACGCATAAATTCGGCGTCGTTACCCGCGCCCATGGCGCTAAGCAACACGCCAAATCGTGCACACAAATGGGACGTCACCTATTTGCCGGCTGGCATGCGAGAAATAAAGCAAGACACAAGACGATTGGCCTTAACAGGGCAAATTGTAGAATATAAACTCTTTTCAGACGGATTGGTGGATGTATCTGTGTATGTTCAGCCAGCAGAAGATGCGTTAGGTGAGACGCTGGCGCTGCGTAATGAAGTGAGTACGTTTTTAACGTTAACAGACGGCAAGGCTCAAGTGACAGTGGTGGGAGAAATACCTTTGCAAACCGCTAACGCTATTGCTACGTCTTTACGCCCCGTCAGCAGTGTAAGTGAATAACCGCGCAATTGAGTAACAATGATAAGAGAAACCGCCACCGTAGTTGCCGTTAATGGGGATACGGTCACCGTAGAAGCAGCGATTAAATCGACCTGTAACGCATGCCAAGCACAAAGTGATTGTGGTACCGGCGTTATTTCTCGTGCGCTTGCACCGAAAACGCAGCAGTTGACGCTGCGCACTCCCATGCCTGTGCGGGTTGGCCAAGAAGTGACTGTAGGCATACCGGAAGCAGGTATTTTAAGTGCATCGGCTTGGTTGTATTTGCTACCGCTCATAGCGTTTATCGGGGCATATTCGGTGTCTATATCATTACTTAGTAGTAACGGCTTTACTCATGAGTTATGGGCCATGTTGCCAAGTGGGTTAGTAACCTTCTTTACCTATAAGTTAATTGCTTACAAGTTGCGTCGTGTAGAACGTACAAAATATCAACCTGTCCTATTAGGTCAACAAGACCACAGTGCAGTAGAACATTGATCTTTTTGAAGGGCTTTGCGCTGCTCAATGGTTTAATACGGGACTGTCTAATACGAGGCCGGCTTATACGAGGCCAATTTATAAGAGGCCATTTTGTACGAGGCCAATTTATACGAGATTATAGCGTTAACTCACGCTCATCAATGTAGCCAAGTTTTGAGATAAGACGAGGAAGTCACGTCAGGTTGCCACTTCCATTCGTTATGTTTCTTGAAAGTAATAAATTTTCCACCACGCCAATTCGCTTTTCGCGCAAGAAATGGGTAAAATCCGCACGCGCTGCGTATAAGCCTTGAAGCAAGGCAAGCAGCATTTTTTGTTTAATGAATTTTTCTGCAGGTAATTTCCAGCATTATGCAACAATCGCACATTCGTAACTTCAGTATTATCGCCCACATTGACCACGGTAAGTCTACGCTGTCAGACCGTCTAATCCAGCATTGTGGAGGGCTAACAGACCGTGAAATGGCTGAACAGGTTCTCGACTCAATGGACCTGGAAAAAGAACGCGGTATTACTATCAAAGCGCAAAGCGTAACGCTGAACTACGAAGCGCGCGACGGTGAAACTTATCAGCTTAACTTCATCGACACTCCCGGACACGTTGATTTTACCTATGAAGTATCTCGTTCTCTTGCTGCCTGTGAAGGTGCGCTTTTGGTTGTTGATGCAGGTCAGGGCGTAGAAGCACAGACTTTGGCAAACTGCTATACCGCCATCGAGATGGATATGGAAGTGGTGCCTGTACTAAATAAAATCGACCTGCCTCAGGCTGAACCAGACCGCGTTGCAGAAGAAATTGAAGATATTGTTGGTATCGATGCACTGGACGCTGTGCGCTGCTCAGCAAAAACCGGTATCGGTATTGAAGATGTACTTGAAGTTATTGTAAATAAAATTCCGCCGCCAGAAGGTGACCGCGAAGCGCCACTTAAGGCGTTGATTATCGACTCTTGGTTTGACAACTATCAAGGCGTTGTTTCACTGGTACGTATTGTCGAAGGCCAGTTGACCAAGAAAGACAAAATTCAAATTATGTCAAACGGTCAAACGCATCAGGTTGACAAAATTGGTGTATTTACGCCTAAGCCACTCGATACAGGCACATTAAGAGCCGGTGAAGTAGGCTTTATCATTGCAGGGATTAAAGATATCCAAGGCGCGCCTGTGGGCGACACCATTACCTTGGCTCGCGAGCCAGCTGATGCAATGCTGCCGGGCTTTAAAAAGGTTAAACCTCAGGTTTATGCCGGTATTTTCCCAATAAGCTCAGACGATTATGAAGATTTCCGTGATGCCCTTGCGAAATTAAGCCTAAATGACGCTTCACTGTTTTATGAGCCAGAAAGCTCTGCAGCGCTAGGTTTTGGATTCCGTATTGGTTTCCTTGGCATGCTGCACATGGAAATCATTCAAGAGCGTTTAGAGCGTGAATATGACTTGGGTCTTATCACTACTGCGCCAACGGTAATATACGAAGTAGAAACGACCAAAGGCGAAACCCTTACTGTAGATAGCCCGGCTAAGCTACCTCCGGTAAATGATATCGCTGAAATTCGTGAGCCTATGGTTGAAGCCAATATTCTTGTGCCACAAGAGTATCTAGGCAACGTAATTACACTTTGCGTTGAAAAGCGCGGTATGCAAACCAACATGACGTACCACGGTAAGCAAGTGGCGGTGACCTACGAACTGCCAATGGCAGAAGTGGTGCTCGATTTCTTCGACCGTTTGAAATCTACGAGCCGTGGTTTTGCATCGCTTGATTACAACTTTAAGCGTTTCCAGGCATCAGACATGGTGCGTGTTGATATTCTTATTAACGGTGAACGTGTAGACGCGTTAGCAGTAATTACGCATAGAGAAAACTCTCAAGGCCGTGGTCGTGAGCTAGTCGAAAAGCTTCGCGAGCTTATTCCACGACAAATGTTCGATATCGCTATTCAGGCGGCTATCGGTAACCATATTGTTGCAAGAAGTACAGTTAAACAGCTACGTAAAAACGTAATCGCGAAGTGTTACGGCGGTGACGTAAGTCGTAAGAAGAAACTACTTCAAAAGCAGAAAGAAGGTAAAAAGCGAATGAAGCAAGTGGGTAATGTTGAATTGCCACAAGATGCGTTCCTTGCAGTATTGAAGGTGGGCAAATAATGGCGAATTACTTCTCCTTGATTTTGGTGGCACTCACCTTAATAACAGGATTAATCTGGCTAGTGGATAGCCTAGTGTTTGCACCAAAACGAAAAGCACGCTTACAGGCTGCGGCAACCGCAGAAGGGGCGGGCTACGGAGAAGATCCTCAACTGCCGTACCTTGTTGATACTTCGCAACAGATTTTTCCTGTTATTGCTTTCGTGTTGGTATTGCGTTCGTTTTTATATGAACCATTTCAAATTCCATCAGGTTCTATGATGCCTACCTTACTGGTTGGTGACTTCATCTTGGTTGAAAAGTTTGCCTATGGCGTGAAAGACCCGGTTTTCAGAAGTAAGCTTATTGAAACTGGCGTTCCAGAGCGTGGCGATGTGGTGGTTTTCAAGTACCCTGAAGAGCCTTCAATTGACTACATTAAGCGCGTGATCGGTTTACCGGGCGATACTGTGGTTTATCAAAATAAACAGGTTTATATCAAACCGAAGTGTGAGACTGGCAACAACTGTCCTAAATTGAAAGCCGTACCGCTGACGTTCCAAGAGCGTGGTGAGTTCGTACAGGACATGGCGCAGCTTATGCGTTACACCGAAGATTTAGGCACAGTAGAGCACGACATTTTGCGCCACCCAGTACGCGAGATTTCGCCGGTTAATTTTTATACCCAGCCTGGAACGCGCAGCAATGAGTGGATTGTGCCAGAAGGTCAGTATTTCGTGCTAGGCGATAACCGTGACAACAGCCGCGACAGCCGTTTTTGGGGTTTTGTGCCAGATGCAAACTTGGTTGGAAAAGCGGTGGCGGTTTGGATTTCATTTGAATTTGAGCGCAGTCCGTCAGACTTCCTTCCAACTTGGGTACCAACAGGTGTTCGATTTGAGCGAGCAGGTGGCATTCATTAATGCAGGGAATTGATAAATATCGTCGTCTGTACAAGGCGATAGGCTACACATTTACCAATGAAGCTTTATTGGAACAAGCACTTACTCATCGCAGTGCGGCTAAACAGCACAATGAGCGACTAGAATTTCTGGGTGACGCTATTTTAGGCATGATTGTTGGGGAAACGCTGTTTAAGCGATTCCCAACTGTGCCAGAAGGCAAACTCACACGAATGCGCTCTACTTTGGTTAAAGGAGACACACTGGCAGAACTTGCAAAGGAAGCCAGTGTGGGTGAACTACTTAACTTAGGGCCCGGTGAGCTCAAAAGCGGTGGTCATCGCAGAAGTTCGATTTTAGCCGATGCAGTTGAAGCTATTTTAGGGGCTATTTACCTCGATTCCGGTATGGACGAGGTACGAGGTGTTATAGACCGTTTATGGGAAACCCGCATTAACAAACTAGACCCTAATGCCCACCCTAAAGACAGCAAAACTCGTCTTCAGGAGTTTTTACAAGGTCGTAAACAAGCGCTACCAACCTATGAAGTGCTGTCTATTTCAGGGAAAGATCATGCTCAGACTTTTGAAGTTAGCTGTCAGGTAGAAAGTCTACCAGAAGCGGTAGTGGCGTCTGGCAATAGCCGTCGAAAAGCAGAACAAGAAGCTGCTCGTTTAACATTGGAGAAGCTTGATGACAACGCATGACGAATCGAATTTGCCAGAAATGCGTGATATTCAAACTCGCTGTGGCCTAGTTGCCATAGTAGGTCGCCCTAATGTGGGTAAATCGACCTTGCTCAATCGCTTGCTAGGTCAAAAAGTAAGCATCACGTCGCGTAAGCCGCAAACCACGCGCCACCGCATTCTCGGTATAGATACCGATGGTGACTATCAAGCGATTTACGTTGATACCCCTGGGCTTCACCAAGATGAAAAGCGCGCGATTAATCGCTACATGAACCGCGCGGCATCAAGCTCTTTGGCTGAGGTTGGTCTTGTGCTTTTCGTTGTTGAAGGCGATCGATTCAACGCCGAAGATGAAATGGTATTAAGTAAGGTTAAACAAGCAAACCTTCCTTGCTATCTCATCGTAAACAAGATGGATAAGGTTGAAGACAAAGAAAACTTTATGGTTCACCTTAAAAAGCTTGGCGAAAAGCACCCGTTTGAGCACATGATCCCTATCAGTGCTAAACAGGGCCGAATGGTTGACGAAATTAGAGAGTTAGTGGCCAAGTCGCTACCTAAAAGTGAGTTTTTCTTCCCGGAAGATTACATTACTGACCGCTCAAGCCGCTTTATGGCTGCTGAAATCATTCGCGAAAAGCTTATGCGCTTTACCGGCGATGAACTGCCTTACTCTACTACTGTGGAAATTGAGCAATTCAAAATGGCAGACAATGGTGTTTATCGTATCAGCGGTCTGATTTTGGTAGAGCGTGAAACCCAAAAACGCATGATCATCGGCAAAGGCGGAAAGCATTTGAAAACCATTGGTGAGCAAGCGCGTAAAGATATGGAAAACTTGTTCGACAACAAAGTATTTCTAGAACTTTGGGTGAAAGTGAAACAAGGCTGGGCAGACGATGAACGTGCTCTGCGCTCTCTAGGTTACGGTGACGACAGTAACTTCTAGTTCACGCTAATATTATCCTTATAACGCTAGTTAGCTGTAACTGGCGTTATATTAGCACGTTATATTAGCACGTTATATTAGCAAAGATAGTGAGTCAGCATCCTCGCCAAGTGGTGTAGCTGATGGCTTGTGGGCAACTACCTCAGTTAGATGCGCTTATGTGAGCATTTACACGGTGGTTTATTTACTCGGTTTTAACATCTCTAGCAGGCACAACAACTTCTTTTTAGGATCGGTATATGGCAATTTCAGATATGCGCAGGCAGTACTCAAAGGGCAGTTTGAGTGAGTCAGATATTACTTCAAGTCCATTTATCATGTTCGATAAATGGTTAAAAGACGCCATAGACGCCGGAATTCCTGATCCTACTGCAATGACGGTTGCCACCGTCGATGCCAGCGGCCAACCCTCTCAGCGTATCGTTTTGTTAAAAGATGTCAGTGAAAAGGGCTTTGTGTTTTTCACTAACTTAGGCAGCCGTAAGGCACAAGAGTTAGCGGTAAACCCTAAAGTGTCGTGCCACTTTCCCTGGTTTTTTATGGAACGTCAGGTTCGCGTATGTGGCAGCGTTGAAAAGCTTTCTGTTTCTGAGAATGCTGCTTATTTCTTTTCGCGACCGAAAGACAGTCAGCTAGCAGCGTACGCGTCAAAACAAAGCAAACCTATTGGCAGCAGGGAGCTTCTACTGACCCAGTTTAAGCAGTTAAAAGATAAGTTTGCTAACAAAGAGCTTCCCGTGCCGGACTTTTGGGGCGGTTTCAGAATCGTGCCTCATCAAATTGAGTTTTGGCAAGGTGGAGAAGATAGGCTACATGACCGCTTTGAATACAACAAAACTGAAGATGGCGCATGGGTAACACAGCGCCTAATGCCGTAGGGAATACGTTCACCTTTCGTTCTCGCTAAAGCACTTCTCTAGAATGTGAGCCCGTTTAACTATTGAGCTTGTAGATAGCGTGCGGCGAGATAGGTAACAAGGAGGCATCTAAGCCGTGATTGATAGTCATTGCCATCTCGACTTACTTGCACAAAAGAAAGATCTTAGAGTTGCATTAGAAAGCGCCAAAGCCGCAGGGCTTACCCGCATCATGGCGCCTAGCATTACCCCCGAATCTTGGCAGGCGTTACAAGCGCTCAATGAACGCTATGAAAGCCTTTTATCTATTGATACTGCGCTTGGACTCCATCCTTATTTTTTAACTGGCAGTGAGCTTGAAAAGCCAGAGCAAACACTCAAGAAGAGTCTTCGTCAACTTGAGGACGCTACGGCTAACTTGCACCCTTCGGTAAAAGCCGTGGGGGAAACAGGTATCGATGGGCATATAAGCGTGCCATTAGCGCTTCAAAAGGAAGCGCTACATAACCATTTGAAACTTGCCGATAAAGTATCGTTACCCGTAATTTTACATCACAGAAAAAGTCATCATCTGCTAGTTGAAGCATTGAAGCAAACCAAATACCAAGGTATAGGCGTTGTACATGCTTTTTCAGGAAGTATTGAAGCGGCCAAAGGGTATATTGAAAGAGGGTTTTACCTAGGTATAGGCGGTACGATTACCTATGAGCGTGCTCAAAAAACACGAAACACCCTTGGGTTTTTGTTAGAACACCATATTGATAAATTGCTTTTAGAAACGGATGCCCCTGATATGCCCATGTGCGGTAGACAAGGAGAAGCAAACGAACCTCGTTATTTATCAGATGTCGTTGATGTTATAAGCGACCGCTATGACGTGTCACATAAAGAAATAGTGTCCACCACCACAGCGAACTACACTCGACTATTCAATATTGATGCTGGAAGTGAAGCATAGACTTCCAAATTAGCTATCTAGCGCTTCTCTTTATTTCTTTTTGATTCGATTACCTGAATAAACCATGGGCGAGATTTATAAAAGGCCCGGGTTAGGTAAATACCTAGCATGAGCGCTAAAAAGACGAGAATGCACGCAATAAGAGCAAGCTGGTAACGCAATGTCAGTGGACTCTCGAGGACAGCCTGCGTGTTCATGTGAATATTCACATAACCTAGTAAATTTTCATTATCGTCAGTGATAACGCCAACATAGGTTAGCGGCGTTACACTTTGCGACTGACTCATCGACACCACACTGGCAATTTGAGGCAAAGGAGCAATATACCTCCCGTCCTTATCAAACACAGACAAGGCAAGAATGTGTGGCTCGTCGACCAAAATAGAGGCGACACTTTCAATAAACTCCCGTTGAGTGAGAGTATCAGATAGCGCGGAATCTACATTGTTCTCAGTTTCCTGATTCGAAAGTGCGTCAGCGATAAAGGCAGGTTGTAGCAGTTTTGCATACTGCCTTGCTATGCTCTCACCAGAGAAGCGAGTTTGAACGGTAAGCCAGTCGTTTTGGTATTGTTGGAATAACAGAAGCAATACCACTATCAAAGCAAACACCGCACTCACTACTATTGTGTGGAACAATCGCTTTAGAACTGTGTACAACGAATGCGAGTCATTCTTTGTTTGTGAAGCTGCTTTGCTTAGCCCGTCTACCAATTCGCTTTTCCATAAAGTCACGAGGGTTGCCTAACAGTAGGATAATTCGAAATAATTTAAAAGGAGATATTTTATTAGTTAGCCTAATTGGTTAGCATTAGAGCACCATTTGCCAATCACCGCAGTTTCTGTGTGCGTTATGAAAGACACTCTTCTTAATAATATCGATAATGACGATATCCATTTAGCTTCTTTTTTGTCTCATGTAGTTAGCAATAGTCACAACGACAGTGCGTATTCACATACGTTAACCGTTATTGGTCAAGCTGTAACACCTTATCTACTGCACAGCGTTTTAATTAAACTCAACGATGTGTTTACTCCTTCTAGCGCTGCTTTCCATCATTTACACAAGCAAATGGGGGATGATGTAATAGAAATTAGAGGTGCTTTGCAAAACACTGAACTTGAGCAGATTAAGCCACTGCTGGGCGACGTATCCAAGGCATATAATGTTGATGTTGGTTTGCAGGGCTCTCGCCCCTCATTGTCTGAGCCAGGACTACTGGTCATGGACATGGATAGCACTGTCATCTCGATTGAATGTATCGATGAAATAGCTAAATTGGCGGGTGTTGGCGAGCAGGTGGCAGAAGTTACCGCTAAGGCAATGCGAGGAGAAATTGCGTTTAATGATAGCTTAACGCATAGAGTGGCCTGCTTGGAAGGCGTGCCAGTTAGTCACCTTAATCAAATTCGTGACAGCATACCTATCATGCCCGGCATTCAAGCCTTGCTTACTCACTTGAAACAGCATAATTGGAAATTAGCGATCGCCTCAGGTGGATTCACCTTTTTCGCTGACCACCTAAAAGCAAGGCTTGGACTCGATTTTGCCATTTCTAACACGCTTGCGGTGAAAAACGAGCAGCTGACTGGAAAAGTAGAGGGTGAAATTGTCAATGCAGACGTTAAGGCGCGAACCGTAAACGCCCTTGCCGAGAAGTGGCAAATTTCAGCCAAACAAACCGTTGCTATGGGTGATGGAGCTAACGATTTGGTAATGATGGCTGAATCAGCGCTAGGCGTGGCGTGTCACGGTAAGCCACTGGTTAATGAAAAGGCGGATGTGGCAATCCGCATTGGCAGTTTACATAGCCTTCTGTATTTTCTAGACAAGTAGTTAGCGAGAGTCTGTAATACAAGCGTTAGTTTTGGGGCAATAAAACTAGCGCTTCACACTTTATCGGTTACCTTTCACCAGCCACAAGTTTCCAAAATCTTGTGATTAAAATCCTCCCGTGATGGGTCTTAACCTACGGGCTCATTTAAATTGATAGGCTTTGCTATTTCACTACGCGTTGCGCGCAATAGCTTTAGGTTGAACCGCACTTTTTAACGTTTTATTTGCCGTGATGTCTTCCACTGTAAAGCCGTATCTTATAAGTACTTCATCTGTGACATCGACTAGGTGAGAGCACGCTGCAATACTCCACATTTTCTTCTCTAGCTCACGGGCCCGGTGCATGGCGTACATGGTGACGTAATTGATTTCCGTTTGCAGCATGGTCATGTCTGGCTTGCCGGTTGTGGTTAGCATGATATGAATGGCCACGAACTGGCCGCGAACCATAGCTTCTCTAATAAATGCTCGGCGCTGCTCGTTATTTTCGAATTTATCGGAATAGCGAGGAATGATCGCCATTCGCGGCTCTTTTTGTGATGCATCGAATGAGATAAATAATTCCTGTCGCAACGGCATATTTTCAAGCTTAACGGCCTTAATGCCACTTTGTACAAAAGGTATATCTTGTTTTCTGTCTCTAAAGAGAAACTCTAAATTCACTTGCCCACGTTCGGCGTATTGCGTGGTTAGCGTGGTTATGCGTTCGTCCTGCTTTCCGACAATACAAGCCTGTGGAGTGTAGCGAACACCTTCCTTACTCATTAAGAAGGATAGGGAAGTAGCGTTTCGCGCATTAATACAACGAAGCGCCTGTCCCATGCCTGGTACTTCTTCTTCGTCGTTCTCTACTTTAAGGCTGCCTTTGTTCTTTTTAATCAGTTCTTCAAAGAAGTTTCTAGCACTTTTGCCTTCGTCGCCCGGCATAGTTTTTAAATGAAGAATGTTCTTGTCGACGTTGTGATAAATGATTTCGTATTGCAAATGCATGACATCAAAGGAACTGGCAATTTCTTGCAGACGAGGGAAGGCGACTTCTACTTTGCCCTCTAAATTACCTTTATATTCTTTTCTCAACTCTATACGAAGTCCAAGTCCATGCACCGAAATATCTTCGCTGATCCCTTTGTGCACCAGTTCTTCATCATTGAAGCGAGCTTCAATTTGGGTTCTCAGCTGATAGCGACTTTCAATGCGTTGCTCTTCATATTTAAACCTGACAACCTGAACATTCGAAGGAGCGCGATTGCGCGGATGCCCAAAATTTCGCAGATGAGAGAGGTTTTCTCGATTAAACTTAAACTCGTTGTAGGTCTCTTGCCCTGTTACTGAGGTTACATCGGTTACGTGTGCCAAGAATCGCAGGTTTTTCAGCTTTGACATTAGTCGAGCTGATGGCGGAGTGTTTAGTTTTTTAACTTTATTACCTACAGAATCCGGAATGGAAAGCGGGATATGGGCCTGCTCAGGGTCAACCTCTGTTAAGGTTATTTTAAATACCCGCCAACTCGCTTTTTTAGAGCCAAACCCTAAAAATACTCGGGTTAGTACGTCTTTTTGCAAGAGTTCCTCGTAAGACGCTGAGTAAAAGTAGACCTTGTCGTTCTGCAAATGAGTAAAACTAAATACGAAAATCTCTCTTACTTCTTCTGACTTCTGCAATAAGCGCATAAGCCTTTCCTGGGTGAGTAAGAAGTTCAATCGACAGTTATCGTCTTCGTCTTGCCAATACTGCACGGTTTCGCGGTTCACTTCGTTAACCATAGCAAACCGGGGAACCAGCGTTTTATTAATGACGTCTATATACACCGGCAGCGTGGGGCTACGCGGCGAAAAGTACTGCTCACAAATCTTACTGGTAATCGCCTCAATCGTATTGCTCATATTAACTTTATATCGGCGTTTATTGCCGTGTATAAAGCTTTCTAAGAATTTGTCGAATGCGGGGCTTGGCTTTTCTTTATCTCGTTGCAAGGCAAGATAGTTAACATCGTTTTTAGTTATTATCTTTACGAGCTTATATGCAATGCCATTCTTTTTGTCCATGGCAAATTCATTCTCTAAGCCCCTAAAGAATATAAACAGCGTTTCTCCTTTTTTGAAAAACGCGTCTTTAGAGAGTTTTACCTGCAAGCCTTCAAGAGATATATCAACACTCAAACCGCGCATTGATTGATTGGCGCTATTAAATAATTCTACCGCCACAGCGAAGTTCATGCGTTCAGTGTTGCGCTGTCTGTAATCAAGCAGGTTTACGGTAGGAACTTTAAACTGCTCCAATACTGCTGAGCGCTTTTTGAGTTCAGGATTTTCTTTATCAGCGCGTTCTTGTGCGAGTTCTTTTTCGCGCATTAAGCGAAAGTTGTTTTCGGTGTTTTGTACCGCTTCGTAAACACCGTAAGTATATCGGCCAAATACCCTCAACTGCTCTTCAAACTTGTCAACAGCGACGTCATCCATGTAATGGCTACGTCCTTCGTGTACATATTTATTGCACTTTCCGTCAACATGACCACGCAAGTCTATGGTGCGCATACAGGGTTTGGCTAGGCGTTTCACTTCCATTTTGATGAGGAAGCGCTTTTCTTTCGGCACATCAGATGCAGTTTGAAGCAATACCTGGTTAAACTCAGGCTCATTAACCATGGGCTTTAGCTGTTCAATAATATCAGCATATTGCTTTAAATCTTGACTCATGAATGCGCAACTTTGTTGTTTAGTATCATTATTTTAGTTGTTATCGGCAAATCAGCAAAACTCATTAACCCGTAAAGTCGTTATACTTTTGTACCAGTTTTACTGAAGGAGAACTGACCTTAGGTTTGTGCTTATTTCACCGTTGTTAAGTGTTAGAATACTCTTTTTAAGCAATGGATAAAACTGGAATATGGCAAAACGTAAAACTGCTTATGTGTGTTCTGACTGCGGTGCAGAGTTCCCTCGCTGGCAAGGTCAATGTTCGGAGTGTAAAGCGTGGAATACGATAAGTGAGTTTGTGGTTGCAAGTGCCAAAAGTGTCGCACGCCAAACCACGTCAGGCTATGCTGGGCAAACCGCTGCCAAAATTGAGACATTAAATGCAATAGATCTCGAATCACTACCGCGATTCTCGTCAACATTTAAAGAGCTAGATAGAGTGCTAGGGGGCGGGATAGTCCCTGGGGCAGCTATGTTAATTGGTGGATCGCCAGGTGCAGGCAAGAGTACGCTTCTGCTTCAAGTAATGTGTCAGATGGCAAAAAGTGAAACCGCGCTTTATGTCACGGGGGAAGAGTCGCTTCAGCAAGTCGCCATGCGAGCAAAGCGCTTAAATCTACCTGACGACAAGCTGATGATGTTAGCCGAAACAAACGTGGAAACTATCTGCGATTTAGCCCTTACGAAAAAGCCTAAAATTATGGTTATCGACTCTATTCAGGTGATGCACGTGTCAGACGTTCAGTCTGCGCCAGGCAGTGTGTCGCAAGTACGAGAAAGCGCGGCGTATTTAACGCGCTTTGCCAAGCAAAATCATATTGCTATGTTCATTGTTGGCCATGTAACGAAAGACGGTAACTTGGCGGGTCCGAAAGTTCTTGAGCACTGTATCGACAGCTCTATGATGCTGGAAGGAGAAAGTGATGGTCGCTACCGTACGCTTCGAAGCCATAAAAACCGCTTTGGTGCGGTAAATGAGCTCGGCGTGTTTGCCATGACAGAAAAAGGCCTTAAAGAGGTAAGCAACCCATCGGCCATATTCTTAAGTCGAGGTGACAATGAAACGCCAGGGTCTAGCGTTATGGTTATCTGGGAGGGCACCCGCCCGTTACTTGTAGAAATACAGGCGTTGGTAGACTATTCGCAGATGTCGAACCCAAGGCGAATCGCTGTAGGGTTGGATCAGAACCGTTTGTCGATGCTGCTCGCGGTTTTGCATCGCCATGGCAATGTGCAAATGAACGATCAAGACGTTTTTGTCAACGTGGTAGGCGGTGTAAGAGTATCAGAGACCAGTGCAGACTTAGCCTTATTATTGGCCATGATTTCAAGTTTTAGAAATCGCTCGCTGCCCAGAGATTTAATTGTATTCGGCGAAGTCGGGCTAGCCGGCGAGATTCGCCCGGTTCCTAACGGAACGGAACGCATTATCGAGGCAGCGAAACATGGTTTTAAGCGGGCGATCGTGCCAAAAGCCAATGCGCCTAAGCAAGCCATCAATGGTATGAAAGTGGTACCGGTAGCGCGCTTATCTGAGGCGTTAGACGCGCTTGAGTAATGAGAAAGGCTCAACATTTAAGTAAAGTGTTGACGGTGCCTGTTAAATTGAAAGGCCTATTAAATGGGCCTTTCCTGCATTAAACGAGTGAAACGCGTTTTTTAGAGGTTAATGTGGCGCCTGATAAACCGCATTAACTAACGCATTCAGGTCTTTCTCTTCAATACTGGCGTCGTCGCTGTTTAAAGTAATTAAACGACGAAGGGCGCTAATGCTGTCTACATCCATTCGTTCAACTTTACAGCCTAATGAAACCCGTTCTTTTCTACTGTCGGCATGACGATACAACTGCGAAATAGAAAGGGTTATTACAGGACTGTCTTCATTTGCTTGGAAGGTAGCAGTGTAAGGGTCGTGACTGTCGAAGGGTAAGTGTGACAACGCCGTTTCGGTAGCTTGAAGTTTAATGCCTTGAAGCGATACGTCGCTGACTACCACATCAATACTAATGTCATTGTGTGCCAGTGTGCCATTTACATTCAGTGACACCCGTTGAAATTGGCGCTTATCCGTCATTTTTCAAATACCCAGTTATCATTAACGCTGTTATACCAGTCCGCGTAGATAATTGCCCACTGAGTGGGTAATGACCTATGCGGACTGGTATTAGTATTGGCTAATTTGCGTGGGTTCGCAATGAAAAGCGAACAAATAAAAAAGCCGCTATCAGCGATAGCGGCTTTAGGCGTAAAGCAGAGATACAGATCTTACATCTCTGAATTTGTGTTATTTAGACATACGCTTATATTTAAGGCGGTGCGGTTCAACCACATCTTGTCCAAATTCTTGCTTCAACCAGCTTTCGTAGTCTGAGTAGTTACCTTCGAAGAAGTTGATGTTACCTTCATCGCGGTAATCCATGATGTGTGTTGCTACACGGTCTAGGAACCAACGGTCGTGCGAGATAACCATGGCACAGCCTGGGAACTCCAACAACGCGTTTTCCAAGGCGCGAAGTGTTTCTACGTCTAGGTCGTTGGTTGGCTCATCCAGTAGCAATACGTTACCGCCTGCTTTAAGTAGTTTCGCAAGGTGAACACGGTTACGCTCACCACCTGACAAGTCTTTGATGAACTTCTGCTGGTCGGTGCCTTTAAAGTTAAAACGGCTGCAGTAGGCGCGGCTGTTAATTTCAAAGTTACCAATGCGAATAATGTCTTGTTCGTCAGAAATTTCTTTCCACACGGTGTTATTTTCGTTCATGTGGTCGCGGAACTGTTCTACCGCAGCAATTTGAACGGTTTCACCTAAATCGATGGTGCCTGAATCAGGTTGCTCAGCACCGGTAAGCATTCTGAACAAGGTTGATTTACCCGCGCCGTTAGGGCCTACGATACCTACAATGGCACCCTTTGGTACTTTAAACGTTAAGTCGTCGATAAGTACGCGATCGCCATACGACTTTTTAAGGTTGCTTACTTCAATAACCTTGTCACCCAAGCGTTCACCTGGTGGAATGAAAAGCTCATTGGTTTCATTACGCTTTTGGTAATCGCTGGTAGATAGTTCTTCAAAGCGGGCCATACGAGCTTTACTTTTAGCATGACGACCTTTCGGGTTTGAGCGTACCCACTCAAGTTCCTGTTTCATGCTCTTCATACGCGCCGTTTCGGTACGCTCTTCTTGCTCAAGTCGGTTTTCTTTTTGCTCCAACCAAGAAGAGTAGTTACCTTCCCACGGAATACCTTCACCACGGTCAAGTTCTAAAATCCAACCTGCAACGTTATCAAGGAAGTATCTATCGTGGGTAATAGCGACCACGGTGCCTTCATAATCGTGAAGGAAGCGCTCTAGCCATGCAACTGATTCTGCGTCCAAGTGGTTAGTTGGTTCGTCTAGAAGCAACATTTCAGGCTTCTCTAGAAGCAGGCGACACAGCGCCACGCGGCGTCGTTCACCACCTGATAGTTTACTTACATCTGCATCCCACGCTGGAAGGCGAAGTGCATCAGCGGCACGCTCTAGAGCGTTTTCTAGGTTGTGACCGTCTTTGGCTTGAATAATGGCTTCAAGCTCACCTTGCTCTTTTGCAAGGGCGTCAAAATCAGCATCCGCTTCTGCATAGGCTGCGTACACTTCATCTAGGCGAGTCAATGCGTGTTTTACGTCAGCTACGGCTTCTTCAATATTGCCGCGAACGTCTTTTGTTTCATCAAGCTGAGGTTCCTGCGGAAGGTAGCCCACTTTTAATCCCGGCTGAGGGCGCGCTTCACCTTCAATATCGGTATCTACGCCAGCCATAATGCGAAGTAGGGTTGATTTACCCGCACCGTTTAGACCTAGCACACCAATTTTGGCACCAGGGAAAAAGCTAAGAGAGATATTTTTTAAAATGTGTCTGTTTGGTGGGACGATTTTGCCCACGCGATGCATACTGTAAACGTATTGAGCCATGCTCTATCCTCGCTGAAAAAGCGGTGAAAAATAATAAAGTCCTAATTGGGCGTATTCTACTCGTAACAGGGTAGTTTATGCTAGGGGCTGTTGACCTTTGATGTACAGAAAAGGTCAACAGCCCAATGTCACTTACGCTTGGTGTTTTCATGGCTGGTGATATTTTGAGCGCTCATGCCAAAAAGATTGATTTATGCGTCGGTTGACGAGGCGATTTAAGGTAAACTTAGTTTTATAAAAATAAGTAATTTATAAGAACGAGTAAACTTGTGCTCCTGGGTGAGTTTGTAAGCAAATCAAAAGAGCCCAGAGCGATAGACTCAATACTATTCATATCTCTGAACAGGTAATTATGATGACCGCTATGAGTAAACGCACATACAGTCTGGAAGAGCTTGCCAAACATGTAAGTGGGGAAGTGCAGGGCGATGGAAACATTACTATCTCTGCAGTAGGTACGTTATCCGGTGCAGCATCGCACCAAATTTCGTTTCTAACAAATCCTAAATACAAGCCGCAGTTAAAAGATACTCAGGCTGGTGCGGTAATTCTGCACAAAAACTTAAAAGATGATAGCCCAGTTCCAGCGTTGGTTGTGGCAAACCCTCATGCAGCGTTCGCCCTTATCGCTCAGTTGTTTGATACTACTCCAGCGGTAGCGACAGGTATTGCTGAGACAGCGGTTATTGCGCCATCTGCCCGCATCGGCAGTGATGTATCGCTAGGCCACAATGTAATCATTGAAGAGAACGTGGTTTTAGGCGATAGAGTTACTGTAGGCGCGAATACGGTTATTCGTAGAGGTACCCATATTGGTGAAGGCTGTACCATTCACCCGAACGTAACTATCTATCATGACGTTGTGATTGGTAAGCGCGTGACAATTCATAGCCAAACAGTTATTGGTGCGGCAGGCTTTGGTTACGCAAATGATAAAGGCGTTTGGATCCCTATTCCACAAACAGGGTCGGTTCGCATTGGTGACGACAGTCAGATTGGCGCAAGCAGCAGCATTGACCGCGGCGCCATGGAAGATACGATTTTAGGCACTAACGTTATTATCGATAACCAAGTACAAATTGGCCACAACTGTATTATTGGTGATCACTCTTGTATTTGCGGCGCTACAGGAATTGCTGGTAGCTGTCATATCGGCAAGCACGTTATTATCGGTGGTGGAGTGGGCATTAATGGTCACATTAGCATTTGCGATAATGTTCAGGTGACTGGCTATACCATGATTGTACAAGATATCACTGAACCGGGTGTTTATTCTTCTGGCCAGCCAGCACAAACCAACCGTGACTGGCGCAAAAATACGGTTCGCCTTGCCAAAATTGGTAGTTTATTTGACCGTGTTAAAGCCCTGGAAAAACAGGTCTGATCTCGCGCTGGCGCAGGTATTTCGTTAAACCTGCGCCATTTATATTAATTTGGTCACAAAGCGGTATACAAGCCCCCGAAAATGACTAGAATATGGCTCGAATTTGAGCAATCAGTGCGTAACGCCATATAAAAACCGCAGTTAAGGAGCCCCCATGTTTTCTCGCGAAATGAATATAGCTGACTTCGATCCTGAATTAGCCGATGCAATGTCTAAAGAGGTTGAGCGTCAAGAACATCACATAGAGCTAATTGCCTCTGAGAACTACTGTAGCCCACGTGTAATGGAAGCACAGGGTTCGCAGCTTACTAACAAGTACGCGGAAGGCTACCCAGGCAAGCGTTACTATGGTGGTTGTGAGCACGTAGACGTTGTTGAACAACTTGCTATCGATCGTGCAAAAGCACTATTCGGTGCAGACTACGCGAACGTTCAACCGCACGCTGGTTCACAAGCTAACTCTGCCGTATTCATGGCACTACTTGACGCAGGCGATACGGTATTAGGAATGAGCCTTTCTGAAGGTGGTCACCTTACTCACGGTTCACACGTAAACTTCTCTGGTAAAACCTACAATGCTGTTCAGTATGGTCTGAACAAAGAAACCGGTGAAATCGATTACGCTCAGGTTGAGGCACTTGCTAAAGAGCACAAGCCGAAAATGATTATCGGTGGTTTCTCTGCGTATTCTGGCATTGTTGATTGGGCAAAATTCCGTGAAATCGCTGATAGCGTTGGCGCTTACTTGCTCGTAGATATGGCGCACGTAGCAGGTCTTGTAGCTGCGGGCGTTTATCCAAACCCGCTTCCTCACGCTCACGTGGTAACAACGACTACTCATAAAACCCTTGCTGGCCCACGTAGTGGTTTAATCCTTTCTTCATGCGGGGATGAAGCGATTTACAAAAAGCTAAACAGCTCTGTATTCCCAGGCAACCAAGGTGGCCCTCTTTGCCACGTGATCGCAGCTAAAGCGGTTGCATTCAAAGAAGCCCTACAGCCAGAATTTAAAGTGTATCAGCAGCAGGTTGTTGCAAATGCGAAAGCTATGGTTTCTGTAATGCAAGAGCGCGGTTATAACATCGTTTCTGGCGGTACTGACAACCACTTGTTCCTTCTTGACCTTATCGACAAGGACATTACCGGTAAAGATGCTGACGCAGCACTTGGTGCCGCAAATATTACGGTAAACAAAAACTCAGTGCCAAATGACCCGCGTTCACCGTTTGTAACCAGCGGTCTTCGTATTGGTAGCCCAGCGATTACTCGCCGTGGTTTCAAAGAAGAACAAGCTAAGCAAGTTGCAACATGGATTTGCGACATTCTAGATAACATGGGCGATGAGTCTGTTATCAAACGCGTTCAAGACGAAGTGGTAGCACTTTGCGCACAATTCCCTGTTTATAAATAAATAGGTTTGTGTTTTATTGCGTACTTTGGTACTAATGCTGGACTAACTAGTCTAGGTTCAATTTAGATACCTAAGTACGCAATATTTAAGGATTATTCATGTTTTGCCCGTTTTGTTCAGAACAAGAAACAAAAGTCATTGATTCTCGTTTGGTTGCAGAAGGGCAACAGGTGCGTAGACGCCGTGAATGTATGGTGTGTCACGAGCGCTTCACGACCTTTGAAAATGCCGAGCTCGTGATGCCTCGCGTTATTAAACGCGATGGTTCTCGTGAGCCGTTTAACGAAGATAAACTTCGTGCAGGCTTGCAACGCGCACTCGAAAAGCGCCCTGTGAGCACAGAAAAAGTTGAACAATGTATCCTTTCACTTAAGTCACAGTTGCGCGCAACCGGTGAACGTGAAGTGAGCAGTGAACTGCTCGGCAACCTAATTATGAAAGCCCTCAAAGAACTCGACAAAGTTGCTTATGTCCGGTTCGCCTCCGTTTATCGCTCTTTCGAAGATATTCGTGAATTCGGAGAAGAGATTGCGCGATTAGGAGATTAAGTCGGCGACCTCTCAAACATCAGACACTTAGGGCTACAACAGGAATCCAAGTGAACCACGATACGGTTAAAAACGATTATTTTTGGATGGCAAAAGCCATTCAGCTTGCCCAACAAGGGCGTTTTACCACTTCTCCTAACCCTCGCGTAGGCTGTGTAATTGTTGGCGAAAACAATCAATTGCTCGGTCAGGGATATCACATTCAAGCTGGTACACCCCATGCCGAAGTGCATGCATTAAGACATGCATCTAACGCACGTCCGCAGGGCGCAAAGGGCGCGACGGCATACGTTACACTTGAACCTTGTAGTCATTTTGGGCGCACACCGCCTTGTGCTGTTGCCTTGGTAGAAGCAAAGGTAGCGCGCGTTGTTATTGCTATGACCGACCCGAATCCAAACGTATGCGGTAACGGTATTAGCATTCTGCAGGAAGCAGGCATCGAGGTGGTAAGCGAAGTGATGGCTGCTGAGGCCGCAGCGCTAAACCCCGGGTTTATTAAACGCATGCTTACTGGTAAGCCCTTTGTTCGCGTGAAATTAGGCATTAGCCTAGATGGAAAAATAGCCCTTCAAAATGGGGTGAGTCAGTGGATTACTGGTGCAGAAGCAAGGCGGGATGTGCAACAGTATCGTGCACAAAGTTGCGTGGTGCTCACAGGCTCAGGTACGGTGAAAGCCGATAACCCTAGCCTCTTAGTTCGTGAAAAAGAGGCTCAGTTTGAAAACTATCCACTAGATCATATCCGCCAGCCAGCCCGTGTGGTTGTAGATAGCAAAAGTAAGCTTACTAGAGACTACACACTTTTTAACGACGGCAATATTACGTTCACGGCGACGTTACAGGCTCACCCAGACACCGCTACTCAGCACTATCTCCAACTGGACGAAAAAGACGGTAAGCTCGACTTACATGCGCTAATGTCAGCATTGGGTGACAAGCAATACAATGAAGTCTGGGTGGAAGCAGGCCCTGGCCTTGCCGGTGCATTATTGCAAGAAGGGCTGGTGGATGAACTTATTTGCTACCAAGCGCCTAAGCTTTTAGGTGATAAGGGAGTCAGTATGGTTAATTTACCCGCGTTCACGTCGCTAAATGAATGTATTTCGCTTTCGCTTATTGAAAATCGTCAAGTGGGTAACGATATTAAGCTTATCTTCCGTCCTGATGTTAGCAACACCCGTGGTTAACGCGATTAAAGAGGAACTTTATGTTTACTGGAATTATTCAAGCGCTAGGTACAATTAAAAAGCTTGATAACCGAGGCAACGATATTCGACTTACCGTTTCATCGCCTACGCTTGATATGTCTGATGTCGCACTCGGCGACAGTATTGCGACCAATGGTGTTTGCTTAACCGTTACTGATATGGGCCCCGATTATTATTGTGCAGATGTGTCGGCAGAGACCATCAAATTAACGGGGTTTGCACATTACAGCGCAGGCTCTACGGTGAATCTTGAGAAAGCGATGCGTCCAAGCGACCGTTTAGGTGGTCATATCGTTTCCGGTCACGTTGATGGTGTAGGCGAGGTTACACAAATCATTAAGCACTCAGACTACGTAGAGTTCTGGGTAAAAGCGCCAGAAGCCTTGGCTAAATATATTGCGCATAAAGGCAGTATCACCGTTGATGGTATCAGCTTGACAGTTAATGAAGTTAACGGTGCAGAATTTATGCTTTGGATCATTCCTCATACGTTGCAAGAAACCATTATGGGGAGCTATAAGGTGGGCACAGCGGTGAACTTAGAGGTTGATGTTATTGCGCGCTATTTAGAGCGATTGATGTTGGGCGACAAAGCCGCCGAGCCAAAAAGCAAAGGCATTGACATGGCATTTCTTGCCGAGAACGGATTTTTAAGAAAATAACCCTACAAGAAGCACACAACATGGCATTTAACACTACACAAGAAATTATTGAAGACATTCGCCAAGGTAAAATGGTTATCTTGATGGATGACGAAGATAGGGAAAATGAAGGCGATCTGATAATGGCGGCAGAGCATGTGACGCCTGAAGCCATTAACTTTATGGTAACCCACGCTCGCGGTTTAGTGTGTTTACCCATGACCCAAGAGCGCTGTCGCACCCTGAATCTTCCGCTTATGGTGGATAAAAACGAAGCACAGTTTTCTACCAACTTCACTGTGTCTATTGAAGCGGCAACCGGCGTGACCACAGGCATTTCGGCGGCAGATCGCGCAACGACCATTAAAGCTGCTGTAGCGAAAGACGCGAAAGCGACAGACATTGTACAGCCGGGTCATATTTTTCCGCTAATTGCTAAAGACGGTGGCGTGTTAAACCGCGCAGGTCACACAGAAGCCGGTGTAGATTTACCGCGTTTGGCAGGGTTAGAGCCTGCTGGGGTTATTGTAGAAATCCTCAATGAAGACGGCACGATGGCCCGTCGTCCAGAACTAGAAAAGTTTGCTGAAAAACATAATCTTAAAATCGGCACCATTGCTGATTTAATTGAATATCGCAATCTCAACGAAACCACCATTCAAAAGGTCGCTCAATGCAATATGCCAACCGAGTATGGTGACTTCGAGCTTCACACGTTTAAAGACAGCATCGACAACCAACTTCATTTCGCACTTAAAAAAGGCGAAATTAAAGAAGATGAGCCGACACTTGTACGTGTACATCTTCACAATACGTTTAGTGATCTTCTTGGGTCTACCCGCGGTATTCATCGCTCGATGACGCTTGCAGATGGCATGCGCAAAATTTCAGAAGACGGTGGCGTATTGGTGCTATTAGGTAAAGAAGAGCATATTGAAAGTCAGGTACGCCGCTTTGCCGCAGAAGACCGAGGCGAGCGCCCGACTGGCGCTGACTGGCAGGGATCGTCACGCACTATTGGTGTAGGCAGTCAAATTCTAGCATCAATGGGCGTACACAAAATGCGTCTTCTTAGTAAGCCAATTAAATATCACGCACTTTCAGGTTACGGCCTTGAAGTAGTGGAGTACGTGCACGACTAGTACTTAGCTGTAGGGCGGAACTAAAGTGGAGAGGGCGTGCTTGTCGCAATCACGCGGTGAATACACCCTTGTACGCTCCGCCACCGAATCCATGCGGTAGAGGGTTTGCGACGAGCACTCCCTTCCCCCATTGAGTCAAGCTAATGTACCCGTTTACGAATAGTTGAAGTTAAAGAAACAATCGATTTAGTTTGGGCGCAGTTGTGGTATACTTCGCGCCGTTTTTTCTCGAGGAATGAATCCATGCAGGTAATTGAAGGTAATATCAGAGCAACCGGTAAGAAATTTGCTATCGTTGTATCACGCTTTAATAGCTTTGTAGTTGAAAGCTTACTTGAAGGTGCACTAGATACACTAGAGCGTCACGGTGAAGTGAGTGATGACGATATCACGCTAGTGCGTGTACCCGGTGCTTACGAGTTACCTGTAGTAGCTAAGAAATTAGCTGAGAAAAAGTCATTTGACGCCATAATCGCACTAGGTGCGGTTATTCGTGGTGGTACGCCACACTTTGATTTTGTAGCAGGCGAGTGTAACAAAGGTCTTGCGCAAGTCTCACTTGAATACGGTGTGCCCGTATCATTTGGCGTAATTACAACAGATTCAATTGAACAAGCAATCGAGCGTTCAGGAACCAAAGCGGGCAACAAAGGTGCAGAAGCTGCACTTGGCGCGCTGGAAATGGTTAACGTGATCGATGCTGTTGAAAAGCTTTAAGGTAAACATTAAGTGAAAGTTTCAGCTCGTCGTAAAGCCCGTGAACTCGCCCTGCAAGGTGTGTATTCATGGCAAATGAGTCACAACGATATTCAGCAGGTTGAACTGGCGCTAGCCACCAGTAACGACATGCAAAAGGTAGATATGGCCTATTTTCAAGCCTTGCTTCGCGGTGTTGCACACAACGCAAGCAAACTTGATGCGACCATCAAGCCTTACCTTGGCCGTTTGCCTGAAGAGTTAGACGCTATTGAAAAAGCAATCTTGCGCATTGCGACGCTGGAACTGACCGAGCGCATTGACGTCCCTTACCGCGTAATTATTAATGAGGCGATTGAGCTTGCTAAAGCATTTGGTGCTGAAGAAAGTCACAAGTTCATTAATGGTGCACTGGACAAAGCAGTGCGCACATTGCGCAAAGACGAGCGCGACTAACCTTACCGTGGCGGCATGGACTGCCGCTAAAAGGGTTTAAAAATTACCGTGAAAGAATTTGATCTTATCGGCCGCTACTTTTCAAACAGCGGCCACAAACGCAAAGACGTTGTTATTGGTATTGGTGATGACTGTGCTGTAACAACGGTTCCTGAAAACCAACAGCTTGCCGTTACCACAGATACCCTGGTTGCAGGTGTGCACTTTTTGAAAGACGCACCGGCGAAGTCTGTTGCGTATAAAACAGTGGCGGTAAACTTAAGCGATCTTGCCGCAATGGGCGCAGAGCCAGCGTGGATTAGCTTATCTCTGTCATTACCGGAAGTGGACGAAGCTTGGCTAGATGACTTTGTTTCGGGCCTTTATGAGCTAACTCAGTACTATTCTGTACAGCTTATCGGTGGCGATACGGTTAAAGGCCCAATGGCGTTCACGATTACAGCTCAAGGCTTTATACCGCCGGGTTCTGAGCTAACGCGTAGCGGCGCTAAGCCAGGTGATTGGCTTTATGTCACGGGAACGCTTGGTGACGCAGGTGCAGGTTTAGACATCCTGCAAAATAAGCTGAGTGTAAGCGGTGAAGCGAAAGGTGTCTTGGTAAATCGTCATTACTTCCCAACTCCTCGCGTAGCGGTGGGCACAGCTATCCGACGTATTGCAACGTCGTGCATTGATATCTCTGATGGTTTAATTTCAGATTTAGGTCATATCCTAAAAGCGTCTAATTGCGGTGCAAATGTTCATGTAGAGCGTTTACCGTTGTCACGAGCATTAACAAGCGCGGTTACACCTGAGCAAGCTATCGAATACGCGCTGTCTGCAGGCGATGACTATGAGCTTATTTTCACTGTAAGTGAAGAGCAGCGCGGAAGTCTTGAAACCTCGTTGGCAAGCACAAACGTGAAAGCCACATGTATTGGCCAATTAACCGGTCATAACGGCACACTTTCATTGCTCAAAGACAACGAAAAGTACACACCTGTTAACGTGTCAGGTTACGAGCACGCCTTTTAGGCGGCCTATTTGTCCGACAAAAGCGATAAAAAGGAAAAAGCATGCAGGCTGAGTTTCGCGCTAGAGTGAGTATGAAAAATCCCGTGCATTTTCTTGCACTAGGTTTTGGCAGTGGACTTATTCCTTTCATGCCGGGAACCTTTGGCTCACTTGCTGCGTTGCCCCTACTTATTGCCTGTAGCCAGATTTCCCTAATTTCCTTTATCGCGCTTACGCTGATATTCTCAGTTGTAGGCATTTACCTGTGTGGCAAGACTGCTGACGATATGCAGGTTCACGATCATGGCTCTATAGTGTGGGATGAAATAGCGGGCATGTTTGTGACCTTTCTGTTTGTACCTATTTCAGCGTCCTCTTTACTTGTAGGCTTTGTTCTATTCAGGCTTTTCGATATCTTGAAGCCTTGGCCAATAGGTATCATAGATAAGCGCTTACACGGCGGTACAGGCATTATGCTTGATGATCTTATCGCTGGCGCCATGGCATGCGGTTGTCTACATTTACTAATAGCGTTTTGGCCTGCCGCATTGGCTTTGTTTTAATTCATTACGAATATTCGCCGCCATTTTGTTAGACTTACCTCAAAGGAAAGCCAGTTGACGGTGAGCAAACTATTTACGAAAAAGCCCGCAAAATAGCGGGCTTTTTAATGTCTTAGTAATGATTTTAAAGCTTAATTAGTTAGCACTTAAACTGCTAGCCGCCGCAATAATACCTTCTGCATCTAAACCGTGCTCTTTGTACATTTCTTGCTGTGTGCCTTGCAGTATGAAACTATCAGGCAGCCCTAACATCTTCACCGCTTTTAATACGCCATTTTGCTGCAAGTGTTCTAGTACGGCACTACCAGCTCCACCCATAATACAGCCGTCTTCCAACGTAATAAGTGCACTGTGCTCACTGGCAGCTTTTAATACTGCGTCGCCGTCTAACGGCTTAATGAAACGCATGTCGATAACGGTAGCGTCAATCGCCTCTGCAGCTTCAAGCGCGTAGGGCAGTAGGCAGCCAAAGTTTAAAATGGCGATACTTTCAGACTTGCCTTTTGATGATTCTCGACACGTACGAGATTTACCAATCTCAAGCTCTGTCATAGCTTCGTCAGGCGTGACACCCATGCCAGCACCGCGAGGGTAACGAACAGCAGCTGGTTTTTGTAGCTTGTGACCCGTGTAGAGCATTTGACGACATTCATTTTCATCTGAAGGCGCCATAACCACCATATTCGGAATACAGCGAAGGAAAGCGATATCAAACGCCCCCTGGTGAGTAGGGCCATCTGCGCCAACAATACCGGCTCTATCAATGGCAAACAATACGGGTAAGTCTTGAATCGCCACATCGTGAATGAGCTGGTCATAGGCGCGCTGCAGGAACGACGAATAAATAGCAACAACCGCATTCATACCGTCTTTGGCAAGGCCTGCGCCAAAGGTTACCGCGTGCTGTTCAGCAATCGCAACATCGAAATACTGCTCTGGAAAACGCTGAGAAAACTCAACCATGCCTGAACCTTCGCGCATGGCTGGCGTTACCGCCATTAGCTTAGGGTCTTGTGCCGCCATATCACACAGCCATTTCCCAAAGATTGCAGAGTAGGTAGGGGCTGAAGGCTTAGATTTTGGCAAAGCGTTGTCAGCCGGATTGAATTTTGGTACCGCGTGGAACTTGATAGGGTCTTCTTCAGCAACCGCGTAACCTTTACCTTTCTTGGTGACTACGTGAAGTAGCTGCGGGCCGTCAAACTTGCGCATATTGCGTAGCGTATCGACAACACCATTTACGTCGTGGCCATCGATAGGGCCAATGTAGTTAAAGCCAAGCTCTTCAAATATCGTGCCCGGGACAACCATGCCTTTAATGTGTTCTTCTGCACGGCTGGCAAACTCCTTAATAGGAGGTACATTGCTTAGCAGCTTTTTGCCGCCATCGCGTATAGAGTTGAAAAAGTTGCCTGTAAGCAAGCGAGCTAAGTGACTGTTCAACGCCCCTACGTTTTCAGAAATAGACATTTCGTTGTCGTTAAGTACAACTACCATGTCTTTCTTGATATCACCAGCGTGATTAAGGGCTTCAAACGCCATACCAGCGGTCATTGCACCGTCGCCAATTACCGCTACAACCTTTCTGTTTTTGCCTTCTTTTTCGGCAGCCACAGCCATGCCCAGCCCTGCACTAATCGATGTAGACGAATGACCGACTGCAAAGGTGTCGTAGTCGCTCTCAGGCGGCCATGGGAAAGGGTGCAGACCATTCTTTTGGCGAATGGTACTCATGCGCTCTGCACGGCCTGTAAGGATTTTGTGCGGATAAGCTTGGTGACCTACATCCCACAGCAGTCGATCGAAGGGGGTGTCGTACACATAGTGCAAAGCGACGGTCAGTTCCACTGTGCCTAATCCAGATGCAAAGTGCCCACTGGTTTGGCTTACGCTGTTAAGTAAGTACTCACG
Organism: Alteromonas sp. KUL17; assembly: GCF_006538305.1. Taxonomy (NCBI): domain Bacteria; kingdom Pseudomonadati; phylum Pseudomonadota; class Gammaproteobacteria; order Alteromonadales; family Alteromonadaceae; genus Alteromonas; species Alteromonas sp. KUL17. Next base: position 74,612 of record NZ_BJKJ01000016.1, read on the forward strand.
CAACTCATCGGCAAGCTCGCGTAATTTGTCTTGGGGCAACTGCCTCAATTTATCGGGTGTTTGCGCAAGCGCAAGCGTTGGGTAATGTTGGAGATCTAAACTCATGTACTTATTATCTTTTTCAACATGGCGCGTGGCTAATGGTCGCGTTTTACCAAAAGCTCGCTAAACGCAATTAAACTGTCAGTATTGTAGGGTAAACGCGCCAATGCTTGAAGTGCATTATCGTGAAGCATTTCTAATTCTTGTTTAGCGCCTGTAATACCAAGTTTGGCTGGAAAGGTATTTTTCCCTAACGCTTCGTCTGACCCCGCGGGCTTACCTAATTTTTCGCTACTGCCTTCCACATCTAAAATATCGTCTTGAACTTGGAAAGCTAGCCCAATATCCGCGGCATAAGCCATTAAGTCAATTTTAGTTTGAGGCAGTAAGCCTTCACTAACAATGGCGACCATTTCTACGCAGGCTTTTAACAATGCACCGGTTTTCAATCTATGCAGCTGTTTTAGTTCTTCTAGCGAGATGGTTTTGCCGGTGCTGGCTAAATCGATAGCTTGCCCACCGCACATACCTATGTAACCCGCACTTTTCGCAAGTACAGACAGTAACTGGCTACGCTTTGTTTCAGCATACGTGCTTAATGGCGCATCAGCTAACACTGTAAATGCAAGTGCCTGCAGTGCATCGCCAGCTAAAATAGCGGTAGCCTCATCAAAGGCGATATGGCAGGTTGGCATACCGCGGCGCAAGTCGTCGTCGTCCATGGCTGGTAAATCGTCGTGGACTAACGAGTAGGCATGCACACATTCAATGGCCATACTAATAGCCATTTGGTCTTTTTTGGGCACGTCTAGGGTGTTACCTACTACTTGAACAAGTAGTGGCCGCATCCGTTTACCGCCAGCAAGTAAGGCGTGACGCATTGCGTCTTTCAAGCGCGGCGCGTAATCGGGTAATTCGTCAATTAATGTAAGAAGAGATGCATCAGTTTGCTGTTTAACTTGCTGATGCAAAGCAGAAAAATTCATAGATTGCCTGTTAGTTAAAAATGAACGATTTATGGCTGTTCACTTTCAGGAAGAGGGTGGAGCGTTTCTTCGCCTTGTTCACTGAGCAGTATCTTTACTTTTTGCTCGGCGTTTTCAAGAGATTGTTGGCCCTGGCGGGAAAGTGCTATACCGCGCTCAAATTTTTCTAGTGCTTTATTAAGAGGCAGATCACCGCTTTCCATTTCGTTAACGATAGCTTCTAGTTCTGATAAAGTTTCTTCAAAAGACGCTGATGCTTTTTCTGTCGTCATAAAAACACTCAATATAGTGGCCAAAATACGTATACCGCGCACATTAACCGAGGGTTGCACAAGGGTCAAATGGTTTGTCCGTATATCGCCTATATCACAGTAACATAGCTTTTTTTTCATCCAGTTCAAAAGGCAACATACAAGCAAATTGTGCTATATTCGATGCAGGGTTCAGTAACCTTTCAGAAGTAACCGTGTTATTTACTGTGAAGGAAAAAGTAAGGAGCTGAAAAAGCGCTAGGTATTTTAGTTTAGAAAAAAGACAAAGCTGCGCTTTTGCATAGAACCTACTTCATAATAAACAAATAAATGTGATATTTTTCAATAATGTCGTTTTAGTATTTCTATCTTTTGCCGATAGGGTATTTGTACACTAACAGCACTGACTGCGCATAAATGGGGAAGAGTGAGTGGATTTAGCAACCGTCATAGGTATGTTGGGCGCCATTGGTTTCATAGTTATGGCTATGATTCTGGGCGGCAGCTTGGGCATGTTCATCGACGTGCAATCAATACTTATTGTATTCGGGGGAACACTATTTGTTGTCCTATCTCAGTTTACGTTGGGCCAATTCTTCAGTGCGGGTAAAGTTGCTGGCAAAGCATTCATGTTCAAAATTGAAACGCCTGAAGAGCTTATCGAGAAGATTGTTGAAATGGCAGACGCTGCGCGAAAAGGCGGGTTTCTGGCACTAGAAGAAGCGGAAATTTCAAATGAGTTCATGCAAAAAGGTGTGGACATGCTGGTTGACGGCCACGACATTGAAGTGGTGAGAGAAACGTTAGCTAAAGATATTTCTATGACAACGGAAAGGCATGAGTTCGGCGCTTCTATATTTAAAGGAATGGGTGACGTAGCACCAGCGATGGGTATGATTGGTACTTTGATCGGTCTGGTTGCCATGCTTTCAAACATGGATGACCCTAAAGCCATCGGCCCTGCCATGGCGGTAGCGCTATTAACCACGCTTTATGGTGCCTTTTTTGCCAACGTCGTGTGTTTGCCAATCGCCTTTAAACTGGCGGTAAGAGCTGGAGAAGAGAAGTTAAACCAGAGTCTTGTTCTTGACGGTATTGTGGGTATAGCCGACGGCCAGAACCCACGTGTTATCGAAGGGGTATTAAAGAACTACCTTGCGGCGAGTAAACGCGGAAGCGCAGAGGAAGAGTAATGGCCGAAGAAGAATGCCCAAAATGTCCCCCCGAGGGGCTTCCAGCCTGGATGGGAACCTTCGCAGACCTGATGTCGTTGCTTATGTGCTTCTTTGTGCTGCTACTTTCGTTTTCGGAAATGGACGTACTGAAGTTTAAACAAATTGCAGGCTCTATGAAGTTTGCTTTTGGTGTGCAAAATAAAATTGAAGTAAAAGATATTCCAAAGGGCACCAGTGTTATTGCTATGGAATTTCGTCCGGGTAAACCTGACCCTACGCCCATTGAATCCATTCAGCAGCAAACTAACGAAATGACCCAGCAAATGCTGGAATTTCAGGCTGGTAATGAGGATTCTGCCGGCGGAAGGCAGAAGCAGCGCGGCGAGCAGCGTGGCGGACAATCTCAACAAACTGCTACAGAATCGTCTTCATCGGCTGAACAAAGCACCGATCAGTCGCAAATGGCTGAACTGATGAAAAAAGTAGCGCAGCAATTAGAAAAACAAATTCTAGATGGTTCGGTGGAAATGGAATCGTTGGGTCAGCAGTTAACCATTCGAATCCGTGAAAACGGTTCCTTCTCGGCGGGCTCGGCCTTTTTGCAGCCCCAATTCCAACCGGTGTTGAGAAAAATAGGTACGCTGTTGGCGGATGTGCCTGGAGAAATCGAAATTTCAGGGCACAGTGACGGCCAGCATATTGCTAATGAACTCTATCGTTCTAATTGGGACTTGTCAGCGCAGCGCGCTGTCGCGGTCGCTGAAGCCATGCGTACCGCGCCAGGGTTTGACGAAAGTCGTATGTCGGTAGTGGGTAAGGCAGATACCGATCCAATTGTAGAAAATGCCACTACACCTTCAGACCGAGCGCAAAATCGTCGTGTTGAAATTAATATCAATCAGGGTAAGCCAATGCTGTCGAAGCCTATATCAGTTGTAGATGAGTAGTGCTTCGACCAAGAGTCAGCTTCAAACAAGAAAGCGGCGCCAAAAGGGCGCCGCTTTTTTTGTCACTACTATCGATAATTAGCGTTGTTAAACACGAGCCAAATCAAGTCTGTAATGAGGCTTTGAAATCACAAGCTGAACGGTACTGATTGTTCTTTCTAAAAAACCACCTTCACAATATTTCAGGTAGTAGGTCCACATTCGCATAAAACGCTCGTCATAACCGTCGTTTAAAAGCTCATCTTTTGCAGAAATAAATGCTTCATACCAATGATTCAATGTTTTCGCATAGTCAATCCCGATGTCGTGTAAGTCACGAATCATCATATTAGTATACTTTTTCAGGTGAGCGTTAAGCTGGTGCTGAGAAGGTAAAAATCCACCCGGAAAGATATATTTCTGAATAAAGTCGACACTATTTGAATAGCTGTCGTAACGTCTGTCATCAATGGTTATTGACTGAAGCAGCATTAGGCCGTCGTCTTTTAAAAGTGACGAGCATTTCTCAAAGAAATTTCCTAAAAATTGTTTGCCTACAGCTTCAATCATCTCGATAGACACGAGCTTATCGTACTTGCCTTCAAGTAGGCGATAATCCTTTTTCAGCAAAGTGATTTTGCTTTCAAGTCCTTCTCGGGCAATCCATTCTTTTGCCCATGCATGCTGCTCTTCTGAAATGGTAGTGGTCGTTACGCGGCAACCATAATGCTTAGCAGCATAGACGGCTAGCCCGCCCCAGCCCGTGCCAATCTCTAGAAGATGATCGGTTTCGCTAAGCTGTAACTTGTCGCAAATGGCTTTGAGCTTGTAATTTTGTGCATCATTGAGAGTTGCATTCGGATCTGGGTATATGGCTGACGAATACATCATTGTTGGGTCAAGGAAGCGGGTATAAAGCTTATTACCCAGATCGTAATGCGCCTCGATATTTTTCTTGGCTTGGTCCTTTGTATTTCGACGTGCAAAGTGTTGAATCTTGTTGATGGGCATAGTCACCCATTTAAATTTATTCTCCCATTCGTCAAGGGTAGATAAATTCCTAGCAAACACTCTTACCACGGCTGTTACGTCGTCACTGTCCCATAACCCATCCATGAATGCTTCTCCGGCGCCCACACTTCCGCCAAGCAATAAGCGTCGATAGGCTTGTACATCCTTGATATTTACCGTTGCTCGCAAATCGCTTTCGTCTGTGCCGAAACGCGCAACGACATCGCCGTTTTCTTGAATGGTTAAACTGCCAAAAGGCAGTTGTTTTAAGCATTGTAGGAATAGAGTTCTACACGCTTTATCTACAAAGGAGACCTCTGAGGTGGTCAGTAGTACAGATTCACCAAAAGACATTGTTATTGTTCCTGACTTTTTTCTGGGTGTGTATACAGTGGCGTTCGTTTAAGCAATAGTTTAAGCGCGTGCCAATAAATTCCAGCCACAGTTTTTATTGTCATACTGGGTATACGTTTAAGTGCCGCAGATAGATTCGCATTATCTAAAGTAAATTTAGTCAAATTAATCCCTGCACTGAACTCTTTGTCGTCTCTTACACAATCCATCGCAAGTGACAGTCTAGCCGACGGCTGCGATATCGACCATTTGTAGGTCATATCCATTGGATTAAACGGGGAAACATGAAAAGCTTTTGGCGTATCGTCTTGAGTATCTAGATTTACAAGGTAGTGATGACGCTCATTCCACGGCGTGTTACTTACTTCGGCAAGCATATGTGTATACTTACCTTCGGCATTGCGTAGGTAATAGAAATTCACCGGGCTGAAATACAGCCCCCACATACGAAGTTGTCCCAGCATAAAGACATCGCCTTGAAGCGTCTTCCCTCCATTTAACTCTGTCATTCTGTCTATTACTGCCTGATCTAAAGGTAAAGAGGGATCACCTAAGTAGTCTTCACGCTTGAAACGCACTCTAGCCTTGTCGTATGCAGAGAAGCGTTTTAACGAGCTGGACAAGATTTCGAGTTCGTTGCTCTCAAGCTTTAGCCAAAATAAATAAATGTCATAGTCAAATTTATGCTGGGTAGGCTTAAACCGTTGGTGATAAACCTTACCCTTGTAGATGGCACTTTCTATCACAGGGCTTCACCAAAGCGAGAACAAACATCAAGTGCGCTAGTTACACCGTCTTCATGAAAACCGTTATACCAGTAGGCTCCACAAAAATGTAAGTTGTCTACGCCACAAATTTCATTTCTTCTTGCTTGGGCGTTGACCATGCTGGCACTGTATTGCGGATGTGCGTACTGATAGCTTCGAAGAATACTCTTTTGGTCTATTTCCGCAGTATTATTTAACGTTACACAGTAGGTGCTTTGTGCTTCAAGGCGTTGAAGAATATTCATGTTATAAGTGACAGAAGCGGGGCGGGCTTCCTCACTTGCGTCTTCTTTTAAGCTGTAATTCCAACTCGCCCAAGCTAATTTTCTTTTAGGCAGCTGTGAAATATCTTTGTGCATCACCACGTCGTTTTCTGCGTAAGGGATATTTCCAAGGATATCTCGATGCAGCGAAGTCGGTGAGTGAATCATTTTTAACGCTTGGTCACTGTGGCACGCAAATACCACATGATCATACATCGCAGCGTTGCCTGAAGAGTCGGTAACCTGCCACTTATCATCGCTTTTCGCTACCGACAGAACGGCCGTCGATAGTTTTATCTTAGACTCAAATGGTGCGATTAAAGGCGGAATGTATTGGCTTGACCCACCTTTAATTGTGTACCACTGAGGACGGTCGGTAATATTGAGCAAGCCATGGTTGTTGAAAAACTGCAAAAAGAACGTGAGTGGAAACTTTCTCGTTTGCTCTAAGCTGCTGGACCAAATTGCGGCGCACATAGGCAAAATATAATAACGTGCAAAGTCATCGCTTAGTTTTAATTCTCTAATGACGTCTTCTAACGTAAGTGAAGAAGTATCACGGTTTTCTGCGACCATCGCTTTACACGCCTTGTTAAACGTCAATATGTCCTTCACGATACGCCAGAATTTAGGCCTCAGAATATTACGCCGCTGTGCAAATAAACTGTTTAAGTTATTGCCGTTGTATTCTAGGTTTGCCTTTTTACTCATTACAGAGAAGCTCATCTCTGTTGGTTGATACTCAACATTTAACTGATTAATGAGCTTTATAAAGTTAGGGTAGGTCCAATCATTAAAAACGATAAAACCTGTATCGATATGGTGAGTTTCCCCATTGTCGCTTATTTTCTTCGTTGCAGTATGACCACCTATATAGTCATTTGCTTCGTACACTGTGATATCGTGCTGCCTATTTAGAAGGTGCGCGCAGGTCAAACCAGAAATACCTGTGCCAATGATGGCAATCTTATTGTTCATTCATCTTCTCTTATTGTTTTTCTCTCATTGCCAACGACAATCGCTTTTGCAGTGGGGTTGGCAGTATATGCATAAAGCGCAGAATAAAACCAAAGAACCGAGGGAAGAAAACTGTTTGTTTGTTGCCCTCTATTCCTTTAAGCATAGCGTCAGCGGCTTCTTCAGCGCTAATTTTCATTGGCATTTCAAAATCGTTTTTATCTGTGAGGGGCGTTTCTACAAATCCAGGAGACACCGCTTGCACTTTCACGCCTTTGTGGTGAAGGTCTACTTCTAATGATTTAGTAAAATAATGTAGGGCAGCTTTGCTCGCACCGTACGCTTGCGTTCGTGTGAAAGGGAGTAGGCGAGCCATGCTGTCAACAATCACAAGCTTGTCGCCTTGCTTAAGTCGAGGAAGAAGAGCGTCTACACAATGAACAACGCCAAAGAAATTAGGTTCGAATACGCGGCGAAACATGTCTGGCTCGAAGTCGTCGATATCTACGTATTCGCAGGTACCAGCGTTGAGTACAGCAATGTCAAATTTAACCGTTGCTAGCGCCCGTCGAGTATCGTCAAGATCAGTGACATCGAACTGGCATGCGCTAATATTATTGTACTTACTTAGCTCGTTGAGTGTGTCTTCATTTCGACCACAGGCAATCACTTGATAACCGCTGTTTGCAGCCTTTATTGCTAATGCTTTACCAATACCCGATGTGGCGCCAGTAATTAGAATACTTTTCACTTTGCTAGCTTCCCTTTAATTTTTTTAACGACAAAACCTAGGATGGGTACGTGCTTATAGACCATTTCGCCCAAGTCGTAATAATCTTTGTGGTAAATAATGCTGTCATCGCTGACACCAAGTTGCGTGGTGCCATCTAGCGTAATTTGCTTATCACTATCTTTCAGCGTAAGGGTCATCGTCCAGTTTGCGATATGGGTAACCTTTGAACGACTTGATGGATGCTCTTTTGTGCCATTGGGCGAGCAAGTAAAAATGTCCGCAATGTCGAACTTACAGCTTTCGGCTTGCGTCAATAAGTTGGAAAAATAGCGTTTTACTTCATCAATGCCATGGTGTGTAGTGATTGGGTCGATAAACAGTATGTCGTCGGCATAGATATGTTCTAGGTCGTCTGGAGAAATTTGACATATGTCTGTGTAAATTTTACAAAAGCGTCCAATGACGTCCATGGCCTTTCCTTAACTCATAATTCAAAATCAGATTTGCATATCGGTAATGTCGACGCTTAAAAAAATCGCGGTTATTTTCACGTTCAAATTGCAAGTCTCTGATATGAAATCTGTTAATGTTTTATTTAAAAACTAAATTACATTAATCGTCGTGCTAAAGATCATGTTTTTCCATTTATATGTGAAAAATTTTCCCATTCGATCCTAATTGTTCTCACTTGCGTAATTATTTTCGTGTTTTCGGAAGTGCTGAGTATGAGTGTAGAACGTTTTCCTTTATTTCCTTTATCTGCGCACCTTTTGCCGGAAGGTAGAATGGCTTTGCGCATTTTTGAGCCACGATACGTGCGAATGGTTAAGCAGGCATGTGCCGAAAATAAAGGCTTTGTGATGTGTATGCTTAATGCTAACGGTGACAAAAATTTGAATGAGCATATTCATAAAATAGGTACTTATGCGCAGGTTGTTGACTTCGACATGCTCGATGATGGGTTGCTTGGCATAAAGGTTGCTGGTTCTCATTTAGTTGAGGTAAGTAGCATAGAAGTTGAAAAAGATGGTCTTCGTACCGGTAGTTGCAAGGTGTTAGAACCTTGGCAGTGCGATTTGGCTCCTCAACAAATAGCGCCTATGGACGAGCGACTTAAAGAAATATTTGGAAATTACGAAGAGTTGGCATCGCTTTATGAATCACCAAAGTTTGATTGCCCTAATTGGGTATTAAATCGGTGGTTAGAATTATTGCCAGTAGACGGCTCGCAAAAACAGCACTTTTTAGCGCAAAGAGAATGTACCAGTTTACTGAACTATCTCTCTGCACTAATCGCTTAGTCGTTGAGTCGGATAAAGACATTACAAATTCGTAATCCAATATTAGCGATTTTCGCAAACGTTTTAAGTCATAACGCCGTAGAATGATACAACCAAAACGGAAAAGCGGACGAATCTTATGTTAGTTGGAATTCCTTTGGAACAAAGTAACAGCACAATCAAGCCTAAAGAGTGTGCAACTGAAATGTCTGATTACCTTGTCGCGGTTGCAGACACCCGATGCAAACGTTCATTTGCGAGAGTGTTTAACTACTTCGCGCCTCGGCTGCGTTCTTATGCACTGAAACAGATGGGTAATGAGGCACTGGCCATGGAACTGGTACAAGATACTATGTCGAATGTATGGCAGAAAGCGCACCTGTTCAATGCAGAAAAAGGTTCTCCGTCAACGTGGATTTTCACAATCGCACGCAACATTCGCTTTGATATGCTTCGAAAGCTGCAGAATAGAAAAGAGGATGTTTGTTCTGACGATCTATGGCCAGTTTTATGCGAACAAACAGCCGATGCAAACGAGGCGCCACTTGACGAACAAGTTACTTTAGAGCAGATTGGCTATTTGTTCGAATCACTACCTGTAAAACAGAAAGCAGTGGTTGAAGCTATCTATATTGATGGCAAGTCACAACAAGAAGTTGCCGATGAGCTTTCAATTCCACTAGGTACAGTAAAGTCGCGGACACGTTTGGCACTTCAACGATTAAAGGTCATGTTAAACGATAATGATTAGGTTTCACCCAAGTGCCCAGCAACTTAAAGATTTTGTTGAGGGCACATTGTCACCTGCTATATCACTGATGGTCTCTGCACATTGTGACATGTGTGAGAAATGTCAGCGTTTTGTTGAAATTGAAACGGAAAGTCTTGCTGCTCAAATGGTTTCGAACGCCAATTCATCGGCAAGCGACAGAGCTGAAATGTCGCTTCAGTTTGGTGACATGCTATCCCAAATTACGCAGCTCCCATCATCGAAACAAAATAATGCTTTGATGGAACAGCCCACAGCGTATCGTGAGCCCGTAAAGAAGCGGGCGGCCTTGCAGGCGCAGGCTAGTGCAAATACCATCGAGTTAGATGGAAGGGTATTCACTTTACCCAGAACGCTTCACCGCTACATCGATAAGACAGGTAACTGGTCAAGTTTGGTCGGGAAGCTGTGGCAGGCGCCAGTTGACCTTGGAAACCAAGGTGTAGCTAATTTTATCTTTATGGGAAGTGGCGGTAGTGTACCTGAGCATACGCACCGTGGAACGGAATATACATTAGTCATTGATGGTGAGTTCAGTGATGGGCTAAGTCGTTATGATACCGGCGACTTTATTTTCATGGATGGTGATAAAACGCACACGCCAAAATCCGAAGGTAAAGAAGGCTGCCTTGTATTTAGCATTGTCGATCAGCCATTGCACTTTACTTCGGGCCTTGCAAGATTGTTAAACCCTTTTAGTCACTTGTTTTTCCGCTAGTAATCTATCAAGCGAACGCAGTCAATATGTGACATCCAGATACAAAAAACGCACAAATGTGCGTTTTTTTATTGGTTGCATAAAGCTCTAGCAAAACAGAATAGCCAAATCTAGCTAATAAATTCGCTGTCAGGGTAGTTAAGCTTTAGTGTCTTCATCGCATTGTTACGCAATTCATCTAGGCCAAGCTGCTCATAACTTGAAACCATGATTTCGAGTGCTTGTTGCACTTGAGTGGTATTCGGGAAGTGCTCTATAACATAGCGACCACGGTTTGCTGCAGCGACATAAGCCTGGCGTCTCATGTAGAAACGTGCAATAGCGATTTCATAGCGAGCCAAACGGTCTTTAATATGAACCATGCGCTGTTTCGCATCTGCGGCATATTTGCTATCTGGATATTGTTGAATCAGTCTACGGAAATCTTCAAACGCAGCACGAGACTTCGACGGGTCTCTATCCGTACGGTCAATATTCATTAACTCTTGGAAAAGGTTGCTATCTGATTCCATGTTAGTTAATCCACGCATGTAATACGCGTAATCAACATCTGAATGGTTTGGATTCAGACGAATAAATCTGTCGATGGTGGCAAGCGTTTCTTCGTTTTTACCTGACTTATAATAGCTATAAATAAGGTCTAGCTGTACCTGATGGGATAGGGGACCGAACGGGTAGCGCGAATCTAGCGCGCTTAACGTTTGTGCTGCAGCGCTGAAGTTACCTACTTCCATGCTCTGCTTTGCTCTGTCGTACAGTTGCTGCGCACCCATGTTAGCTAATACGGCTTTTTCTTCATTATCTGAAGAGCTACATCCTGCGACAGATACCATAGCACCCAATAAAACGGGGGCCAGTAGACGAAATGATTTCATAATAATTCTATTTTCCTGCTAAACAGTTTTAATACTTCGCTGTCTAAGCTCATGTGTTAAACAACAACACTTTAATTGCATTCTAACGTACTAACGATGAGAAAAACCATACATAAACGTAAACAAGGCAGTGTAAAGCGTGAATACTTGTTATAATACCCTTTTTTAGACGTAATCAATGGTGTTATGACACAGTCGCCGAACACAATACAATTAGAAGCTTCAACGGAAGCTGCGCATTTTGGTTTACGGTTAGATCAGGTTTTGGCTGATTTGTTCCCTGAATATTCTCGTTCTAAGCTAAAAACTTGGATCCAAGATGGGAATGTTGCTGTAAACGGTGAAGTAATCACCGTGCCTCGCCACAAAATGCAAATGGATGAACTTGTTACTGTACAGGCCGAAATGGATGTACAAGTAACGAGCGAAGCGCAAGACATCGCGTTAAACATTGTTTATGAAGATGAACACATCCTAGTCATAAACAAACCTGCTGACTTGGTTGTGCATCCAGGTGCAGGAAACCCAAGCGGTACCGTGCTAAATGCCTTGTTAAATCATTGTCCAGAGATAGACAAAGTTCCACGTGCGGGCATTGTCCATCGCCTTGACAAAGACACGACGGGGTTAATGGTAGTAGCAAAAACAATTCCTGCTCAAACGCATCTTGTTGACCAACTTCAACGTCGAGAAATGAGTCGTGAATATGAAGCCGTTGCCTTAGGTACGATGGTCGCTGGTGGTATTGTAGATGCGCCTATTGGTAGACACGCAACAAAACGTACGCATATGGCAGTACGTGAAATGGGCAAGCCAGCGGTCACTCATTTTCGTGTTATCGAAAAATTTCGCGCATACACGCACCTGCGTTTGAAGCTTGAAACTGGCCGTACGCACCAAATCCGCGTACACATGGCCCACATTAAGCATCCTTTACTTGGCGACCAAGTTTATGGCGGGCGTCCTCGTCTTCCTAAAGGGGCGTCAGAAGAATTTATCGCTGCGCTTCGCGGATTCCAACGTCAGGCGTTGCACGCCGCACAGCTCTCGCTGTTTCACCCTGAAACTGAAGAGTGGATGACGTGGAAAGCTCCCCTACCTCAAGATATGCAGGACTTGCTTAAAGCCGTGAAAAAGGACACCACGGACAATCCTCAGGATATGCTTTAGGCATGGAGCAGGGCTTATGACGTGGTCAGCTTCAAATTCACCTCTTTCATCCACGCTGGATTTGATTACGCCAGCGTGGTCATGCCCCTCTAATGTTGTCGCTTACACAACGACAAGAAAAGGAGGCACGAGCTTAGGCGATTTCGCAGGCTTGAACGTTGGGGCTCACGTGGGGGATGATCTCTTATTCGTCAAAGCCAATAGAAGCGCAATACCACATAGCAATAAAATTACGTGGTTAGAGCAAGTGCACAGCAATCGCGTAGTGTCTCTGCCAAGTGCGGACACTACCGCTGATGCGGCGCACTCTTCTTCAGCTTCACACTTTTGCGCCGTAATGACAGCAGACTGTGTACCCATCTTATTATGTGATGAAAGTGGTCAAGAAGTCGCAGCAGTACATGCAGGTTGGAAAGGTCTTGAGACAAACATTATCGCCAACACCGTTAGACACTTTAGCTGTGATGCAAATAAGCTTATAGCTTGGATAGGGCCTGCAATCAGCGGCTCTTGCTATGAAGTGGATGCTCAACTGGCAAGTAAATTTCGTCATATAAAGGGTGCAATCGCTAATAGCTATAATAAAGGAAAATACCTGCTAGACTTGCCTTTAATCGCACAAATGCAGTTGCAACAAGCGGGTGTTGATTCAATTACGCAAAGTAACTTGTGTACCTACACTGACGAGCAGCGCTTTTACTCACATCGAAGGGCAACTCATCAAAACAAACGCACGACTGGGCGAATGGTTAGCGTGATAGGCCTGCTTTAGATTGTTTGGAAACATGGACAGCCGTTTTTAGTCTCATCAAAGGTTTGCGCTAGATCAAACTTCATACATTATTTGTTATCTTTTTGGCTAACTTTTTAATCTCATACTTGAATCGCAATTGAGCAGCCTACATAACTAGAACATAAAGAATACCATTCCGCATAGATCATTACCCACTCAGCGAGAGTTAAAATGTTCGTAATCGCGGCGTGTTAACGCAGGTATAGTTGTTCATTAATTAGGTTGAGATTATGAGACTAGATAGATTTACCAGTAAATTTCAGCTCGCAATATCCGATGCTCAATCACTCGCATTGGGGCGAGATCATCAATACATTGAACCTGTCCATTTAATGACTGCCATGCTAAATCAGCAAGGCGGGTCAGTACGCCCTTTGCTTGACCAAGCAAACATCAATGTAAATGCGCTACGCTCAGCACTGAGCCAAGCTATTGAGCGCCTACCTCGTATTGAAGGCATTGGGGGAGATGTTCAATTAAGTAAAGACAGCGGCATTTTGCTAAATCTTTGTGACAAGATAGCGCAGCAGCGAAAAGACGAATACATCACTTCAGAAATCTTTGTTCTAGCGGCGCTACAAGATAAAGGGCGCTTGGGGGAAATACTCAAAAGCCTGAATATCACTAAAGAAGCTATTGAAAGCGCAATAGACGACATGCGTGGTGGCCAGAAGGTCACGGATCCTAATGCTGAAGATGTACGTCAGGCGCTTGAAAAATACACGACAGATTTAACCGAGCGAGCAGAACAAGGCAAGCTCGACCCGGTCATTGGTCGAGACGATGAGATTCGCCGAACTGTTCAAGTACTGCAGCGTCGAACCAAAAACAACCCAGTACTCATTGGTGAGCCGGGTGTGGGTAAAACCGCTATTGTTGAAGGGTTGGCTCAGCGCATCATTAATGGCGAAGTGCCTGAGGGCTTAAAGAACAAGCGTGTTCTTGCCCTTGATATGGGCGCGTTAGTGGCGGGAGCTAAATATCGCGGTGAGTTTGAAGAACGCCTTAAAGCAGTGCTTAATGAGCTGGCTAAAGAAGAAGGCCGCGTGATCTTATTCGTTGACGAACTGCACACCATGGTAGGTGCAGGGAAGGGCGATGGAGCGATGGATGCAGGTAATATGCTTAAACCTGCGTTAGCCCGTGGTGAACTTCACTGCGTTGGTGCTACAACACTGGATGAATATCGTCAGTACATTGAAAAAGACGCAGCACTTGAACGTCGTTTCCAAAAGGTATTAGTTGAAGAACCAAGCGTTGAAGACACTATTGCTATTCTGCGTGGCTTAAAAGAGCGCTATGAGCTCCATCACTCGGTAGATATTACTGATCCCGCTATCGTTGCAGCGGCAAGTTTGTCGCATCGTTATATTAGCGACCGCCAATTGCCAGACAAAGCCATTGATCTTATAGACGAGGCTGCGTCTAGCATTCGATTGCAAATAGACTCCAAGCCCGAAGAGATGGATCGTCTTGAGCGTCGTATCATCCAGCTAAAATTGGAAGAGCAAGCTCTGGCCAAAGAAACAGATGATGTGAGTCATAAGCGACTTGAGATGATTGAGCTAGAGCGTGAGCAAGCGGAAACCAAGTACGCAGAGCTTGAGAAAGTGTGGCTGGATGAGAAAGACGCCATGCAGGGCACTCAAACCATTAAAGGGGAGCTTGAGCAGGCTAAACTTGACTTGGAGATAGCGCGACGTGCATCTGATTTGAATCGTATGTCGGAACTTCAGTACGGCCGTATTCCAGAGCTTGAAGCAAAGTTAGAGCAAGCGGCTGAAAACGAAACTCGCGAGACGACGTTACTCAAAAATAAAGTGACGGACGTTGAAATTGCAGATGTGCTTTCGCGATGGACGGGTATACCTGTAGCGCGAATGCTTGAGGGCGAGCGTGAGAAGTTGTTGCGTATGGAAGACGTACTTCACAAACGGGTTGTTGGACAAGAAGAAGCGGTTGAAGCTGTTTCAAACGCAATTCGCCGTTCACGTGCTGGGCTTGCGGATCCAAATCGACCTATTGGCTCATTCTTATTTTTAGGGCCAACTGGCGTGGGCAAAACTGAGCTCTGCAAAGCCTTGGCAGGCTTTATGTTCGATACTGAAGATGCCATGGTGCGTATCGATATGTCAGAGTTTATGGAAAAACACTCGGTAGCACGCTTAGTGGGTGCACCTCCTGGCTATGTTGGTTACGAGGAAGGTGGCTACTTAACCGAAGCGGTGCGTCGCAAGCCATACTCGGTCATTTTGTTGGACGAGGTTGAAAAGGCACATCCAGATGTGTTCAATATTCTGCTTCAAGTATTGGATGACGGCCGGTTGACTGACGGACAAGGACGTACTGTAGATTTTAAAAATACCGTTGTGATCATGACGTCCAACTTAGGTTCAGATATCATTCAAGATAAGCACAACGAAAGTCAGTATGACGATATGAAAGCGTCGGTAATGAGTGTTGTAGGGCAACACTTCAGACCGGAGTTCATCAACCGCGTCGATGATATTGTGGTATTCCATCCATTAGGGAAGGAGCAAATAAAATCTATTGCTAAAATTCAGCTTGCCTCGCTTCGCGCTAGGCTCGCAGAAAAAGGATATAAGCTTACTCTATCTGCTGCGGCTATGGATAAATTGGCGGACGCGGGTTTCGATCCAGTGTTTGGCGCACGTCCGCTTAAGCGAGCGATACAAGTGCAGGTGGAAAACCCACTCGCGCATCAATTACTTGCTGGCGAATTAATACCGGAATCAACCATTCGTATTGATGTAGATGACAGCGGACTTTTCGTTGTCAGCAATTAAAACCAAAAGGCACTTCAGACAGTGCCTTTTTTATTGCCAGTAGATTCCGCGAAAGACCATTAATTGGCAGCTTCATAACAAAAAACGATTTACTAAAAAGCCACTGGTCGAATAGCGACAGATTACGCTTTCTTGTTTAATGAATTTTCTTAATACAGCTAATTAATTTTCTTGATTTAATAATGATAACGATTATCATTAACTTATTGTTGAGAGGGTTAAGAGGTTGCGATGCAGTTATATAATTCAAACGAAGCGGTAGTTTCTGCGCGCTCAATGCCCCGAGATATAGCTAAGCTTTGTGCGCATTTCATATTATGCATGATTGTGAGCGCAGTCGGTGCCATAGGTACTGGTTTTGCCGTATTTGCATTGAGTGTAAATCAAGCGACATTCTCGCCTGCAGATACTATAATGTCTGCACTTACCGTGTTTTCTCTGTCTTTGTGTTTAAGTTGGTTTTCGCAAAGTTGGGGTAAGACACTTCAATCAATATCATTACTTTCACTTATCGTGTTAGCAACAAGTAGCCTTTTATTATTTTTCTATTGAGCGATTTATGCTCAATATTCTTCATCTCTTTACACAATTAACATTCAAAAAGTAAACCTCTGATTATGCGAATTTAGGAAAAAGTTAATATTCTAAACTCGGTTTATCCTCTAAGCACGAACGAATACATTATCCGCCCGTTAACAACATGTTAAATAGTTTCAGCTATTAGGACGAATAATGAAAACAAACAACAAATACACCCTACGCTTATCTGCTTGTGCATTAGCGCTAGTTCTTAACCCTTCTCACGGCATAGAGTTGTTCAACGGGAAGGTCGGTAACGAACACGTTAAGGTTAGTGTTGGAGGTTATGCCAAAGTAGATGTCAGGCATGTTGAAGGGGATATTGCTTATCAAGATTATTGGATTGGTAATTTTCCTGGCGGGGAAGCAATAGAGACGTCACATACCGGTTTCAATGTAGGAGAGTCACGCTTGAATATGGGCGTTTCTATAGGGGAGGTGAGTACTTTTATAGAGGTCGATATGTATGGCGGAGGGGGCAACGAAGCGGTAAGTAACTCTACCAACTTGCGATTACGCCACTTCTTCATCACCTATAAGAACTGGAGTGCGGGGCAAAACTGGAGCACCTTTATGCCGCTTCACGTTATTCCTGAGTCGTTAGATTTTGGTGGTCCTCATGTAGGAGAAGTGTTTGCAAGGCAAGTTCAGGTTAGATACACCTCAGGAAACTGGCAATTTGCCATCGAAAGCCCAGAGACCATTGGGGATGGTGATACCGACGCACCTGCCAATGCCGTAGGGCTTACAGGTGTAGCCGCTGACCCTGATGAGTCTACACCCGACTTTGTTGTACGATACAATTTAGATAGTCAATATGGGCAATATGCTTTCGGCTCTGTAATACGGCTTGTCGATCAAGGAGGGGTTGAAGAAGTTACAGCAGCAGTAAATATCGCAGGCAAAATACCTCTTTTTACAAAAGACGATCTACGTTTTCAATTAACCGCGGGTAAGCCAGGTCGGTATGCTGCGGCCGGCATGACCGCTGATGTTGTTGAGGATCCTGCATCTCAAACATTGGAAACGGAAAGTACGCTGGCTTATACCGTAGCGTATCGCCATTTTTGGACCGAAACCCTCCGCAGCACTGTATTTTATGGAGCAGCAAAAACAGATATTTTGGAGCGCAAACGTTCGCACTGGGCGGTGAATGTTATTGGTACGGTAGCACCGCGCCTTGATGTTGGCCTAGAGTTTGGTGCTTATTCTATCAATGATGACAACATAGACAGCATTGACTCGAATTACATCCAAGCGTCAGCTAAGTTCGCGTTTTAAGATCGCTTCAATTATGTTTAGCGCCATGTTTTTGATGTAAAATGAGATTACTTCAATGTTTATCAATAAAAATAGGCGCTTCTATTGCTAAATGCCTCTTGAAGGTAGTTGACCAGTAGCTTTAGCTTTTTGTCAGGCTGACGCGAACGAGGATAAACGGCATAAATACCCATAGTCTTAGTTACGTACTCGGCAAGTAGAGGCGAAAGCGCCCCATCTTCGATATCTTCATGCACTAATGCCTTGGGAAGAAATGCTACCCCCACACCTGCAATAGCGGCTTGCCTTAACGCATCCAAGTTATTTGACTGTATTCGCCCGCCAATTTGAACGTTATGAAGCTCTCCTTCAATATGAAACGGCCAGAAGTCTGGGCCAGTGCTATCGTACTTGTAAATTAAACAATTATGTTCAGTTAAGTCGTCAGGATGATTTGGGCGGCTTTTGTTTTTAAGATATGTTGGGCTTGCGCATACTATCCATTTTGAATCTATAAGGCGTTTTGCAATAAGAGAGGAGTCCTCAAGATGTGCTGTACGAATGGCGAGATCGTAACCTTCTTCAATGATATTGGTAACGCGATTGGTAATTGCAAGCTCTACATCCACCTCTTCGTGTAAATTGCAAAACTCGGCAATTGCGCGATTTAAGACCAGTTTTGCCGATACATTGGGCATAGTAATTCGGATTTTTCCACGCACTTCATCACTGTAACCACTGACGGCATCTTCTGCGTCTTGAATGGCTAAATTGGCGATTCTCGCCTTATTGTACAGTGTTCTTCCTGCATCAGTTAAATTGAGCTTTCGTGTAGAGCGGTAAAGCAATTGAACGTTCAAATCTGACTCTAATCGTGCGATACGCTTACTTACTACAGAATTAGTTAGGTTGAGTTTTTGAGCGACCTTTGAAAAAGAGCCTTCATCAACTACGTTCACAAAAAGGATAATATCGTCTGCTTTTGCCACTATTAGTCCAAAAATGGAAATAAACTTTGTCTTTAATGCATATATATCAACACGTGAGAAATTAGTACAGTCGCATACCTAAATTTTAACCCTGCATTAACATCGATTTTCTAACGTTAGAAACTCGAATAATTAACTAATTATAATAAGAGGAAAACTCATGAATGAGATAACCCTTGGATTATTAGCATTGCTACCTATAACGCTTTCAGCAGTGCTGCTATTGGGTTTACAGTGGTCTGCGAAAAGAGCAATGCCAGTTGTATTAGCAAGTACAGCACTTATGGCACTTTTAGCATGGGATATGTCGGCAGTACGGGTGGGCGCTTCAATTCTACAAGGCTTAGTGATTACAGTATCTGTTTTGTGGATTGTATTTGGTGCAATTTTTCTGCTCAACACATTGAAATATACTGGAGCAATTGATGTTATCCGCCAGGGTTTCACCAACATTTCACCTGATAGAAGAGTCCAGGCAATAATCATTGCTTGGTGCTTCGGAACTTTTATTGAAGGTGCTTCTGGTTTTGGCACGCCGGCCGCTATAGCGGCTCCTTTGCTTGTTGCCATCGGTTTTCCAGCATTGGCTGCCGTACTTATTGGTATGATGATCCAAAGCACACCCGTCTCTTTCGGCGCGGTGGGAACGCCTATTGTCATTGGTGTAAACAAAGGCTTAGACGGCCAAGCGATCAGTCAGACTTTGCAGGCTCAAGGCTGGCAATGGGAGCAGTTTATTCAACTAATCACCTCTGAAGTGGCAGTTATCCACGGAATTATTGGCTCATTTATGCCAGTTTTAATGGCTGTAATGCTCACTCGCTTTTTTGGCTCCAACAAATCTTGGCGCGAAGGGTTACAAATTCTACCTTTCGCCTTATTCGCGGGCGTCAGCTTTACCATTCCTTACGTATTTACCGGCATCGTATTAGGCCCTGAATTTCCATCGTTGATTGGAGGATTGGTGAGCTTGGCAGTGGTTGTTACTGCAGCTAAAAATGGTTTCTTGATGCCTAAAACAACATGGGATTTCCCGCCGAAAGCGTCATGGGACAAAGGTTGGCTGGGTAATTTGGAAATAAAAGCAGACGACATAACGTCACAAAAGGCCATGCATTGGGTTACTGCTTGGGTCCCTTATTTAGTTGTTGCACTTTTGCTCGTTATATCCAGAGTGTTTCCAACAATAAAAGAATTTACTACGTCGCTGACACTCTCATTTGACAACATGCTGGGTGAAACCGGTTTAAGTGCATCAATCAGTCCGCTATATCTTCCTGGTGGGTTGTTGTTAATAGGCGCATTGGTTGCAGTAATCATTCAAAGTAAAAAGGTATCCAAGGGAGAAGTGTTGTTTAAGGCTTTCAATGATTCCAGCAAAACGTTGCTAAGTGCTGGTTTTGTATTGATGTTCACAATTCCTATGGTTAGGCTTTTTATAAACTCAGGTGTGAATGGCGCCGACATCGTCAGTATGCCGATAGCTGGCGCGCAATTGTTCGCCAATATGTTTGGCGAAGCTTTCCCATTAATTAGCCCTACTATTGGTGCATTAGGTGCATTTATCGCAGGCTCGAATACAGTATCAAATATGATGTTCAGCCAGTTTCAGTTCGAAGCAGCACTAAGCCTTCAATTGTCACCTGCACTAATTATCGCAGCGCAAGCCGTTGGGGCGGCTGCCGGAAACATGATTGCAATACACAATGTTGTAGCTGCGTCGGCAACGGTAGGATTAATGGGGCAAGAGGGAGCTACTTTAAGAAAGACTGTTATCCCAACTATATATTACGTTGCATTTGCAGGTATTTTAGTATGGTTGGGGGTTTATGTGTTTGAAGTCGGCGGTCCATTAGTCGGCACAAACTAATTTTTAATACGCATTGCACTGTTCTAAGGAGTTATACATGCAAACAACCCCAATTATTGACGCTTTTAAACGCGTG
This sequence comes from Alteromonas sp. KUL17, assembly GCF_006538305.1. Taxonomy (NCBI): domain Bacteria; kingdom Pseudomonadati; phylum Pseudomonadota; class Gammaproteobacteria; order Alteromonadales; family Alteromonadaceae; genus Alteromonas; species Alteromonas sp. KUL17. The sequence goes on from NZ_BJKJ01000016.1 coordinate 95,263, forward strand.
CTAGGGGAAAGCAACCTTGCCGTAGGAACGCGTCAAACTGAGCACTATCGCAAGGGATGGCGGTCAGGCGAGGGCGAAGCATTGGCTGTACTTTTTCCACATACGCTAATGCAATATTGGGAAGTGCTAAAGGTTTGCGTTGAATATAACTGCATCATTATTATGCAGGCCGCGAAAACCGGCTTGACCGAAGGCTCAACACCAAGTGGAAGCGACTACGATAGACCAGTGGTGGTTATAAATACGTTAGCAATGGACGATATTGTTCTGGTTAACGACGGAACGCAAGTATTGAGCTTTCCGGGAGCAACACTGTTCAAACTTGAAAAGGCACTAAAGCCACTCGGGCGTGCGCCTCACTCTGTAATTGGTTCGTCATGCCTAGGTGCGTCTACTGTCGGTGGTGTTGCAAACAACTCAGGAGGGGCACTTGTCAAAAGGGGACCTGCCTATACTGAGTTATCGCTGTTCGCTCAGGTGGATAAAAGCGGAGAGCTAAAGCTTGTTAATCACCTAGGGATAGATTTAGGCGACACGCCAGAAGAAATTATCGGAAACCTTTCTTCTGGCAACTTTCCAAAATCTCTACCTGAAACCAGTATGAAAGCGTCGGCAAGTGATTATGAACACATCGTTAGAGACGTAAATGCTGATACGCCGAGCCGCTTTAATGCCGATCCAACACGGCTTTACGAAGCCAGTGGATGCGCAGGTAAAATTGCTGTGTTCGCGGTGCGTTTAGATACATTCGAAGTGCCTAATGAAGAACAAACGTTTTATATCGGTACGAATGATGCCTCTGTACTTACTCGTATTCGCAGAGACATACTGACTCAATGTAAAAACGTTCCTGAGGTGGGTGAATATCTTCATAGAGAAATGTTCGATATTGCAGATGTTTACGGAAAAGATACCATCATAAGTATTCAGCGTTTGGGAACTGACTCGCTACCTAAAATGTTTGCACTCAAAGGGCGGGTGGATGCCGTGCTCAACAAGTTACCTCTGCTTCCTCCTTACCTAAGCGATAGATTGATGCAGTTCGGTAGTAAGTTCTTTTCTGACCAAATACCCTCGAGTATAAGAACTTACCGCGACAAGTACGAGCATCATCTAATCCTTAAAATGAGCGATGGTGGCATCGAAGAGGTTAAAACGCTTTTGGCCAAGCTGTTTAACGAAGAGAAGCTAGATGGTGACTTCATTACTTGTAATGAAGAAGAAGCGTCTAAGGCGTTTTTATTACGTTTTGCTGCAGCTGGCGCCGCGGTTCGCTATCAAACGTTACACCATAAGCAAGTAGGAGACATCTTAGCATTGGACATCGCATTGCGCCGCAACGATGATTTATGGGTAGAGAACCTGCCTGAGCACATCGCCAAACACGTTGAAAAGTCACTTTATTATGGACATTTCTTCTGCCATGTCTTCCATCAAGATTACATACTTAAAAAAGGCAGCGACGCCAAAAAAGTAAAAGCAGATATGTTGGCACTATTAGACAGTCGTGGCGCTAAGTATCCGGCTGAACACAATGTAGGTCATTTGTATGAAGCCGAAAGTAACTTGCAGAAATTTTACAAAGACTTAGATCCAACCAATACGTTTAACCCTGGTATTGGCAAAATGGAAAAGCACAAACGCAATTGTTCGTGCTGCCTATAGCTGCATGCGAAGAGAGCCTTATAGGCTCTCTAATAGCGTTCTTGCTTGAGGACGCTTAAAGAAAGGGCGTTCCACTTTTACTGCATATTCTAACTCTTTTTTCGCCTCTTCAATTCTATTGAGCTTGGCTAGCGTGTAGCCCAGATGATAGCGAATATTTGGGTCGTTGGCGTCTCTGGCGAACGCATCCCTCAGCATTTTAAGGCTGCCTTCATAGTCTCCTTGTAGCGCTTTGATGTGACCGTAGGTATCCAATATTTTTGCTGAGTTTGGTTGAAGCTCGTAGGCCTGACGTGCATAGTTTTTTGCAGTGACTAGCGATTCCTCGATATGCATGATCGCTAGGCGATTGTAAGCCTCAGCAGGGTTGAGTAAGTTTGGTTGCTCAACAAGTTCCTTGTAAAGCGCTATCGACTCTTCGAACTCTTGAATGAAGAATAAGTATTGCGCCAACAGGTTTTTTGCCAGCAGATTGTTTTCATTCTCGCCCACCAGTTTTCTTGCCGTATTCAAGAATACATCGACAAACTGATCGTTCAGTGCGTAGTTGTAAATGGCAACAAAAGCCTGTGCAAAAGTAGCGTCTACGTCTAACGCTTTTTCAAACTCTTTGATAGCTTGTTCACTGTTTCCCTTATTTGCTGCCAGTCGGCCTTTCAAAAAATAATAAACCGGATTTTGTTGTTGGTTTGCGGGAATGGTTGTTAGCAATGATTGTGCTTTGTCGTTGTTTTGCATGTCGAGCAGTAGGCTCACATAACGCAACGTGACAAACGTACTTGTATTCGCTATTTCATACGCTCGGGCCATGGCGTCTAAGGCGTTTTCATCATTATCAACACTTCGAGCTTGATCAGCATATGCGATAAGCTTGCCGGCATCGTCATTGATAAAATTCCTCACAATACTTAGCGTTTTTTCTGCATCGGCACGTTGACCTGCTTCTAACTGAAGCGCTGCTTTTCGAAGGAGATAATCGGCGTTGTCGAAATCGTCTTTGATTAAGAGGTCTAAGTGATAGAGCGCATTTTTTGTGTCGCCTTGTTGTTGATACAAAGATGAAACGCGCTCTCTCGCTCCAGTATTTGAAGGCGTGAGCGTCAATATATCGAGATAAATTTGCTTAGCTTCTTCTAGATTTCCTGCTTTGCTTAAATTGAACGCTTTCAGCATCAGCGTTTCATTATGTTGGGGAGACAGAGCAAGTAACTCTTCTACTAGCAGGTTAGATTTATCGACATTTCCTAAACGGCTTTCCGTTGCTGCTAAATTGAATTTCGCAGGGAAAAGCGTCGGGTTTTGCGCTAGCGCTTTTTCTATGTTGATCTTGGCTTCTTCTAATCGACCCTGTCTAATCAAGATACCGGCTTTAAGATTGAAAACTTCTGCTTCGTTTGGAAACAATGCGCTTAGTAAGTCAGCGCCTTTTAATGCATTCTTAAACTGCTGAGCTTGTAAATTCATCAATGAATAAGTGAAAAGAAAGCCGGCATTATCCTTGTAGGTAGATAAGTTATTTTCAAGAATCGATAGCGCTTCATCTTGCTTACCTCTGGCAGCCATTAATTTAATCTTAAATAGCTGGAGCTTGTTTTCATTCGGGTATTTATATTCAAGATTTTGCAAAAGTCGCTCGGCTTTAAAGGCTTTGTTTTGGCGAATAAATAAGTCACCTAAAAGCAGTGCTGAGTCTGGGTCTTCCATTAACGCATCCTGATGACGTTCAAGCAGGGCAAGGGCCTGTTTATCTTGTTGAGTCGCCATGTAAACTTGGCTCAACATCAATACCGCCTGTAAGTCATCAGGCTCTTGTTGCAGATAAGCGTTAAAATCTTTCGCGGCTGTCTCCATGTTGTTATTAAAGAAGTTAGTTAAACCACTTATGTAAAGCAACATGGGCTGTGAGGTAATAAGCTCAGGATCCAGTTGAGCCATGAAGTCGTTAAGTTCTTTTAGTTTTTCGTTATCGATAGCTTGCTGGTTGTCTCTGCTTTGTAACCAGCTATTAAGTAAAATGGCCAGCGGATCATTGGGTGTATCTTGGATTATCTCATCTACGAACAGTTTTGCCGTGTCGTAGTCTTTCGCTTCTAAATACAAATCAACAAGATTCCTTAATGCAATGGGATCTTCTCGATTAAAAGTCAGCGCTTTCTGTAAATGTGCGGTTGCAGCGTCTGTATCACCCTGTCGGTATGCGAGTTGCCCCTTCAATCGCCATGTTATTGCATTTTCTGGTTCTAACGACATAGCTTTATTGATAAGCGAGGTCGCTTTGGATAAATCTTCATTTTGAAGAGCAATGGACGCCAACCCGTTTATTGCTGGTACGAAGTTAGGTGTACGTGAAACGATAGTGTTGTAGTCACGTAAGGCGCATGACTCATCCTCCAGTCTAATACACGCCGTTGCGCGAATTAAAAGCCACTCACGTTCTGCATCGCCCGACAGTTTGTTTGAATCAGAAAAGTCTACAATCTCTTTGTATTTGTTTAAGAACAACCATGTGTTGCCAAGCGGCTCTGCCAAAAGGTTGATATCGGCACCCATTTCAAGCGCTTCTACGAACTCCATTTCAGCGGCAGTTAAGTAGCCATTAATAAGCAAAATTTCACCCATCAGTATTTTTGCTGCTAGGTTTTCTGGGTCTTTTTGCAAGCTGTTTTTAAGATGGATATAGGCTTCATCGTAGGCATTTTGATTAAACGCAGTTAGCGCTTTTTCATAGTCTTCAGATGTTGTAGCGTGGCTGCTAAATGAGAGAAAAGAAGTGGCAACTGCAGAAATAAGTGCACGACGTACAACACCCTTTTTATTATTACAAAAATCCATATATACCTTCGAAAATTAGCCTAACTGCTGGCTTAAAAATAGCATAAAAAAAGGTGGCTTAAGCCACCTTCTAAAGATACGTGTTTTCTACGTGTTTTTAAACCATTAAACGAGACGCTTGCGGCGATAAAGCATCAGTCCGATACCCATTAGCATTAGTGCCATAGCACCAGGCTCATTGACGTCGGTTGTCGTGTTTTCGCCTTGTCTAGAAATACCTAGCGAGGCTAGTTTAAAGCCTGAACCAGTGAAGTCATCCATACTACCGTTTGGATCAAAATAAGTATTGTATGCGCCGATAAGCCAATATTTTGCTTCGGTCAAAGTAGGATAGGTTACTTCATACTTCCCAAGCCCTTGCGGTGTTCTAGAAATATTCTTATGTGTGACCGAAGTGATGGCACTTGATGAAGCAATATTTTCCCATGTAGTTACAGTGTTCGATGCGTTTTTAAATATGTCGATATCATTGAATCCAACAACGGTTAACTGTTGTTCGTTCCCGGCACCAGTAAGATAGTTGAACTTCGTATTAGTAAGTGCTACTTCTTCACTAAATGAGAAAAGCACCATGTCGAAATCGTATTTCCAGTCACCTTGGTTGTTATCAATAGTATGCCAATCAGTAAGGTTGCCACCATGGTCTCTATTGCGCATTGACAAGCCGTATGTCTTCGAATAACTAAGGCCGTTTTGTCTCACTACACGGTCATCACCGTCGGTGTCAGAATATTCTGTGTCCGCCCAAGTCGTATAAGAAACGTAGATATCAGAATTATCGATTTTAATTGAGTTAGTTGTAGGCTCAAATCCTTTGCTAACTTTCTGAGCAATCATATCGTAGTTGTAGTATTCGAGCATTGAATCACCAGCGTAAGACGCTGACGTACAGATTAAAAGCAACGACGAAAATGAAAATTTTAACAGCTTGTTCATAGTTATTGGCCTTACAGCTTAAATTCAACAAAGAGGCAAATTATTTTTTCTCCAAGCTGGAATTGTGCCAATTTTTCAAGTGTTTGTTTTTATGGGTTTTTTGTTGTATTAAGGTGCGAGGGAAAGGAAGTGAGTAAAAAAAACTGACAGGTTGTACCACCTGTCAGTGATCTAAAGTCTAATTTCTTCAAATGGTTTTTTTACGGCGCCACATTACGAAAAGTGAACATGCCATAAGTAGCCCAATAGTGCCAGGCTCAGAGACTTCGGTTGGATCTGGTGTACCCGCAGTTTCTGTAATTGAAAACCCAATGTTGGCGAGTTTGAAAGCGTCATTGTTAAATTCTCCACCAATATTTCCAAATACTGTATTGTATGCCCCTACAAGCCAATATTGTGCTGACTCAGTAAACGTGAAATCTGCACGGTGATCTAAATATTCACAACTCTCAATGTCGAATGAAGCTGACGTTAGTGCATCTTCAACGATATGACTCCATGTGTTAACGCCAGACGTTAGTTTAGAGGTGTTACTAAGCGCAGCCACAGACACTTGACTATCTCTACTGTCATAAAGCCAAGAAAAACTGGCGCCAGTTAGTGTTACCGCATAATCAAATGAGAGCAATATAAAATCATAATCTCTTTCTACATTTGTGAAGCGGTAGTTTTTCGAGTTATCGCTGCCGCTAGAGAAGTAATTGAGGTTATCAATAGCGTGATCGGCACCGCCGCGATAGTACGCTTCATCATTGTTTGTTATGCCGTAAGCCCATTTATCTGAGATTTTTTCTAACTTGGCGCCAACGACTGTTTCGCCGGTAACTCCTTGTGTGTCAGAAAAGGCGGACATACTAATATTTAATCCGTCTATTTGAACAAAGGAATTATTCGTCTGATTGGTTTGTGTCACTTTGTCATCGACTAGATCGTAGGTGTATTCTCCCAACGGAGAGTTACATACATTGCTTTGTTCGTTGCTTTGGCTCGATGACCCACAGTGAGAATAACTTTGCTTTTTATAGTAGGTAGCGAATGCTGAATTCGCACTCAGGGTAGATAGCAAAGCTGTGGAAAGTAATAGTACAGTTTGCAAAGAAAACGTTTTTTGTAGCGTTCGCATAATTGCTTTCCTATATATGAAGCGCAAAGCACTTCAAGTACAAGCCGAGTGATGTGTGCGCACATTATGCGAACACAAACTTGGTAGTACCTAATTTCAACATGGACTTGTATGATATATGAACGGTGAGCTATTTAAGGTATGTAACCGTATACCTAGTTATTAGTTGTTTGTTTAATCGTGAGCATACGCGGCCTGAATAAATAGAAGCCAAGCGCCGGCATTGTGGTAGGAGTACGTGTAATCAATGCAAAGCTAATAACGTTTTGCAACGGCGTTATGTAAAGGAACGAGGCAGTCTTTTTACTTTGCTATGCGTTCCTAGATATCTGTGAAATAATTAACGCAATTGTATATGTAGAAGTATGAGGACATATGTCTGATCAAAAACGTAAAGGGATATACTTACTTCCCAACTTATTAACAACAGCAGGGTTGTTTTCGGGTTTCTTTGCTGTGGTTTCGTCAATGAACGGCAGGTTCGAAGCCGCGGCAGTGGCTATCTTTGTTGCTATGATTTTTGATGGCTTAGATGGGCGTGTGGCAAGAATGACGAACACGCAAAGCGACTTTGGTGCTGAGTATGACTCAATGGCAGATATGGTTTCATTTGGAATGGCACCTGCACTTGTTGCTTATAATTGGGGGTTAACTGAGCTGGGCAAGTTAGGCTGGTTAGCGGCCTTTATATATGTAGCGGGTGCAGCTCTTCGTTTAGCTCGCTTCAATACGCAAGTTGGTATTGCCGATAAGCGTTTCTTCCAAGGTCTTGCTAGTCCGGCAGCAGCTGCAGTTGTCTCTGGTCTTGTATGGGTTGGAGTTGAGTATGACGCTGTTGGTACCGACTATGGTTTAATCGTTGCTGCAGTAACTGGCTTGGCAGGTTTGCTGATGGTGAGTAACTTTAAGTACAATTCTTTCAAAGAAGTTAATTGGCACGGTAAGGTTCCATTTGTAGGTCTTCTTTTAGTTCTCTTGATATTCGTTGTTGTTGCAACAGAACCCGCTTTAGTATTGTTCCTTGTTTTTGCACTATATGCGTTAGCTGGGCCTATCAATACTTTCCGTACCGTTGAGAAAGTAACGTTAGACGATGTAGTGGGCGATCATGAAGAAGATGCAGACTTCAATGCCGATAAAAAGAAAAGCAATGAAAGTGTAGACAATAAGCAGGAATGATTACGTAGCAATAATCAAATGTCTTCGCTCAATATAAAGAGGATATGCCTTTTTGAGCTGATAGAATAAGGATATACAAGCGTAAACGCATGCTTAATGTACTAATAGATCAAAAAAGCGACCGAACGGTCGCTTTTTTTGTATTTATTTTAAAAAAAGGGTGTTGACGATGCTGCAGGAATGCGTAGAATGCGCGCCTCCTCAACAGGGAACAGCAAAACGCTAACAACTGATGAGGATGTCAAAAACCAAGTTTAAAAATAAATAAACAAAAGTTGTTGACAAAAAAAAGATGCGCTGTAAGATACGCATCCGCTTCGGGAGAGGCAGCTAGCAAAAGCTAGTAAC
>NZ_BJKJ01000017.1:0-92379 GCF_006538305.1 Alteromonas sp. KUL17
AGGCTTGCTGTTTTGCTTTTCCCCCCGAAGCGGATGCGCATTTTAGGGAAATGAGCGCTCACGTCAACACTTATTTTGAAAAAGTTGAAAAAACTGAACTAACCGTCTATTTTTCGCTCAAATGTGATAATTAGTAGACAATATGGACTAATTACTAATAGGATAGGAATTCAGATCCTATAAAGTAGTAGTTCTTAAAGTAGTATTTGATCCTGCCGTTATTATTAAAGTGCTTGGTATTAGTTGCTGATATTAAAGCCAGCGTAAAGGAATACGTATAAGAATGTATATAAGCGTCGATGTTTAGCGCTTTGCGTTTTTTATAAATGTATTAATACTGGTAGTGTCATAAATTGACTACGCGATAATTATAAAGGTGGGTTTATGTTACGAACTCTTTCATTGCTATCATCTGCAGTACTAGCCTCTCATGTTAGTTTTGTAGCAATGGCACAAGATGCGTCTTCTAGTGATTCCATTCAACCAAGCACTTCAAGTAATGTAGTCGCCGTTGATGAATCGAATCATTTTCAAACTGCCTTTTTAAAGCGTCAGGTTGAACAAACCATGTCTGTGGGTAGAGCTATTAGTTCAATAGCTGGTCATTACCCACAAGAGATCGTTTCTATTGTAGATATTGCTCTAGACACTTATCCCGACAAATACAGAGAAATCATTTTTGCTGCTATCTCTGCACAACCAGCTTCTACCGAAGAGATTGTTCAGCTGGCTATTGAGAAAGAAGTGAGTAGCTGCCCTAACATCGTACAGCTGGCTATTAAGGCAGAACCGACCTATGTTGATTTTGTAGTACAAGCAGCGGCGGTATCTACCCCTGAAGAATTAGATGAAATTGTACGCGTGGCCGTATTAACTCAACCCGATGCGGCAGACAGTATTGTACAAACATTATCTAAAGAGCATCCAAACAAGATTGTCGATATTATGACTAGCGCATTAAACGCTGTTCCTTTTGTTGGCGAGTATGTAGTAGACGCACTTCTAGCCGTATTTCCTAATGAAGCGGAAACGGTAGTTGAAACGGCCGTGAGAGAGTCGGCCCAGCAGCGTGAGCAAGTTATGCGTATTTTGAATACAGCACAACACGCCGGTGTATCTCAAGAAAAGCTAAGGGAATACGCGATGTCTGCCGGACTGGACGAGGATGACGTTAATAGTGCATTGGGCAATTAAGCCCTTAAGACTAGGTTTATAAAAAACGGCGTATTGAACTCAGTACGCCGTTTTTTAATGTCAGCTCATTAGTCACTTCGTTATTAGAAACTACCGAGGCTATTGTCTTTTAAACGCTAACATCCTTTTTGTACCTATTAACTTTTAAGTAGCTAACGACAAGCGGCACTTTCCATGTACTCTCTAACAACACTCGATGAGTGTAACAACCATCAACTATCGAATGAGTGCAGCATGGCCGCTTCTTTATAGAGCATTAATTCTGCTTTTAACAAATCCACCCTAGCTTTAATTTCTTTGATCTTCGCTTTAATCTCGTTTTGCGCTCGCGCGTTTAATACAAACATATCGCTATCACCTGCATCAAAGCGTGTTTTTTCCACTCTCGATAGGGTTTTCGCAAGTACCGCATTTTCGCTTTGCAGCGCCACAATATCTTTAGCTTGCGACCAATAAATAAAAGCTTGTTCGAATCGTTGAACGATAGCTTGCTGCGTTGATGTTAGCTTGTGTGCAAGCTCTCGTTGCTTTGACTGAAGTTGAGCGCGCTCTGCCTTCGCCTTCCTGTTGCCTAGCGGATAAGAGAACGACAAGCCTACTTTTGTTTCAGTGCCCTCAAGTGTTTCCGAGCCCGCCCCCACATCTCTAGCAATAGACGCGGTAAGATCAAGTTTTGGTAGTAATGCATTGTCAGCAAGCGCTACCTTATTTTGTACCACCTGCTGTTCCAACTTCATTACGTCTAATTCAGGGTGGTTACGCAGTGCATTGCGAAGTGAAACCAGTTGTCCGTTACCAACCCAGAAAGGCCAGCTTATTTCATTAGGCGGCTGCTCGCTGTTAATTGCTAGCATATCACCATTAGGTGAACGCCAGTAAAAAGATAGCATTTTTGCATGCATGTCTCGTTTTTGTTTAAGCTCGGCCAATGTTAAACGCTGCTGAAGTAGATTAGCTTTAAACTCGGTAAGAACAATACTGGCTAAGTCGCCCTTCTCTACTCGAGTGACCAGCGCTTTTTCACGCTCTGACGCTGTATTTAGTAACTCAGTAACGGCTTGAATTTGTAAAGCACTTTCATACCATGCAATGTATTCGCTGACGCCTTTGTAGACAAAGTCATTAATAAGGCTTGTCGCTAATGCCTGCCACTGGGATGTAGCCAGACCAGCGTTTCGCAACTCAGTTCTACGTTTATCGATCTCTCGATTTTGCAAAAGCGACATAGCAACGCCAACACTTGCCTCGCCAGCGGATAGCGTATCGTAACCCCCTTCATAGCTAGGAAAGTCGCCAGCGGCAATGCGATACTCGCCAAATACAGAAGCATTAAAATCCTCAATTGGGTTGGTGAAGCGCTGAGTGAGGTTTGTTCCATCGTAATAACCCGACACTCGACTCTTTGTTTTCTGCTCAATAAAGGGGTCGAAACTGCTTCTTGCTATTTCAAGTTCAGCGGCGGCCTGGTAGTTACCTTCATTAATTGCCAGCACATACGGGTGATAGTTCACCATACTATCAATCAGCACTTCGATGGTTGGCGCTAATCGAGCATTTTGGCTTTGCCCTTGATAGGTATTTTGCGTCTGCGCAGACAGGCCCGGAGTGCCGCTGCCTATATACATGGTTAGCGCAAGTGCAGTAAAAAACAATCTGCGCATTACCATATTGATGCTCCTGAGCCTTTCGCACCACCAGATGATGATTGCTGAGTCGGCAATGGAGGGAAGTTATTCAGCTGTCGCCACATTTCATAACCTAATCGAACTTCTTCTAGTAGCACCCACGCTTTTACTCGGCTTCCTAAACGGGCAGAGCTTTCAGCTGGCCATGGGATGTCTGCCTCGTCAGGCTTTATCCAAACGTTAAAATCGCCCGTTGCGTTTGCCACTGGCTCTACGTATACCACCTCACCGCCAAAGGTTCCTATTGCGCTTCCTGGCCACCCGCTAAATTGGAAAACGGGCCACCCATCAAACTGCAGGCGAGCTTTCGCGCCGGGTTTTACTAGTGGTGCATCCAACCCTCTTACCGTTACACGGACACTACGCTTGGCATCGGCAGGAATAAACTGACCTAAAATGTCGCCTGATTTTACGAAGGTAGACACGCCGCCCGATAGCAAGCGCACCACTGTGCCATCTACAGGCGCAAACTTAGTTTGGGTAGATTGGCGAGACAACGTCATACTTACTTCGTTGATTTCAGATACAGATGCTGCGGCTTTCGCCCTAAGTTCTTGTACTTTGATTTCAGCTTGTTCTACTTCTTTGCGTGATACCAAACCCTGCTCCTGCAGAGACTTTTGGCGCGCCAAGTTGTTTTCGGCATTTCTTACCGCGGTTTCATTAGCTTGATTTTTCAGGTTTGCTGCCGAAAGCTGAGACTGCAGCTTCTCAAGACGTTGAGCATCAATGTCGATTAGCGTAACAATAGGCTCACCTGCTTTTACCTGCTGCCCTTCCCTTACGTGCCATTGCTTTACTTGCCCATCGACAAGGGCATTAATGGGCTGGGTTCTGTCTTTAGGGTCGAGCGAGTCGACCATACCCGTTCCATAGGCAGTTTGGATCCAAGGGGTAAAGTACAGTATTAATCCGGCAGCCAGCACTAAGAAAATGATCACGCCGGTAATAACGCGATGTAGCTTAGGTACTTTCAAAGAAGGTAATGAAGTAATGTTGTCTAAAAAGCGACGTTCTGCGTTATTCACTTACTCACCCTCCTTATCATTTTTTACATCGTTTATTTGCGTGGCCGCCGTTTGATGATTAGTACTTACTGTATCTGTAGCATTGACACTTTCTTGTACGCTGACAATCGGCGATTCACCATTGGTATACTCATTTAACATGGCCGTTGCGTTGTCGTGTAAGTGCAAAACACCTTCGAAGCATTCTGGTATTGGCATATTGGTAAAATACATAACAGTAAAGTCGTATTTGCTTAAGCGCCTAAGTAGTCGTGCTCTTAGCTCAACAGGTATCGCATCAAAGTGCTGATTCAAAATAAGGAGTCTAGGCTTACCAACAATTGCGGCGGCAAGTTTAAGCAATAAAAACTCTAGAGGTTGTAAAGGCGCACCTAATACCGACACTTTGGTTTGCAAACCTTCAGGCAAGCTATCGATAACCTTCGTCATTTCTACTTCTTCAAGCGCTGCTCGAATATCAGCAATGGTAGCCTGTGGATGAGCTAGTTTTAGATAGCGCTCTATAGATACTTCAATAATTAAAGAGCGATCTAAAATAGTAACTGCTTGCCTAAGTTCATGGGTGTCGTAATCGTTTAGGCTAAGTTCACCTAATAATATATCGCCTGATTTAACACGGTCGTATTGTTTTAAGAGCCCAAGCAACTGCTTTTGAACCCAGCTTTTGTCTGTGGTAACAAAATATTTTGTGCCTGGTTCAAACACCACGTTGAGGTTGCAAGAATCATTGCCATGTTTTAATTCTACGTCGTTAAAAACGAGTTTAGACGATGCCGGTATGTGCTCTGAAGCATTTAGCTCTTCTTGAGGCATTGCCAAAGCACCACCCAGCTTTTCAGCTGCACCATACAGTTCATAATATAATTTAAGGTACTGAGTAAAACGCGACAAACCGAAGAATACGGCAGACATAACCAGTTCAGCCGCGACTAACTGACCAATAGACAATTCGCCTTGCACAACAAGTACACCACCAATACCTAACAATGACGCGCTTGCTACCGCATACATCAATAGGAACATAACCACCTGTGAAAAGGTGTAATGGAAGTGGCTTTTGTGTTTTTTAACATAGTTACTAATGTAACCTTCGGTACTACGGCCAGCATATTCCACATGATCGGCAGACTTAAAAAACTCATGGGCAATGGCAATGTCGTGCAGCCATTTCGCCGAATCATATTTAGCGTGAGAGAGTTCAATTGCGGTGCGCTTAGCGCCGCGGCCCCAAATTTTCCACACGGCGTACATGGTTAAGAGCAGTACTACATTAAATGCAAAAAGCGCGGGATGGTAAAAAGAAACCAATGTGAAACCCACCAGCATTTGCAGTACCAATGCAAAGCCATCAATCATTAATGAAGGTATGTTTTTTTGGAAGGTCATAATATCGAAATAACGCTGCGTAATGCTTACGTTTTGTCGGCCTTCGAAAAAACTATGCGGCGCTAGAATAGTTTTAAGCCCTAAGTCAGCGGTAAGACGCGCGTAAACCTTGCGCTCATAAAATTCCATCACGCGCATACGAAGAGCGCTGAAGACCCCTGATGTAAACAAAGTGAGAAACAGGATAACGGCCAGTATGACTACAGCTCGGGTAGAGCCAATATTGGCGATACTATTAATTAGCGTTTGTACCGCAATAGGTACTGCCAGTGTCATCAAACTGATTGCCACGCCGTAAGCAATAGCAACCCAAAAAAAGCCAGCCTCAGGTTTTAATAACGAAAAAAGTGTTTTTCGCGTTTTACGTAAATCTATTGGTTTAGCCATAGTTATGTCTTCAATATACCGCTAGCTTGAAAAATCGGTTATGCGTTGTTTACCGAACTTATGAAACAACACTTATAGTGTATTGTAATGGTTAGTTAGAATAAATCTGTTATATTCTTAATAGTTCATCGGAAATAGTTGTTATTATGAATAATGGAGTCAGAGTACTTTTTCTCACCCTCTATTATTTTAATAATCTAGCGTCTAGATAAAGTATGCATCATCTAAACTACCATCATCTATATTATTTTTATCTTGTCGCGCGCGAAGGCAGCATCGCCAAAGCGGCTAAATTACTCCACGTTACCCCTCAAACCGTAAGCGGGCAACTGAGTACATTTGAAAGTCAGCTTGGTTATTCGTTATTCGATAGAATAAACAAACGGCTGTACCTGAACGCACGAGGTAAAGTTAGTTATCAGTATGCCAGCGAAATATTTCATAAGGGTAACCAACTGGCTGAAATACTTAACAATAGCGATGAAGTGAATACGAAAGAATTCGTAATAGGTATTACAAATGGTATTCCAAAAGTGCTTTTTTACGATTTTGTGCACGATACCATGCGCAAATACTCGCAGGTGAAGTACGTCATTAAAGAAGATAGCTTTGACGGTTTATTAAAGGAACTCGCTATTAACGCTATCGACTTTATTGTTGCCGACAGAGGCATTGCGCCGGGAACACAGATTAGCGCCAACAGTTTTTTCTTGGGAGAAAGCTCGTTAAGCTTTTTCGCTAAATCCCCCTTGGGTGAAGGGTTACAATTCCCAGACTGTTTAAACCAAATGCCACTGCTTATTCAAGGTAACACCTCGGGAATACGCCACGCGCTCACAAGCTGGCTTGAGACAGAACAGCTTTACCCTAAAATTGTTGCTGAATTCGATGATACAGCGTTGCTGAAGTTATTCGGCAGCGAGGACTTCGGCGTATTCTGCGCACCTTCTGCTATTTCTAAACACGTAGAGGAACAGTATGGTGTGCACTGTATTGGTAACGCCAATACGCTTAACGAAAGATACTACGCCATTACCGGTAAAAGCCGTGCCGACTACACAATTAGTGAGGCAATAGTGGAATCGGCACGCGAAATTCTAGCGTAACGCTCTGAGTTATTGGGTCAGAGTACATTTTATGCTTTCTATTTGTCTAAGCAGCAACACCATCATCTGTATCTTGCGCATAAAAACTTAATGTCAGAATTTTTTCTAACACAAAACGTAATGCGTCATTGATAGGCATAAGCTTTTCACCCAATTCATAATCTAATTGTGCTAATTTTTGCCTACCTTCTGCGATCATTGGCGGCTTAGACTTTACAACGTGACTTGTACTGTTTGCAGCAATATCAACAACCAACGGATACTCAAACACATCAGAGCGCTGTGGCTGTATGGCGATAAGTGCAGCCGCATATTTTTCAGGTACGGCTTGCTTTATTGGTTTGCATACCGAAAGCGTTGCTTCGCCTGATTTTGTTTTGTAGCCTGCCGCACCAAACATACGGCAAATCCCCGGGCGGTATTCGTAAATTCCGCAATAACCTTCTGTACCGTCCAAACTCAAGCGTTGATATTGCTTGCATGCAAAACCGCTATAACTTTCAAGTTCATCGAATACTTGTTCGGCTTGCCCTATATCAAACAAATGCAATGCAAATGGCAACATCTCTAAAGGCGACACTTCAATATCGGGTTTATTACAACATGCGCCGCATCTCTCAACACAGTTTAACGACTGACTTGATTGATATGCGCTGAATTCTTCAGAAAGAGATTGGTAAACATCCATTACTTGGCTGGAAAGCTCACGCAGCCTATTCATAACGACTCCGCTAATAAAAGCAAACTAAAACGAAACGAAGTTCATACTGGGTAATATGGTAGGTAGCATGAACTCAACACCTTGTTTACTGGTTTTAGTAACCAGTGAACAGATAGTATTGGAGGAAGAAATGTACTCTGCCCCCAATATTTTAAAGCATGCTTCTTCCCCGCCGGGTGTGAATAAGCGTGAGGCTTAATGGCAGGGGTTGAATTGGTGCGGATTCTATTTTGAATTTTGGGATTTGGGAAGTTTTTTGTGGGGAGGATTGCGAAAAGACTGATGCTTTTCGCAATCTCAATTCATTTTGTTAGTCAGCGTTGAACAGGTCGCGGCTGTATACTTTATCGAGTACGTCTTCGATATCGCCCGTTACACGGTTGGCAACGATTACGTCAGAGATTTTCTTAAACTCTTCTAAGTCGTTTACTACGCGTGAATTAAAGAAATCTTCTTCCTTAAGCACTGGCTCGTAAACTACAACTTCAATACCTTTCGCCTTAATACGCTTCATGATGCCTTGAATCGCACTTGCACGGAAGTTATCAGAACCAGACTTCATGATAAGGCGATAGATGCCTACAATTTTCGGCTTACGGCTTACTATTGAATCGGCAATAAAATCTTTACGCGTACGGTTAGCATCTACAATGGCCTGTATCATGTTGTTCGGCACTTCACTGTAGTTCGCAAGTAACTGCTTAGTGTCTTTTGGTAGGCAGTAACCACCGTAGCCGAAGCTTGGGTTGTTATAATGCTTACCAATTCGAGGGTCTAAACCTACGCCTTCAATAATCTGTTTTGTATCTAAGCCGTTTCGTTCTGCATAGCTATCCAATTCATTAAAATAAGCCACACGCATTGCTAAGTAAGTGTTCGCGAAAAGCTTAATCGCTTCAGCTTCAGTGCTGTCGGTAAATAGCACGTCGATTTCTTCTTTAATTGCACCTTGTTGAAGTAGCTTAGCGAAAACTTCTGCTCGTTCGCTTTGCTCGCCCACAATAATACGGCTAGGGTAAAGGTTATCGTAAAGCGCTTTGCCTTCACGCAAGAACTCTGGCGAGAAGATAATATTGTCGGAACCGAAGCGGGCTTTTGCTTCTTTAGTAAACCCTACCGGCACGGTCGATTTTACAATCATCACAGCATTAGGATTAATTTCCATCACTGTTTTGATAACCGCCTCTACACTACCTGTATTGAAGTAGTTAGTTTGAGGGTCGTAATCTGTTGGTGTTGCAATAACAACATAATCGGCGTCTTTATACGCAACTTGTGCATCTAACGTAGCTTCAAGGTTTAGCTCTTTAGTTGTTAGATATTCAGTGATTTCTTTGTCTTCAATTGGAGACGTTTTGTTGTTAAGCATCTCAACTTTTTCCGGAACTAAGTCGACTGCCTTCACTTCATTGTGCTGCGCAAGTAGCACTGCATTTGAAAGCCCTACATAGCCTGTGCCTGCTACAGCTATTTTGTACTTAGCTAACGTACTTTCCATTTACTGTTTCTCCAATCCTACTAACTATCAACGATAGACGTAATTACTTAAATATTTTCACGTATATTGCCAGAGTTTTTTGAAAATCTCATGAACAATGCATCATAAAGGTGCTTATATTTGCATAGCACTTGCGACACGGTGCATTTGGCCTCAAACCACGATGTTCAGTATGAGGCGTTAGTGATTTATTTTGCTCTAGTTATAAATAAGCAACATACAGACCACCAAGAGTTTTGCATTCAAAAAAAAGCCCCAGCTAACAGAGTAAGCTGAGGCTATAAATGTAATAGAAGTCGATTAGCTACCCGTACCTAAACGCTCACCTTGATAACTGCCGTCAAGAACCGCTTTCCACCAGCCTTCATTCGCTAAATACCACTCTACGGTTTTACGAATACCGCTTTCGAAAGTTTCTTGCGGTTTCCATCCTAACTCGCGCTCAATTTTGCTTGCGTCGATTGCATAGCGCATATCGTGCCCTGGGCGGTCTTGTACGTAGGTAATTTGATCAGCGTATTTACTATCTTTTGGCTTAACTTCATCCAGAATTGAACAAATAGTTTGCACCACTTCAATGTTCTGCTTTTCGTTGTGGCCACCGATATTGTAGGTTTCACCAATTTCACCATTAAGCGCAACCACTACCAATGCCCGGGCATGGTCTTCAACATACAACCAATCACGAATTTGATTACCTTTGCCATACACAGGCAGCTGTTTTCCAGCTAGGGCATTTAGAATAACTAGTGGAATAAGCTTTTCCGGGAAATGGTACGGCCCGTAATTATTTGAGCAGTTAGTTACAAGGGTTGGCAACTTATAGGTGCGAAGCCACGAACGCACTAGCTGATCTGAACTTGCTTTACTTGCTGAGTATGGCGAGCTTGGTGCATATGGGGTTGTTTCCGTAAACAGTGGAAGCTCCGTTCCCGGCTCAACTTCATCGGGGTGAGGAAGGTCGCCATATACTTCATCGGTTGAAATATGGTGGAACTTAAACCCTGCTTTTTTATCGCCTTCAAGTGCTGACCAGTATGCTCTTGCTTGTTCAAGCAACGTGTATGTGCCCACAACGTTAGTTTGAATAAACTCACCTGGCCCATCAATCGAACGGTCTACATGAGACTCTGCCGCAAGGTGCATTATGATATCTGGCTGGTGCGTATTAAACACTCTCTTTACTTCTTCAGCATCACAAATATCAACTTGTTCAAAGCTATAGCGGTCGCTGCTTGAAACCGAAGTTAATGACTCTAAGTTACCCGCGTAGGTTAGCTTATCTAAATTAACCACTGTGTGGTCAGTGTCGTTTATAAGATGGCGAACTACTGCAGAACCAATAAAGCCCGCGCCACCTGTTACTAAAATTGTTTTACTCATTTTCTTTTTACCAAAAGTATAATCTTGTTCTTGTCACTTACGCTTTCAATTCGTCTAGCATGCTGGCTAATTGCTTACGCCAGTGCGTGGGCTTACACGCCGCAAACGCTTCTCGAGCAGATTGTTTATCTAGCACGCTGTAATGGGGGCGCTTAGCTGGCGTAGGGTACTGGCTAGATGGAATTGGCAATACTGGGATAGCGTTACCTATCAAGCCTTTCTCAACACCTAATTCTTGAATAGCTAGCGCAAAGTCGTACCAACTTGCTACGCCTTCATCAGTCCAGTGATACACGCCACTGGTTTTATTCAAAGCGGCAGTAACACAAACTTCAGCTAAACCTTTAGCCCATGTAGGCGTTCCAATTTGATCATCTATTACGCCCAACTGAGGTTTATCAGCCATCAAACGCAGCATGGTTTTCACGAAGTTATTACCATGAGACGAGTAAACCCAAGCTGTACGAATTAAACAGCTAGCATCTGGCAGTATTTCAAGCAGCGCTTTTTCGCCTTCTGCTTTTGATTTGCCATAAGCACCTTGCGGTTCAATGGTGTCGTCAGTTAAATAGGGTGAACCCTTGTGGCCGTTAAATACATAGTCAGTAGACACATGCACCATGAAGGCGCCGTTAGCATTGCAGAAGTTTGCTAAGTTTTTAACGGCAAGCGTATTAATAGCATTGCACGCCTCGGTATCTTCTTCTGCTTTATCAACAGCTGTGTAGGCCGATGCGTTTATTACAACTTCAGCCGATAAAGGCGATAGCGTTTCTTCAATATTTGAGGCGCTCGTAATATCAATATCATCACGCCCCAAAAACGTGACTTGATGCTCGCTATTTTCTAGTTCACGAGAAAGCTCAAAAGCTAGCTGGCCAGACTTACCTATAATTACAATATTCATTAATCGCTAATACCTAGTAAAACACCAATAAAAAGCAGTGAAAAAAAATCAATGACAATTAAAACGTAGGTGCGT
Source organism: Alteromonas sp. KUL17 (assembly GCF_006538305.1). Taxonomy (NCBI): domain Bacteria; kingdom Pseudomonadati; phylum Pseudomonadota; class Gammaproteobacteria; order Alteromonadales; family Alteromonadaceae; genus Alteromonas; species Alteromonas sp. KUL17. Next base: position 11,371 of record NZ_BJKJ01000017.1, read on the forward strand.
TAACAAATGCCAAACCCGCCTCATCTTTACCTGATAAAGAAGGCTTCTCACCATTTACTAATGGCCAGTCGATATTCAATGTAGGGTCGTCGTACTTAACTGATATTTCAGATTCCGGGTGATAATAGTCTGTGCACTTATACACGAACTCAGCAGAATCACTGGTTACGTAAAAGCCGTGAGCAAAGCCCGCAGGTACCCATAACTGACGTTTGTTCTCTGCTGATAACGTTACCCCTACCCACTTACCGTATGTAGGTGAGTCTTTACGCATGTCTACGGCTACATCGTATACTTCACCGCTAACTACACGTACTAATTTGCCTTGGGTTTGCTCCATTTGATAATGAAGGCCGCGAAGGATACCTTGCCTAGATTTAGAGTGGTTATCCTGAACAAAATCTACATCTGCGCACTCTTTTTTGAACCAGTCGGTGCGAAAGGTTTCTAGAAAAAAACCTCGCTCGTCACCAAATACTTTAGGCTCGATGATTTTTATATCAGGGATGTCTGTTTTAATTACTTGCATTTACTTTCCGTACAAACTGGCAATTTAAAATAAGAAGAAAGGTGGCAATGCCACCTTTTAGAATTTGATATGAAGCTAGATCTTAACTCTATCGTTAATCACTTTAAGCAGGTAATCGCCATAACCACTCTTCTTTAGTGGTGCCGCAAGCTTTTCAAGCTGCTCAGCGTTGATATAGCCCATTCTATAGGCCACTTCTTCTGGGCAACATACTTTCAACCCTTGGCGTTTTTCGATAGCCGCAACGAAGTTTGCTGCATCAAGAAGTGAGTCTAGTGTGCCCGTATCAAGCCAAGCAGAGCCTCGGCCCATTAGCTCTACTTTCAAGCTGCCATCTTGAAGATATAAATTATTAAGGTCGGTAATTTCAAGTTCACCACGAGGGGATGGCTTAACTTCTTTAGCAAAATCGACTACGCGGTTGTCGTAGTAGTAAAGACCTGTTACGGCGTAGTTGGATTTAGGAGCAGTAGGCTTTTCTTCTATAGAAAGCGCGTTCCAATCATCATCAAACTCTACCACGCCGTAGCGTTCAGGGTCATTAACGTGATAACCAAACACCGTTGCACCATGTTCTTGCTTATACGCATTCTGCAAAGACAGTTTTAAGTCGTGGCCGTAATAAATATTATCACCAAGAACTAGAGAACAGCTATCGTTACCAATAAACTGCTCGCCTATAAGAAATGCCTGCGCCAAGCCATCTGGCGAAGGCTGAACCGCGTACTGAATATTCATTCCCAGCGCAGAGCCATCGCCAATGAGGTCAATAAATCGTTGTTGCTCTTCAGGCGTAGTGATAATGAGTACATCACGGATGCCCGACATCATTAACGTGGTTAACGGATAAAAAATCATCGGCTTGTCGTAAACAGGCATTAACTGCTTACTGACTACCTTAGTTAACGGGTGCAAACGTGTGCCAGATCCGCCAGCTAATATTATTCCTTTTCTCGTGCTCATTATCTCAACCTACTCGCTAAATTTTTGTTTTGCCAACTCATAAAGCTCAAAATCGTCTTGGTTATTTTGAACTAAAAATTCAAAGGCTTCTTCACCCAACTCTTCACGTATCTCTGCAATTTTCTCATCAATTGATTTAGAAGTATCACGTGACACGTTTTGAACTTTTGGAGCAATATTTATCCCTTCAAATCCTTCGTTAATCAGCCACGACTCAAGCTTTTCAAGTGACTCATTGAATTTCTCTACAAGGCCAACAAACGGTAGTTGCTCTACAGCCATCTTTGCCCTGTCAAGCTCTGAACCGTGCTCAGCCCCAAACATATAAGCGAAACGCTCTGTGTGAAAATTCTTACACTGTCTGTCATGTCCGAGAGCGATTCTCGATTCAATATATCCTTTAAGAGTAGTATTTCGCGCAAGAACTGCTCCGAAACCGTTACCACCTTGCTTCCGCTCGAACGAGTATGCGGAGGCTATTCGATCAATAGGATGACGGATAAATATAACAGGTAACAGTTTAAAGTAATCTACGCTCGGCACAGGTAACTGGGCAGTATGTGATGAAAAACATTTCGCAGATTTATTGTTCTCTATCCACCGCTTAACTAACTCTCTATTTTTTGCTGGGTTAGCTGGAAACTCTTCGGTTAACCATTCAGTACCTGCCTCAAAATTTTCTTTGAACGAGGCGTCTAACGAAGTGCCTGCATTTTTAAAAAGATGGAAGTGAAAAATAGCTTTCATAAACTTTTCCGATATATTGTCAAAATATTTAGCCAGTGAAAAAACAAAGCAAGAGACTTGTGACTAAATATTTAAGGTCATTAATTCAATGCCCTTCTTGATAAATTTTGATTGCTGTCTGTATTTAAGTATTCACTATTTCACAGCAATTTTAGCGTTATTTTGAACTTCAAAAGCGAGAAAGGAGCCATTCTGAGAAAGATCTACAAATGGCATTTTTATACTGTGTAGAGTTCAAATCTACTGAGCTTTCATCAATCTCCCATTCCTTTATAGCCCGTATCATACTGTCTATATCACCGTAGTCAAAGAAGTATGCACGTTCCTCCATAAAATTAGACTCTCTTTCCAACCAAGTTCCTTTCGAACATAAAAGATTACAATGACTTCGGCGTAAAACGTCCCAGAAAATCCCCGAAGTTTTATACTTGTACTTGTTCGGCATATACGAAGCGATAACCCCTTGAACACTATCAAATAGTAGTTCATATTGCTCAGTTGTTAGGGTACCAAATAATACGTCGAAGTTGTTAACCCGACTACCTAATCTACGAAGTTGAGATTCAGCGTGTTTATATTCTATACTTCCCGGCGAATTTGTATTCCAATGCAGTACAAAATCTACATTGGGAAAACTTTTACATAGGTGTTCCGAATTATTCAGTATGAAACTGGTTCCTTTGTCTTCTTTCACGCTGCCAACAAACAATAACAAACGCTTTCTGCCTTTTATTTCACGGCTGAATGGTTGTGAGGGTTGATAGTTTATTGCTGGATGAATAAGGAAGGAAGCACCAGTCAACGCTTCGTAACCAATTTTGTACTCATTACAGCTTGTAGCGAAAACTAGTTTTTCCGAAGGTAAACTACGTGCGAGAAAAGAAAGTGAAAGCTTATTTTTAATAAACCAGCTATAGCGCATAGCTTCATCCATAAACTTGGGAGAAGCTATTCCAGGGTCAAACATTCCACAGACTATTAGTTTTGGGATATGCAACTTTGGAATACAGCTTAAAAATTTTGCTAACCCTAGAAACAAATGACTGAAAGCAGTGTGAAGAACAATAACATCATTTTGATTAATATTATAACGCCGAAATAAATCGCTAAGTTCAGCCTGAAACTTTTCAGCGAGTTCGTTTTCTTTAAAAGCAGGTAAAGGTTCGAGGTTATTTGTGTAACAAGGCGTGGTGAAAAAGGGAATAATCTTCCCTTTTAAATTTTTCACAGAATTGCTTAGCTTTTTAGACGCAAGTACTGTAATCGTCTTACGGGTTGATGATGCATCGCCAATAAGCGTCTCAGCAACCGAGCCATGGTGAGAATCAAAATCCTCAAACCCAGGATCTAACAAAAAATAGCGAATACTAGCCATTTTTATCGACCGCTAATGGACTTAATAATTTCTGCCTTAGCTAAATCAATTTGTCGATGGATTTGGCCAGTCATTGCTACCATCAATTGTTTAGTCGTAATTGTAACGTTAAAAACATGAACCGGCTTATCATTAACATACATCACAATAACATTACTACCTGCCTCGAATGCCTGCCAATTAGGCTCAACGCTAAAACCACAACCCCCATTCCCTATTCCGGCTTTTTTAAGATCCTCTCTAAAAATAGAAGCTTGGGTTTGACAAATTATTGTGTTGTTTAGTTTGAACAAAACATGGCAAGGTTTAGCGTTTTCAAGATGATTTACATGTGCCCAACCTGAAAATTTAAAAATTGATAGCTCATCAATATGAAATGTCGCATAACCTTTTTCATATTTAACTCTACGCTTACGGTTCTTATATTTTTTATATAGTTTTGAAAGCAACTACAATTCCTCGCTCAATTCACTGCTTAGCACAGCATCCATATAGTCGGATGAATGTTTATGAATGCTTTTATCGCTTTTTACTTTCGATTTTTTACACCATTTATATTCATTGTGCTGATCGCCAATAGGCAATGCCAATCTGTTCTGATGAACCTTTAAATGATAGCCCGCTACAACGTAGTGTGTGGAAGGCTTTTCTCCCATCACACTATCATCATAGAAATGTTCATACATATCCAATAAACGTGCTTGGGATCGGCTAAATTCAAAGCCTAACTCATTCAGCGTTAACCGCAAGAATGCAGCGTCTAAGGTTTCGTTTTTTAATATTCGCCCCCCAGGAACAAACCAATAATCTTTTGCAGGGCGGTTTTTTCTTAAGCCGAAAAGTATTTCACCTTTTTCATTTTCTACTACTAAATCGATAGACACCAAAGGCGTTCTATCAATAACCTCGGTAAACGCTTGTTTGTTTAAAAAGGCCAAAACTTACCCTCTGAAGTTATCCTGATTTTCTAGAAACCAATTAAAAGCGTGCTGCAGACCACGTTCTAAATCATATGTGTGTTTCCAACCTAAATCGTGAAGTCTAGAAACATTCATCAACTTTCTGGGGGCGCCATCAGGCTTAGTGGTATCCCAAACGATATTGCCTTTAAAGCCTGTAACTTTTGCAACGGTTTCTACCAATTCACGAATGGTGCAGTCTTCACCAGTACCTACATTAATATGGCTGAGCATAGGTTGGGTATTGGCTTGATAAGTTTCGTCGTCAAGTTCCATTACGTGAATGCTCGCAGCTGCCATGTCATCTACATGTAAAAATTCTCGCATTGGCTTGCCGCTTCCCCACGCGACTACTTCGCTGTCTCCACGCAGTGCTGCTTCATAAAAACGACGAAGTAAAGCAGGTATTACATGAGAGTTCTCTGGGTGGAAGTTATCGTGAGGGCCATACAAATTTGTCGGCATTACTGAACGATAATCACGTCCATATTGGCGGTTATAGCTTTCGCATAGCTTAATTCCTGCAATCTTTGCTATTGCGTAAGGTTCGTTTGTTTCTTCTAACGTTCCTGTTAACAGCGCACTTTCAGTCATTGGCTGTTCGGCTAATTTAGGATAGATACAGCTAGAACCTAAAAATAGAAGCTTCTGAACATTGTTTGCATGTGCTGCATGAATGATATTTGCCTCTATCATTAAGTTTTCATAGATAAACTCTGCAGGATAGGTATTGTTTGCATGTATACCGCCAACTTTTGCAGCTGCCAAGTAAACTTCATCAATACTGTTGTCAGCAAAGAAACGGCTTACTTCTTTCTGGTCAGTAAGATCTAAATCAGCACGTGTTCTGGTGATAATTTCAATATTTTCTCTCTGCTCTAGGTTTCTAACAATAGCAGCACCAACCATCCCTCTGTGGCCAGCAACAAACACTTTTTTCATGATTTTCTCTCAAACAGATATTAATGTCTTAAATTTCAATGTTGGTCCATAATGGAGGAAGACTGGCAAGTCTTCTTCTATCATCAAACCGTCTAATTCTGGTGAACTAATCGAAAGAATCTCCTCTTTCGATAATGCAATGGAACGAATGAGTTCATTGCTCGGCTTAGTATTTTGCTGAACAGCGCTCAGCTCGCTATCAAACATTAGTTGGTCATACTCTGTCGGCATTTCAAACCCCATTTCTACATCTATATCTTCTAATGTCTGATCATCATCAATCCATGTTAACACTTGTTCTGGCTGACCTACTGTTTCAGTCTCTATTTTTCGCTCTTGTTTATTAGCTTTATATGCCGACGACAGACTAATGATATTATTAGAATTTGGTTTTGCTTTCGACATCTTGTCAATGTCACCAGAGTGGGAATGATTATTTGCGCTAGTGTACTCTGCCTGTTCTTCCTTACCGAGGCGAACGCTATCAACATTACTCTGTTCAGAAATGTCGTTATTCAACGCAAAAAGAGAAAATGCAATAGAAAGAACAACCGCTATGGCTAAAAACGTCTTCATAAATTATCCCTAATTTAAACTTGAATGCTTGATGGAAAAGCGGGTGTCGCCCAACTGACTTACTACTATACCAAAAGTTACTCCATATTACGGCTATAAAATACTATCCAGCTCTACTAGTTCATATTTTCGGAGTAAATAGAATATTAAGGCTAAATGTAAGCTATCGTAAGGGGCGGCACTGACTTCTAAGAACTAGTCAGGGCACTGTGAATATAGTGCCCTAGAGGAATAGCTAGTCTGCCATAAACCATGTACCACCGACTGGTTTTACGACACCTGCAGCGATACGATTAGTGTTATCCATGATATGGACAATATTGCGACCGCCAAACGACTCGTTTCGCCACAAGAAGTCAACTTTACCATCTCCATTAAAGTCTTCTACTTTGGCTAACGACCACGCAGTGCCTACTTGCGGCAACAATTTCTGTTCTCTAATGACTCCGTTTGCCATGTAATAGACACTATTTCTACCATCTTGAACGTTGCGCCAAATAAGATCTTCAGTACCGTCACCGTCCATGTCTCCTGTTCCAGCAAGTATCCATTGGCTAGGGCCCCATAAGATAAGATGGCTTCGTTAAAGTTGCTTTCCCCGCTTTCTAAGCTCCATACTTTTAAGGTTTGGCCATCTCGAAGGATAAGTTCTTTAACTCTATCACCATTAAAATCTCCAATACCTTCAATGACCACATTCCCAATACTGTTAGACCAAAAATTACGTCTACTAGCTCCGTCCATGAACCAAATTGCTAATTGGTTGGTGCTTAGCCTACGCCATACTATGTCGTCTTTGCCGTCACCATTTAAGTCTCCAATAGCTTCTATTTTGAAGTCACTATCTAAACGTGCTATTACGGGGCTGGACAAGATATCGAAACCATTCATTAGATAGAGTCTGTTATAACCACCGTGTGAACTGGGGTTTCTCCAAAATAAATCCGTTTTTCCGTCTCCGTCGAAATCACCAAGGTTAAGCTGCCAATCTTCTCCTTGTACAACATTAATAGGGCGAGACTGAAGAACATCTTCACCATTCATTGTCCAAAGAAAATTCCAGCCTCGAACATCGCTAGCATTACGCCATACAATATCAGCGCGGCCGTCACCATCTACGTCGGCCCTTACAGGTAATTCAGAGTTATCACCTATACCATCACCGTCTGTATCGGCCCATTCAGAGCTATCTGTTGGAAAAGCATCGTTGAGGTCGTTAACACCGTCATAATCAGTGTCTGCATTTACCGGCGAGGTACCTAAGTTTTCTTCCTCTTCATCGGTTAAGCCATCGTTATCGTTGTCTGTATCTACAGCATTAGCGATACCATCCCCGTCGAAGTCTTCGATGTTAGAAGACAAATCCACGCCAACATTGAACATATTAAACAGGGTTTGATCGACGTTAGAATTGTAAGTGGAGTATGCAATTTTCACATCGTGTCCGTCCGATAACCCCCACGTTCAATTCATAAGTCAGCTACGGCATGGTGTTCTTTTTTGCTAAGGAGAATGACCATGCAGCAACATCAACCAAGAGACATCCAAGACTGGCTCAATCTATTTGAACAACAAAAGCAAAGTGGACTCACCGCGGTGGAGTTTTGTCGCCAACAGCAAATTAATGTTCAAACTTATTACACTAGACGGCGAGATATTCGGTTACAGCGAACAAGCAGCAAGTTCGTTCAGGTGAAACGTGAAGTCACGAAGGTTGAATCCTACACCGAAGCAACGGGTGGAGAACTTCTCCTGCAACTTGGAAATGCTCAACTTACCGTGCCAACAACGATTAATCCTCACTGGGTTGCTACTGTGATAAAGGCATTGGTCGAATGAAGATGTTCGTTGAGCCTGCCGATATCTATCTGTACATGGATATTGTCGACTTCCGCAAATCGATTAACGGCTTAATTGTCGTGGTTGAGCAGGATATGGACCTTAATCCGTTTCGCGATGCACTGTTCATCTTCTGTAACAAAAAGCGCGATAAGGTCAAAATACTCTATTGGGATAAAACGGGCTTCGCACTCTTGTATAAACGCCTCGAAAAACATCGCTTTAAATGGCCTGTCGATGCGAACTTAAAACAGATGCATATGAGTGAACAGCAGCTACAATGGCTGTTATCGGGCTACGATGTCGTAGGGCATCAGCCGTTGCACTACAACGCATCCGGCTTATAACCTGTGATCATAAGTAGCGATTAACGATCACGAAATAGTCTTAATAATGTAAGGTAATCAGCAGCTTAATACGGGGTAATAGCAGTATGAAAGAGAAAAAATACCAATCCCGCATCGCTGAACTTGAAGCGCTTCTTGAAGAGAAGAGCGCGCGGATTGCCTATTTAGAAGAACAGTTCCGCGTTGCCCAGCATAAGCAGTTCGGTAAAAGCACCGAAGGCCACGCTGGGCAAGGTGAGTTGTTTAACGAAGCGGAAGAATTGGTTGTTGAATCTGAAACAGCCGAAGAAACGATTAGCTATACCCGTAAAAAGCCTGTACGTAAACCATTGCCTCAAGACCTGCCTCGTGAAGTTATCGTTCACGATATTAGCGACGAAGAAAAAATCTGTGGCTGTTGTGCGGGCGAATTACACCGCATTGGTGAAGATAAGTCAGAGAATCTTCAGTTAATCCCTGCTCAGGTTAAAGTAATTGAGCATGTTCGGCCCAAGTATGCATGCCGTACCTGTGAAAAGAACGGTATCAGCAACACGATTAAACAAGCGCCCGTACCTCACAGTGTGATTCCAAAAGGCTACGCAACGCCAAGCTTGTTAAGTCAAATCATCACCAGCAAATATCAGTATGGCTTACCGCTTTATCGTCAAGAGGCTATGTTTAAACAGCATGGTATTGAATTAAGCCGTAAGACGATGGCAGACTGGATAATCCGCTGTGCTGAGTTGTTTAAACCGCTTTACGAGCAGCTTCATCAACACCTGTTAAAGCAACCTGTTTTAGCGGCGGATGAAACCACGCTAAAAGTGGTTGAGTCTGAAAAAACGAACAGCTATATGTGGCTGTACGCCAGTGGCGCAGACTCTCCTAACGGTAATATACCCGATGCAGAGATACCTAATATCGTGTTGTACGATTATCACAATAGTCGCGCTGGGCAATGCGCAGTAGACTTCCTTGATGGATATAACGGCTACCTGCAAGTAGATGGCTATCAAGGCTATGAGCAAACGCAAGCCACACTCATTGGCTGTTGGGCACATGCACGTCGTAAGTTCATGGAAGCCAAAAAAGGCGCAGGTAAAAAAGGTAGTGGCAAAGCGGATTGGGCTCTGAATCACATCCAAAAGCTCTACCGCATCGAAACTCAATTAAAAGATAAAACGGTGGAAGTGCGCTACAGCACAAGACAAGAAAAGAGCCTGCCGTTACTCAATCAGCTCCATACATGGCTAACGAAATCAGTTCAACAAGTGTTGCCGAAAACCAAATTAGGCGAAGCGATTCAATACTGCTTGAACCAATGGGAAAAGCCAGCGCGCTATACACTCGACGGATAATTGAATATCGATAATAATCGCGCTGAGCGCGCGATTAAACCCTTCGTGATAGGAAGGAAAAACTGGCTGTTTAGCCAAACCGCCACGGGCGCAAACGCCAGCGCAGTGCTCTACAGCATCATCGAAACTACTAAAGCAAACGACCTTAATGTGTTCGAGTATGTGATGACTTGCCTTGATGAACTCAGTCGGCCCAACGCCGATATCGAGCAACTGCTACCATGGCAATTTGCGAAGCGTTAGGTGGGATTGCCAGACGCTTACTATCCATTGACGAATTTGAAATTAGCTCCACAATCAAGGGCGTGCAGCTAATCACCGAAGACAGTTTAAGATAAAATGCCGAAATAGATCTGCACCTAACTCTTTTCTTAGCTAGTTGTGAACTAATACAGCTTTACCACTAAACTTAGACCTCGATTGACAGATAAGCACGCAGCTACTTTAGGTTATCCTAAGGAAGTAAAGGCGAATTGACTAACTCGCTTCTAGACAGAAATTTAGAACAACAATTCTCGTGGTATCTACTAGCAGGAGGGAACCGTTCCTCTTAGCTCTGAAAAATATTTGTTAAGCTTATAACTAATTAATTTCAATAGACAAAAAACTTTAAATTAAGCGTTCCCCTATGAAAAATTATAAATATTTCACTAGATTATTATATCCGATCTACCGATTTAGGGAATTTTGAATTTGTATTTATTAATACTTTCTGAATGCAAGTCAGCAATAAACTCACGAGCTTTAGGCGCCTGCCCAAACATATATTTTACTGTGGCATATTCGGGCCTTATTTTGGCTTTAGCAGTTATTCCTCTAAATGTATCCGCGAGACCTTTTAGTGGCCCGAAACGGCTTTCAAGAAGACAAACATCCTCTCGCAGTCGCTCATAATTAAGCATAATATCAATTACATTTTTTCCAGCTATATTGTAAATATCATCATTGAGCGATAACTTATCTTGATTAGCTAAACACCATTGCTCAAAATTGACATCTTGCGGTTGCTTCCCCTGCATACTCAATAGAAAAAAACTAAATGCTGACCGTGTATTCAAAAGGGTTTCTTATGATGGAAATTTTAGTATAGCTATTCCAAATTACATTGCCTAATCGGCACTTAGCATTTTCAGCTGAAATATGATTATAGAATTTAAACGAGTCTCTTTCGTCATGAAATTTTTTAGAGTCTTTAGGGTTATCAATAACTAAAGATTCACCATCAGTATACTTATAGTTTTGTGGCCCTCGAAATCCCAATTCCTTTCTTATATTTTCATCGTTTTCCGTAATTGGTGTAATTATGGAATTCTCTGTAGCAAACTTAGACAACGCTATTTCAAATGAGGTACTCGCGACTTTTCTAGCCTTAAGCACTATTATTTTTGGTTCGTGCAAAACTATCAATTTATTTCGCCTTAGGTTAATTTAAATTTGCATTTAGACCGGAAAGCATGATTTTGAAACTGTGATCGTCATATTCTTCGATAAATTTTTTTCCGCTACTTTCCCCGCCGGCACAAAAGCGCAAGTGTACTAGATCTTTTTGTATATCAAGGACCGATGCTTCCAAGGCTCTCTGTGTATAATGCTCGACAACAATAAATTTTGAGTTGTTATGCAATGATTTTAAATGGCGAATTAACTCCCAAACTGATGCAACTCCAGTGAGTGAGGGACGCTTTACAATTTGCGTAAAGCCCTGAGCCCACCTTTGACGTTTCTCAGGCTCTGTAATGGGCGTAATAACAAAACAAAGTTGCTTATCTGAATTCAAACTTTCTATAAATCTATCAGAAGCTCTTCGATAGTAGTCGAAGTCGGCTGTAATATTCAGGGGGTCCTTATGTGTAAAGAAATACTCATGGTAGCGTTTGTGCGTCACAGCGTTTACATTGGGATGTTGGCTCCATTGAGCCTTATCCATAAATGCATTAAATGAGTCGTTACATGCATCAACAATTATCTCTGGGCTAGCGAATACCCAGTCAAATGGATATGCAGCCTTTCTTAGTCCGATCTCTCTTAAATAGTGAGCTGTACTGCAATTAAAACCTAGCGAAATAAACTCTGCGTCTTGGTCAAACATGGTTAAACTGCTAATTTTATCTCTAGCGCTTGCTGCCTGACTTGTAAGGCGCTCTATTTCATTTATGCTTTGAGGTAAACCAATATTTTTCAATGTATTTCTCTTTATAGTTTTACTAACTATTAATACAGCTATGTGTCGTAGCCTTGAAGTACCTGCTGCTCAGATTAATACTCTCAATGTAGAAGTTCTTTTTTTAACTGCTACTCAACGATACGATAGTGAATTCAAACTATATCTACTACGAGTAATTTTAAGCAGTTCAAAACGGTAAAATTAATCCTACACTTTAGAGTTGAATATCACTTAACAACTATACAAATTCGCGGTAGCCAAAATAAACGCATTGCAAATTAAGCTCATTTTTTAGTTTTTCTGGCAGCGATGAAAATTTTTCAAAATCAACAGTTGGCTTTTCCACAGTCTTGCCCTGATATCTTTTATTAGAGTTGATAGCTTTGTGAGGGTATTCAATGTTCGCTGGCAGTTTCACCTCGCAGTTTGTTTCTATATAACCAACTAACTTGTCTGCTTCATCTTCAACACGAAATACAACATTCGGTTTCTGCTCCAAAACTAGCTTATTCCAGTAAATATAGCTCGCAACAGCCCTTGAAAACTCACTTTCGAAACTATCTAAATCAACCCCACAACGCAGCTTTATGTGCTTTTTGCGGAATTCATATGACACGGGCGCATGTTTATTTTCTCTCATAATACTTGCTACAGCAGTGCGAGGGTCTCTCACATGCATAGCGACATGCCTGAAATATTTAAAGCGTCTTGAGCGCGCACCATCATTCAGCGCCCATGGGCAATCATCTTCTGTAGCAAACATCCACGAGCAAATACCATCATCTTCTAGTTTCTCGTGGCCAATTTTTAGTCCAATAGCTTGGCAAAGTGACGCACTGTAGCCTGAACCACACCTAGGGTGGCCGATTATAAGAAGCGGGTATACATCAGTATGCTTTTTATGTTGAATTAACGCATTGGTAGCATGCTCTATCTCTTCAGTTTTTCCACCATTTGCTTCAAGATAAGAGAGTCTAATTGGCTTTGGGTGAATGGTTGACTCTACTTCCCCCGTGCTCCAACTCATTTCGTAAAATAAGGGAGGGTAAAAGGTTTTAGCATTTGAAGTATTTGCGCATATTCTGTGTATGAATATATCGACTGTGGTGTCGACCTTCTCGAAACGCCCCAATATCTCTTGTGCCATGGCTTTATTCAGTGCAAAAGCGGGGTTTGACATTTTCCCAAGAAAATCTGACAACCTCAGTTCTTTATCACTTTTATGATCATCACATAACGCCCAGCCAAACTGTAATAGAGCAGGTTCACTATGTTGAAGTTTTGACTCGCTAACCCAGTCATTTGAAATCGCCTGTTGGCATAACACACTTGCACGTTCGGTAAGCTTAATGTCATCTTCAATAAACAAGGCATACTCTTCGCTGCTAGCTAAAAAAGCTTTTAACATCCGAATATAACTTGCAAATGTAGCTACCTGAACGGGAATCAATGTGTTATTACAACTACTATCACCACATTCTAAATTTCCGCATCTGAAGCAACTTGGGAACGTGTGTACTTTGGATTCTTCGTATAGCGTTTTTACGTCATCACTTTCTGGCGTGGCAGCATCGATGAATTCTAGATTACTTAGTTCATATTGCGCGATGAAGCGTTCCATGTAACCACGTCGCTCTGCGCTAGAGGGCAATGATAAACAGTAGATTTTGGGAAATGCCCCTAGAAACAAAGAAACGTTATCTTGCATTATTTATTATTCCTTAACAGCAAGTGACTTTGGCTTAAATCTAGCTAAAAGCTTATAACCATATACAAAAATTGATAAAAGTATAAGTTATTGGGTAATGAAATAGATAAAGGCGACATGAGTCGCCTTTATCTAAAGCTTAGCGGCTAGAAATGTCTATTCTTTAGCTACAGCAACCGAATAACCATGCTTCTTCAATAGTGCATGTTGCTTTGCTTTACCAAGGTCGTGTGCAACCATTTCTGCGCACATTTCCTCAACGGTAATTTCTGGTACCCATCCTAGCTTCTCTTTTGCTTTTGTAGGATCGCCTAGAAGCGTTTCTACTTCTGCAGGGCGGAAGTAACGTGGGTCTACCTCTACAATAACATCACCCACTTTCACACCTGGTGCAGTTTCATTATCTACTGCCGTTACCGTAGCGATTTCTTTCACGCCTTCGCCCGTAAATTCAACAGTAATACCTGCATTCTCTGCTGACATACGCACGAATTCGCGAACCGATATTTGCTTACCAGTAGCAATAACAAAATCTTCTGGTTTATCTTGTTGCAACATCATCCACTGCATACGTACATAATCTTTTGCGTGCCCCCAGTCACGAAGTGCATCCATGTTGCCAAGGTAAAGCTTAGACTCTAAACCTTGAGCAATATTAGCGATACCACGAGTGATTTTACGGGTAACAAACGTTTCACCGCGGCGTGGAGATTCATGGTTAAACAAAATACCGTTACAAGCATAAATACCGTAAGACTCGCGGTAGTTAACCGCAATCCAGTATGCGTACATTTTTGCTACTGCGTAAGGAGAGCGCGGGTGAAACGGCGTAGTCTCTTTCTGCGGAATTTCTTGAACTTCACCGTAAAGCTCTGAAGTAGACGCTTGGTAGAACTTAGTTTTCTTTTCAAGGCCTAAAAAGCGAATAGCTTCTAGCAAGCGTAGAGTACCCATAGCATCTACATCTGCTGTGTACTCAGGTGCTTCAAAAGATACCGCAACGTGTGACTGGGCACCAAGGTTATACACTTCGTCTGGCTGCACTTCTTGCATAATGCGGATAAGATTTGAAGAATCCGTCAAATCACCATAGTGCAAAATGAAGTTAGCGTTTTCTACGTGCGGATCTTCATAAATATGATCAACACGTTCTGTATTAAACAATGAAGCACGACGCTTAATACCGTGAACTTCGTATCCCTTTTCTAATAAAAACTCGGCTAAATAAGAGCCGTCCTGGCCGGTTACACCGGTAATAAGTGCTTTTTTCATGTAAATCAACCTTTTTACTGTTACTCAATCAACATCCAGCGAAATTCTGAGTCTATTAAGTTTGAAATCTCATTATAATTTTCTAATTTTTCGACTAGGCCTACAGGGTTTGTTTTGCCAAACTTTACGTGCAGATTAATGCTCTCTTTTTCTTCGTTTCCAATAGATAGATCTATCAACTTATTTGCACTACTGACTGGATCATTTTCAACATCTTTTTCGTAGTACAGCACATTCCAACTGTTATCACGAAAATAATTTTCGAGTAGCAAGTTTATAGCTGCGCCATTATAAAGCACGTCATTAAGTGAACCTGAGAACCCTGTATCCCAGTCTTTTAGTTCGTTGACTGGCAGGTTAAGCGTTGAGCTTTTATGTTTTTTCCCGTCATTTTCAATATGCCATACTCCTGATTTTGCGGCGGCATGACATGAAACCAGTCGCTTAAGAATATTATTTCTCAACAAGAGTACAGGAGTAAGCTCATACTTCTCTGCTAGCTCATTAACGAACTGCAGATATCTTTTTACTGCATTTACACTATCTTCATTTTCAGGAGCTACTCTTAAAATATTGATAAGTTTTACTTCAATTCCAAACGCGTTCTTTTCACTTGTATATAACTTATCAAAGTAGTTGTTCATTTCATCTTCGGTCTTAAATGTTCGGCCTTTTTGCTCTTCTAGAGTGAATACTTCACCCAACCAATTTATACCAGGATACTGACCTACGAGATTTCCTAATACAGTTGAACCACTTCGGCCAAGGTGAACCAGTAAAAGATTTTTCATTACTTTTCCTATTTGTAATTTCTATAGTGTTCACGCAAAATCAAAGCTCATAATAAAAAGCTGAGTCCCTGAACTCCTCAAAGAATTTTTGATAAGACAGTTCTTCTCTAAATCGCTTGTTACTTAAGTAGTCATGAGCCGCCTTAATGCGCTGCTTATCTGCTAACAGTTTTTCGGCCTCTGCAATATCGTTGATGTAAAGTGGATAATCTGGGCCTAAATACTCCACCACGCTCGGTAGCGGATTTATTAGCAACGGGGTTTTACGGGCAATACACTCGAGCACTAAATTATTTGCTGCAGTTGCGTACAACCAACATATCACTACTGAACTACTTAGCAGTTCGTCGTATTCCTCATTGGATACCATCGTGAACACTTCGACGTCGGGGTCGATCCTATTTCCAAAAGTGCTAATCTCATTTTGTAAATAGCTATCTGTATGTGTTTTCTTCAACATCACACGCCTATGACCATTCGCCTTAATTTGATGAATGGCTTGCAATTTACGAAGCCAGTCCCCAGCTTGCACTATTGTAGGCGTATTTACATACTTCTCGTAATCAAATGGCTTGAGGTTATCGAAATCTGTTGGATGTAATAATGAGACAACCGGAATACCAGGTAAGTACCATTCTACATCTCTTTTTAAGTCATTACTTAATGTTATGAGTCCTTTACAGTTTGGCAGCGATGCTTTCCATAATTCAGATTCAAAAATAACTTCAGGCGATACCGGCGTGTGAAACCAGCTAGGTGCAAAAAAAGGAACATGTAAAATACCCACCCATGGTCGCTCTATAGGAGTCGGGGTAGCTGAGGCAGCTTCACCCGGCTCATCGCCCCATACGAAATAACGCTCAATAAAGGGGAGAAAGAGTACGCCATTATCACTGGTTTCGAGTGGAAGCAATGATTCAGCTATCTTGTTAAAACTATTTCTGTGCTCGCCATAGTGTAAGTTTGAACCGAAAATGTTTAGCTTTCTAGGGGGCGCCTGTTCTTTTATCTTACGCTTATGGAGAAAGAATGGCACGAAGTCATCTTCTACTTTTTGGTGAAATACTGCCAGTTTATCGCCACGCCGATTGTGCGATTCAAGGTTTACGTAATAATATCCAAGCCCCTTGCCATTTAGGTATCCCACTTCGCCGTCGTTGGTCACTTTTAGCCAAAATGCCCAATCCGCGAAAGTTCCATAGCGGTCCTCGTCAAAAAAACCGTACTTGTCATGTAAATCACGTCGCCAAATAGGCATACAATGGGGAATGTTGTGAGGGTTTAATGTATAACTACCGTTGTCATTCTCTTCTAAGTTACCTAGTGTAAGAAACTCAACCGAACCTTCCTGGTCGCTGTACCACGGGTGTTCTATTTTGTGAGTGTCCAAGTCTCCTGAAAAAGTATAGAAAGGGTGAAGTGCACTGGCAGCAAACGCATACCCACCTCTATTCATTAAATCATGAACCAGCGTGTTCACATGCTCTGGGTCACGCAAGTCATCCACATTAGCATTAGATATAAACTCAGTGGAGGACATTCGTATGCCAATATTCCAGCACTCATATAGCCCCGGATCTTGCCTGTTCCAGACAAAAATAGCATTCTTCTGTTCACGAAGAATGCGTTTGATACTTTGAAGTTCTACTTTTGTAGGGTTAGCAGTGAGATAAAAATGATCGATTTCTTCGTATTTATCCAACGCCTGACAATTATTGATGAACGTTTCAATAAACTCATCTGTTTTAAACATTGAAGTTACAAGTGAACACTTTCGTTTATCATATTCAGAGTAAGAGATTTCACCTTCAAATTTATCTTCGTATCTATGGTTAAGGAACCACTTTACGTCAACGCCTAGAGCATCAGGGCCGCAGAAATTGATTTTATTTACATTTCTGAGGTCCACAAAAAATTCGTCTACTTGTTCAACTACATTGCGAGTAAGTCGGCTTACGTCATTTACAATAGCAAACGAATCTGACCAAGTTACGATACCATTCAGTGCACAGTCAATAAAATCAGAGATGCTATCAACACTGTGGAAGTATATGGACTCATTCAAAGAGAGGACATCGGAAAAAATGCTTATCAAATTAGTTGTAATATTACCTTCGATGACAATATTTATTTGCATGTTACGTTTAGCAGCAATGGCTTCTAAACCTTTTAGCGCTTGCAAGTACGAATTGAATAGCTTTTCTTCGTTTCTAAGTAACAGCCAAACAGTTCTTCTTGTATTGAAATAATAGTTTTTACCCGTGTAATTACTGTCTAGCCATGAACAAGATATCCACGGAACACCACGTACTGCTCCAGAAGGATTCAAACGAGATGCGAGAAAGAAATACTTCGCATTTATAGTACTTTCTTTTTCGTTTTCACCGTCATAATATTCATCAGATTTAAGCTCACCTTCATGATGAATAATGACGATATCTAAACATGGATTTAATGGCTGATATCCAGAATCTATTAGATCAGACGCAAGCATTAAGTCACAATTCATTTGCCCCATAAAATAGAAAGCATCTTGCTTCAGTACGCACGGTTTATTAAACACCCACGCATCTGCAGACACGTAATTCGGTAAGCTATTATCGCGCTTTAAATACATTTCCAGCTTGCCATTAATAACCTCATGGCGGCTTAATGCTAACATACCGTTAGCAGGAAACCGTTCCTGGGCGAATAAGTCCATTGATTTCTTAACAGCTAATTCATCAGAAAAACTCACGTCACCGTTAATAATTGCGGTAACATCTGCACTATTGTTAGTCAGTAATGTGTTGCTATAACCAATTAACGTTTGAAATGTAGGTCGAGTTGCATTTTTCACAACACACACTTTCTTATCATTCGCGTATTTAAAATTATCGATTATCGCGTGTACTTCTGACTCAGTAACAATGTGAATTAAATTGATATTTCCGTTTTCAATATGGCTTTTCAATGCTTTTTCGATTGGCTCTTTCATTACGCCGTCGAAGAATGCAAACGAAGTAATCACATCGAATTTACCCATAAACTTTGCACTCCCTTACCACTTCAACTGCAATTTTCTTAAACCGCCAAGCTGAATAGGTCAATTTTTCTAAAAAATAAACATTTGACGACTGTTCATAAATAGCCAAGCTGTGAATAAAAGTAGACGTTAAGTTAGAAGGATCTTTTTCAAAACCTACCATTAAATACTTGGCTGTCTCATTACTAAAAAAAGAAATAGATTTATGGTTGCGTTTGGTTTTGAAAAATAGGAAAGAGAACAACTTAAGGGATGCTTCGGAAGCGTCCTTTGAAACAAATTCATGTACGATGCTATCTGTAACATTGTGAAGGGCCTTTTGATCTGGCTTAGGCTTCTTAATTATTACAATGGCTTGTTCAAATAATTGGTAAAACATAAGATTATTATTCTATATTAACTATCAACTACATTGGCTCGAAAAAGCGTGCTCAAGTAGTTATCTCTTATAATTGAGTAATTCACATACCCGCGTATAGTGTTTGCTTGCATAAATTTCTTTTTTTAATTCTCCGTTTATTGCCCTCCGTGGCCGTTCGGAAATTACATCACTGCTCCTTCCACTGTCCCCCGTAACTTTAAAAATACTAAAAATATCTTCAAAATACGGAGAATATTCGATGTCTAAAATTCCTGTAATTCGCTGCATAACTATTTTTGGTTCAGCGACAAAGTCTTCATACTTAACAATTTCGCAATCCTCGAAATGACTAATAAAAGCTAACAATCTTTCACAATATTGATCAAATGAAGGAGGGCTAAAATGTAACCAACCATTAGCTTGTAGCGACACAAAAGAATCTATCGGATTTCTTACAGTAGCGAGCTTTCTATGCGAATAGCGCTGCTTAAATAGCTTAACTAACACTGGTTCATTAGCGATAGCGTCCTCATCGCCCAAGCAGTAATCGGAATGAGTATGCTCCCTAAGCACTAATTTAGAGGACATAGCATTCAAATGTTCATTAGCTACATCTATTTGCGATAGGAACATTTTTTCAGCTAATTCATCCATTCTTGGAAGATTTGCATATCTACCCAGCGAAGTAATATCGGTTGGCCGAAACTCAATAATCGATGGGTTAATTGTGAGTGTTGTTGTTGGGTGTACTTCACTAATTAAGAACGTATTAGGCATAGCTGAGATACATTTCGAAAGAACAGTTCCACCGCTGCAAGCAAAATGATGTATCGACCTAATCACTTTTTTATTAGATTGCCTTTTTTCTAGCGCATTTTCACAACGAGAAAGGAGGCTTTGAGCATCAACAAGAGTGCTAGTTTCCAAAGAGCCTACACTCTTAGTCACTTTGTCACTATCATTTAATAGAGATAAAGCCTCATCGAGCTCTACCCTCAGCCTTTTGAAATTATCCACTTCTTTATCCACGCTGCTCTTCTATTAACTCAGGGTATTTTTTCTCTAACTCGTAATAGAATTTTGAAGCATGCTTCAATTTTGCATAAAGCTCGTTTACCAATTCTTTAAGCTCAGTTTCATCTTTAGCTTTCTTAGCGTAACTAACTCTTAATGCGTCCAGGTCTGTTTGCAACTTTAAATTCAACTTACTTGTTAGTTCTAACGCAGCAATTTGCTTACGCTCCGAGTTTTGGACATGCTCAATTTTTTCAAGTAGCTCCTTGCGCTGCTTATCTTTTTCTGAGCATACAGTTTCCACCGTTTGCTTTTGCAGCGCTAATTCATTATTGAGTGAAGCTTTAGATTCCTCAAAACGCTGCTTTTCTGCCAGCAAATTCTGTTTAACCTGCTGCAGCTCATCGCTTAACTGCTTTTGCTTTTCTCCACTCTGTTGTTTAGCTGCTTGCAACTGATGTTTGGTCTGCTGCAATTCATCGCCCAACTGCTTTAGCTTTCCTTTACTCTGCTGCTGTGCAGTTTGAAGTTGCTCTTTAGCCTGCTGTAATTCTTCGGTAATTTTTTTGACATCGCTTTGAGAAGCATTTAACTGATTCTCTAACGCTACTTTAATTTCTCTATGCTGCTGACGTTGACTGAAGTAGCTCAGAGCTTGCTCAGCATGTACTTTTTTAGTCGCCACAAAATTAGAGTAAGGCGGCATAGACTCAGCTAATACAAGGTAATCTCGCCCACATTCTGTAAACTGTTTTTTAAGCTTTTCTACTGGTTTAGTTTCACCAAAGACAGGCTTTAATGAACTTTGTATTACCACATGGGTGAAGGCATTTAATACTTGGTTGTTCAAACATTGCTGCTCTGCACCGTTAACCTGCGAAACAAGCAAGCAGGGGCGGCTTTCTGAAATATCGAACTGCTGTAGCAAAGGCTGCAGCTCAATAACTGCGGCATCTTGTTCAGTAAATTCCAGTGCAGGTCGAATACTTTTAATTACATTAGGGGGGAGTACAGAAGAATAGCCCGGCACATTTGAAACAAAATAGCGCATGCTTTTTTGCTTAGCATCAAACGCTGGTACGCCGTGCTTTATTACCACACTCTCGGGCGAGCCTTTAGCGTTATGCAGTAGTGTGGCTTTTTCAAACATTGCTGGTTCTGGCTCTACCAAAACAACCTCTGTAGCTGTTAAAGAAAACAACCAATTAAGCATAGCTTCAGTACGTGCACCAAGAACTAACACGCACTTGGGTTGCATCGACAGCCCTTTCACTATTTGTAATAAATCACTCATAGCCCCTCCTTACGTTCTTTTAGAACTTTGCAACCATACCTGATATCAGCGTCTGCCAGTTTTCAAGCGGCTGGTTAACTTTAAGCTTCTTACGGTCGAGCGTATGAAGCCTGTCAGCTAGCTTGGTTAGCAGCTCCTTTATGAACAACTTGTCTTCTTCTTTTAAGCTGTCGATTGCGTTTTGCTGCTGCTCGTTTATCTGTGCAGGTAAATCAAGTACTAGTTTTAGCCCCCACTTGTCTTCTGTTGCGGGCGGCCAGCTAGCCAGTGGTGCTTGGTTGTTAGCAAGTTCTCTAAACTCTAGGCTTCCGTATTCGGTGAATACTTTATCTTTTATTTGCTTTGCGCCAATTTTAATATCGAAAGCGGGGTAGCTAATGCCGTTTGCTTGTAAGTTTTCAATACAAATAAGTAAATGCTCGTTTGTAGCGCCTACCATATTTTGTTTAAGGCTTAGCTTTTTAAAGTTAAGCGGTTTTGGTGCTGGGCTGGGCGTAAGCTTTTTTAGTGCAATTGAAAGTTTTAATAGCTTTTCTGGCCATGGGGCAATATCTAGATTCGCGGTGGCATCTGTACGTTGCACGTCGCTTTGCTGAAGTTTAGTTTTTAGTTCCTCAACTATTCCTATAAGCAATAGGTGATCTTCTGCTGATAGCTCTGCCAACGCTTTTTTGCCCGCATCAGTAAATGGACTAAGTAGCGAAAAGTCGCACACTTTATTGCTGCCCGTTTTAACAAATTTTGACAATGGATAAACACGTTTGTTGTCTGGTGCATGAAACTCAACGTCTAGTACACCTTTTCTGTCGTTAACAATTACAGAAAATGCATTCCAGTGTTTGTCGGCGTGCTCTACTTGAGTGAAACGAGCAGTTATGCGCTGCAGATCTTTTTGGTTTGCACCACCGGTTAAGGTTACGCCTTCACTTAGTACCAGATGTGGGAAGCGCTCCTCTATTTTGCTCTTAAATTCACTAAGGGCTTTATTATCGGGTGACTCGCCCTTTAGTTTTTGGTATTCAGTAAAATAAAACTCTAGCTCTTCTTGAAGCTGCTTTATTTGTAACTGTAATAGTTCCTGTTCACTCATAGCGTTTTCTAACTCTTTCCTTAATGCTGGCCCATTATCTTCTGAATTTGACAACTTAGCCTCTAGCTTATTTATTAGGCCTGCGCTTGTATTTTTATGTTCTTCGAATTGTACATAAATACTTTCTAGCTCTTCTTGCAATTGGCTTATTTGCAATACTAAGAGCGCGTTCTCATCTTCTGCAGCCAACAATTTTTCTTTTAACGTATTAACAACCTCAGGGTCTGGCTGTTTTTCTTTCGTTGCAGCTTTTAATTGCGTATTCGTTTGCTCTGCGTTTTCTAACTGCTGTTGCACCTGCGTTAGTTTTGAAAAGGTTGCTTCTAATTCTTCTTGAAGCTGTTGAATTTGAAGTTGTAACAGCGCGTTTTCATCTGCGTTAGCTTTGCTTTCTTGAACTAGGTTTTGCTTTTCAGAATTAGCCTCGGCCAACTGGCGATTGATGTCGGCATGCTTAACTTCTAAGCCGGCAATTGTAACTTTGCTATTTTCGGCATCAGTAAAAACAACCTCTAGCTCTTCTTGCAACTGCTGAATTTGAAGCACTAGCAGTTCATTCTCGCTTTTTTGTTCATTGCTTTCAGCTACAAGTGCTTTGTTTTCCCCACTAGCCTGCGCTAGTTCAGAGTTAATATCGCGGTTTTGCTGTGTTAGTTCGGCAATAGCAGCTTGGTTTTTTTTAGCTTCAGTTTCCTTTGTTTCTAACTCGCCTTGAAGAACTTGAATTTTTTGCTTGTTTAACTTCACTTCTTCGTGCTGTTCTTTAAGCGCTTTTTCAATGCCTTCTTTTTCGTTTTTAGCGGCGTTTAATAATAAATCTTTCTTCGCATTTTCATTCTTTGCACTTATAAGGCTTTGATACTGCTGCAAACCGAAGTGAACAACCTTAGCCCACGACTCAGTATTATCATCTACGCTAAAACCTTCGAACTGCTGCAGTATTTCATTTGTATCAATATTCCCCTTCAGCGCACAACGCACTGTTTGAGCTAGTGCTTGCTGCTCGTTTGACAACACAGAATTACTTAACAATTTGATAGAAAATTGCTCGCCCAATAAGTACTGATGCTGCAGTAAAGCTTTGAAGTAACTGTTCCAGTTTTCTAAAGCGTTAGATAATTCAGCTTCTTTTACAGGCCTACTAGCAAATAGCGCAACCACATAAGCTTCTGGCGAAACAAGCAATGCTGTAATCGATTGTGCCTTGCTTATATCTTCACCTGCCTGCTTTATCGCTATATTTAGGTTTGGCGCGGCTGCATTAACAACGCTTTTTATAAAACCAGCAGCATTGCTTTGCGATTCCTGTTCTTCAGACCAATTTAGGCTTAGAGCGAGCGCTCCCTGATGACTTTGGTGTTCTTTTTCTTCACCCTGAATACCTGCATAAGTGAACAAGCTTTCATTAGGTGCAATAACTAACGTTTGACCCACTTAAAATTCCTTAATTATGCTGCTCAAAGATGAACTTACTGTTTTGCTACTAGCCATTTTCATTAACAAAGCTCTTTATTGCAAAGTACCAGCGTTCTAGCGAATATTGAGGGGTTATACCCTTACAATCAGTTTTGTGTATTTTTTCTGCGATTGCTTGAGTTAACTCTACTGTACGTAATTTTAATGCTGGGTTGTCTACACTAACTGATAATACGTTATTTACTTTACTGTCTGCTGACAAAAGCACATTGAAAAATGTAGGCTTTGTAGCCCCCTCAATGTTAGCCTCGCCATTGAGCGCTAAATTGTTATTAAGTGCGTTGTTGGCGTCAGTTTTAGTTATTAAAGCTAGTTTCTTAACCGCTATTTTTATACTGGCACTACTAGTGTCACTATTGCTTACTTCTTTTGTTTTTACTTCTGATAACCTGGCAATAAGCGTTTCAATTGTTTGGCACCACATTTCTAAGCCACCAATAGTGCTTTCTATTACGTTATTTTCAAACAAAGCCTGTTGTTTCGATAACGCTATGTGCAGCTGCATTAGTATAGTTATCAAATCGGATTGATCGGTGGTTGAAAGCTTGTAGAACGCACTATTTTCAGCGTTTTCGGGCATTACTAGCATGTAGTCAGTAACGCCGTTATTACCACTTTTGACAAACTGACGTAGAGGAAAATAGCGATGAGGCAATGGCGCATAGAATTCTACTTCCGCTCTATCTCCACGCTTATTAACAATGATAGGAAACGGTTTGCTCTCGCCTGATGTAAGTGCAATTCCGCTTACGTTCATAACTAAGCGGCTTACGTTTTCTTTAACAAACCCTCCGCTTATAGTCACTTGGCAATTTGAAGTGTCAACACTGTCTCTAGCGGTAAATGGTTTAACTTCGGAGCTTGGAAGCGATGTATCAGTTTTCTGAACTGGAGCAGGTTTTTGCAAAACATTGGTTTCTTCGCTTACTGCTTCATCCGAAAACACGCTCTGCTTTTCTTGCTCTTTAGACCAGTGCTTTTTTTTGTGTTCTAGCTCATTAACAATGTCAAAGAAGGGTTTGGTAGCCGCCTGTTCCACAATGTTTAAGCTATTTTCAAACTCGCCACTTTCTACCATTTGATTAAACGACAATGGCCCTGTTAAACGCCAGACATCATTACTATTGCGCTCTTTCAAGTTTTTTAAAATATGATTCCAAATCCACTCTAGTGCGGGATGACCGGCCCGACACCCTATTGCACCGTTCATAATACCGCCATGCCACTTTCTAACTAAAAGAAGTAAGTCACTAGACAGCAAAGGTTGTATAGGCGCCTTACATCTAATACCGCAATCAACATAAAACCCACCCATTTTTAAACAATAGGCTACACGAAATATGTCAGACTGCATGGCAGGAAGTGCTGCTAACTTGAACAAGCTTTCTACTTCACTGTTGTAATGCTGACCAATAAAGGCGCAGGCTTCTTCATACCCAAACAGCTTGTGTTCCATTGAAGGGTTGTAGTTCTTCCATGTTTCTACTAATTCTGCAATATCGTTTGGTAACTCTGGCGTATTCCAGTACTGAACAATAGTATTAGGTGTCATACTTCGATCTTAAAAATGCTGCATTTTGTTCGTAGATAGCGTAAAACTGAGATACTAACTCTTCGTTGGTGAACATTGCAGTTCCACCTAGCTCCACATTGGGCCCGTCTATTGATAGTACGTTTGTTCCTTTTGATTCCTTTCTACTAACTTCAACACATTGAATGCCAGGGGGAACAAGAGGAATAAGCTGGTTTAACGGCTCTAACTGTGAGTTTATAGCGATATCACTTCCTCTTTCACCCACGATTCGCTCACAGATTCGTTTTGCGTACTCGATTAACAATACCGATGCAGGATGATTGAAAGTGAAGAAAGTTCTCGATTGCTTGCGGGTAGACTCTATAAAATCTGCAATTTTTACATCTACTACTGCATCTCTTGCTTTCAATTCGTCAAGCGACTTTTGATCTTCTTTACCATATTCTTGTTTATTGTAGAACGGGTCTGACAACCAGTTCGCAACCTGCTGCTGACTGATCCCTAACAGCCATCCATCAAGAATAGTTTTATTATGATATTCGCCAAGAGGCCCCCTAAGTGTGGTTACTTCAGGGTGGCGAATGTACATCAAATCGGGGGTAAAGCCGCTAAAATAAAGGTTCAAAATAGTATGCGTTTTATCGCCATACAAGCGCTTTATTTCGCTGGTTCGAATAAACTTACATGGGTAAGCATCTGAAATCATTTGCGTAACAATAACATCTGCATCGTTGAGCGCGTCGCGATATTCTGCCTCATCGCTATCTTTCAATAAATGAACAATTGGCGTAGCTGTTACGCTTATGGTTGGTACAAGCTTTTCGATATAGTTAGCAAGGGGCCTAGCCTGGCAATTGCCAATAACAACTAATTTCATGCCACTGTCACCTTACTACCGCCTTACTACACACACACGACTTCATACGTTGAAAAAATTTGATTGATAACACTATATAGACCGTTCTAACTTTGTAACTTTGTACCATACCAATTAGTTGAGCGGTAAATCATCCATTTTCGTATTTTTTTCTAAAGGCTTCCCAATATCTTTTGATGAAATATCATCTTGTGCGTCGATATTTCCAGGCATGGTCATCTGTGGGTCTGGCGCAACCGCAGGAAACTCTCCGTCTAATTGTAAAGTTTCAGATTCAGGAGACATATAAGACAAGTCACCTTCAGGTGCTTCAGAAAATTGCATCTCTCGTTCTATTTCAGCAAGGAGTTCAGGATCGGTTTGTAGACCTAATTTAGCGGCATCAGAATTATTTCTTTCAAGATACAAATCATCGGTATTTGAATCTTGCGGTAGAGGTATGCTTTCGCTCTGGGTATTTTCACTAAAGGAAACTGGGGAAGTATTTCTGTTTTCTAGCGACTGGTCCGCACTGTCATTCGGAAATAAATCGAAAAACAAGACGAAAAAAACTACAATCACAACAAAACCTGTTATAACGCTTATTGTTTTCATCGCTAATTCCTTTTTGGCCAAGCTAAAATCAATCAATTGATGCAATGTAGTCTACCACTAAATAACAGGTATAACACCTTGAGTTTACTTAGGCAGAGGCGATATGAAAAAAACACTCATTCTTCTTTATGAAAAATTTATTTACCGCCGCTTGCTTGCCTACAGCGCCCTCTTAATGTGCGTATTTACTGTTCAATCACAAGAAAACAATGTACTTCCTTCCGTAAACCACCCCGCGAAAGGAGTTAACTTTTTCTATTTGAACGGCAGAGATCAAGAAGACTTCGTGCAAGTGGCTGAGAAACTCTTTTTTGGGGACAACGCTTGTAAAGGCATTAGAGCTGATATTTCAGAACGTTTTGAGAACTCTTTGAAGGAAATTAAAAGCGCAGGGTTTGACTGGGTTCGATTACTCGTAAGCAAAGATTTTTACAACATTTACGCCCCCCGGTGTGGTTTTAGTATGGACGAAATTTATCCTGTATTAGCCGACAAACACCTATCTGTACTTGCTCAGCTTGTTGGAAAAGTGGCAGAGCATGGCCTTAAAATTGAGCTTGTACTGTCTGGAACGAGGTGGTTCGCAGACCCTAGAAATGATGTAAGGTTTTTTGAATCAATTTTGCTTGGCATACCGCTTGAGCATGTGAACATGATAATATTGGGTGGAGATGTTCAACCGTCTAACGCCCAGTACCAAGCTGACTGGCTTCTTCAGGTTTTACCCCATTTTTTAAATCACAAATACAGTAGTTTAGCTTCTCAGAACTATTTATTTGACACAGTAACTTATCGCAACAAAGATCAAGCATTGGCCTATGTTAAATGGGTTAAAAAACACTTCCCACAACTTAGCTATTTACCAGTTAATCTATACAACCGTACTCTTCCGCCTTCCAGTAGTTGGCGTGATTACTCGACTGCGCTCAAGGAGTTTATAGCTATATACAAGCAAGCAAACCCTCCTTTATGGATAGATGAGTATGGTTTTAGGTTAAGCAACGAATCAGAAAGCGTTCAGTATACGGAAGCCGATAGAGTTGCTTATTTGAAAGGCTTTTATCATGCATTGTCGTGCGAAAACCCTATAACAGCTGCATATTTTATATGGACAGCTGGCAATGATCGTCACGTTTCATTCCCTGACAAAGATACTGATAGAACGCCTTTTGGTCTGTTTAGCGGCTATGAAAATAACAAACCAATCACCACACCGGCATGGGATGAAGTAGCGTTATTCAACACTACCTCATCGTACTGCGAGCAATTAATTAAAGATTAGATAAAAAGTATTTTATTTAATGTATGGGGCTAATACAGATTCGTCTACCACCTTAGGGTTATACGGCTTTGCATTACCTCTTTCTACTGCATTTTCGACCATTTCGACAAATTCTTCGATGGGTATATCGGCAGATGCAGACAGAATACTCTGAACCTCGTAGTTCCACCACTTCAGTTGAACAAGCCTATCAATTGCATTTTGAGGGAAACGAAAACGAATTATCTTAGCGGGAACGCCCCCTACGATAGCGTAAGGAGGGACATCTTTCGTTACTAAAGCTTTTGACGCCAATATTGCACCGTCACCAATGGTAACTCCGCGGGCAATTGTTACATCTTCTCCAATCCAAACGTCGTTGCCAATGGTCGCACTAAGGGCATTTTTAGGCTCTTGATTATTTACTTGGAAGTTTTCTATTTCGGGATGATCTTTAAAAAACTGTGCATTGGTAATAGCATGGCGGTCGTAAGTAATATTGGCCGTTGTAAACCGACTGATGGGATGATCTACTCCCATCACAGATACTCTAGCTCCTATAGAGCAATACCTACCTATTATAGTGTTTATCGGGAACACACTTCGCGTAAACGAAAACGAGCCAATAGAAAATAAAAAACTACCATTGATGTAGTTACTATAAGGTTCAATACGGCCGTTAGAAGGAAATACGAGCTGGTCAGTTGGTCGAAATCGTCCTTGTACTTTGCAGTTGCCAAATGGTGTGAAGTAAACGCGATGCTCATTCAAATAGGCCAGTAATTCGTCGCTTACTGTAATTCTATGGATCACTTCTATTTCCTTTTTTGCTTTGTTCTTATGGGATTTAAAGCTGACTGTCTCACTGAATACTAATGAAAAATATGCATATAAGATAGGATTTAAGTACACAAAAATGCAAAAGCCACTTCTTTTTACAGAAGTGGCTTTTGTGTTTACTGTAAAGTTTTGGAGTAAATTTTCTGCGTATTACTTAGCCACCTGCCAAGTATCATCCGTTGGCCTTAATACTCCGCGACTTTTTACTGTAGTACCGTCCATCAAATGAACGATATTTCGAGTAGTTACTTCATTTCTCCACATTAAGTCTGCTTTTCCGTCACCGTCATAATCACCTATATTTCCAATTTGCCAGTTAAGATCTGCAACTTCATTGATAAGCGTGCTGGTGTCTATCTGGCCGTCTTTCATTAAGTAAACCCAGTTTCTTCCATCTGCTTGGTTTCTTAGGATAATATCCGCAGTTCCGTCACCATCTATATCCCCGGTTCCAGCAATTTGCCAATTCGTGTTAGCCGTAATTAAGCTGTACTGGCTTGAGATTTCGCCGTCTTCCATTAGCCAGATATAAACTAAGCCCGTGGTAGATCTGCGCCATATAATGTCTTCGTCACCATCACCATCTATATCGCCCGTTGCGACGACATGAAAATTAAGGTCTGTAACCCAAAGCGAAGGTTTACTTTCACCAATACGACCATTCTCCATTAAGTAGAACCACGTATCTCCTCGTTCAACATTGCGCCACATGACATCGCCCACGCCATCAGCATTAAAATCGCCGTTACCTACCAAATGCCAAGTACCAGCGGTCACATAGTTAAGCACGTAGCGGTCTTTAATATTGGCGCCATCCATTAGATAAATGAAGTTTTTACCTGTGTCGCTGTTGCGCCAGAAAATATCTGACTTTCCATCGCCATCGTAGTCGCCAAGGCCATCCATCGTCCACGTGTATTCCTGAACAACATTAATTGGCGTTGCTTCTGATATTTGCGTGCCGTCCATTGCCCACAAGAAGTTCCAACCTTTATTGAAACTGCGCCATAGTAAGTCTGCATTGCCATCACCATCTACATCGAATTTAGTTGGCTTGTAACGTGATGGATCAAACGGGAACGCATCATCTTCATCCTTTACCCCATCATTATCGTCATCTGGGTCGAGTAAGTCAGAGATAAAGTCCCCGTCGTTGTCCGGTGGTGTACTGCCGCTATCTGATGGGTCAGTGTTATTTCTAAACTCATCCCAATTTGTGTAACCGTCACCGTCAGCATCACCATCGCTATCGGCTAACAACCAGTTCATCGCGCCTAAATATCTAAGCTCCCACCAGTCAGGAATGTTGTCACCGTCGCTATCGTGATTAGGAGATGTAACAACGGCAGTGCCCGTAGGTATAACCGTTGAAATCGCCTGCATTAAAACAGGTGATGAGGTAGAACTTGCCACATAATTACCAATAAGTAACTTACCTGGAGGAAGGTTGTACCCCATGGAAAGTACGTAGTTTAAAGGTGATATGGCACCGCTGTTTAAGCTTCCTAATTCCCATCTGCCCCATTCACTACCATCACAAACACCTGAACATCCACCAGCAGTGGTACTGTTTGGATAGCTACTATATTGCGGCGCATTAGAAGTAACTCTGACTTCTGCAATTTGGGTAGGACTAGTGACTTCGAGATCAAGATTTACCGTGGCTGTCGACTCACTGGTTATCGGAGTCGTGTACACATTTTCAACATCTAGAACGAAAGGCACTTGGTTGTGTATAGCAGTAACAAGGTTGCTTCTGCTTACGCTATCAGCATTGTCCTCGCTAATTATTTCCGCCTCTATTTTCATTGTTTGGCCGTTAGTTACCGTAGAGTTCGCTTTCAAGCTAAAAGCTACCGCACCTGAATGACTGGCTTCTATCGTACCTAAGGGCCAGTAGATTACATTGCCTATCTTTTCATTTACCCCCGTAGCGCTCTGATAACTGTATCCTTCAGGAATGGTTACCTTCAACAGGGCATTGGGATATGCGGTTGCGCTTGAATTACCATAGCTCACTTGAAAGCTTTGAATTTCATTCGCTTTTATTACACTTCGTTGCGAGGAAAGCACCATTTCTAACGGCAGTACAGCTGAGGTTAACAAAGATTGTCTAGCAGTTACTTGCAAGTCACCAGAAGCTTCTGTTGCATAAGCAATAATGTCTAAGGGCTCGCCCGATACTGCATTGGTTGTGTAAAAAGGAATAGATATAGTTCTAGACTCGCCAGCCTTTAGGGTATCTAAAATCCAGCGACCTCTTTCATGATAGTCACACGCTCCACTGCAGCCCGCTGAAATTCCGGGAGAGGGGCGTGAATGGTGCAAACGTGTTCCCGTTTGAATATGTAATTGCACATCTGAAATGTCTAAAGCGCCTTCGTTTGCGACCACGAACTTTTGGTAACTATATAGGTCTTGCTGGTGTAATGTGCTTGCTCGTGACGCTGTAACAGTTAACTTCACGTCTTCTTTAATTACTATGCTATCTGCAGAGCGTTGAACACGTTCAGTACTGTTGTAAACCGCAGCTTCTAGCGAAATTGGCGTACCTTCAGTAAGCTCTGTATCCACGTCGAAGTATGCATAGTGCATACCTCCATCCCCAGGGTTTACTGTTCCCAAATTCCATTGTAGCTGGCCATTTTCGATAAACGCACCGTCGCTCCCTGATACAAAAGTAAGGTTTTCTGGTATAGGTAACTTCAACATAACATCGGTATACGCATCGCTACCTAATTGCCCGTACGTAATCTCGTAGCGCACACGCTCGCCCGCAGCAACTTGTTGCTTGTCTGAAACAAGTGATAACTGCATATCATTATCACTCTTAGCAACAAACGTAGGTTGTAGCATTAAGTTATATGACTTCGTAGCATCGTCTACATGAAGCTGAATTTCTAAAGGCTCACCCTTTGTAATTTGATTGTAATAGATAGGAACAGTAACAAAGCGTGACTCACCTGCGCCAACTACAGGGAATGTCCATCTCGCCCATTCACCAGAATCGCAAGCCCCTGAACAACCGCCTGTAATACCGGGCATAGGTAGTGTAAAGGCTGTTCTTGACGGCACCATCATCGACAAGTTGAGCTCACTGATGTCTAGTGCTCCTTTGTTAGCAACTAGCACTTTTACAAAGGTCAATTCACTTTCTTGGCTCATCTCATTTTGTATAGTGGCGATAACGTCTAGGTTTATCGTTCCATTAATAACAACAGAGTCTGTAGAGCGCTGAATCCAGTTCTCATCCTGGAGTATTGCTTCTGTTTTTACGATGTTACCGTTAGATAAAGGTGTAGAAGGCTTGATTTCTACGAACCGTGTTCCACCAATAGCAGGGTTAATAGTGCCTAAATTCCACTCTACGTTTGAGCCAACTACCGCTCCATCATCGCTACTTGAAACGTAATCAAATCCTTCGGGAATAGAAAAAAGCAACTTCATCGGCGTGTAAGCGCTAGTAGCTTGGTTTCCATAAGTAACTTGATACTTAATAGATTCGTTGTTAGCAACAATACCTTTATTTGGGGAGATAATTAAATCGACTGTTGATTCGTTTGCACGAATAACCGTAGGGCGCGTTCCTAGAAAGTACTCTCCGCTGCCCGTAAACACTTGAACTAAGCTTTCAATTGGCTCTCCAGAATCGGCATTGGTATTATAAATGGGCACAGTTATTACTTTCGACTCGCCAGCACCAATGGTTCCTAATTCCCACCGGCCCCACTCAGACGAGTCACATGCACCACTGCAACCACCATTTATGGAGGGCCTAGCCAGAGTATGTGCAGTTCCAGGAGCGGCCATGGAAAAAAGGCTTACCTCAGGCACAGCCACACCGCTGTTATTGCTAACGATATAGCGCATCACACTATAAGACCCTTCTTGCCAATAATCATTATTAGCACTTACCGTTAAGCTTAATTGCGGCAAGTTACTTGTCACCACCGCATCTTCCGAAGTGACAATAGCATTAGAGCCATTGAAAAACTGTGCACTTACTTCATCCACTTTGCCATTTGAAGACGAACCGGACTTTTTCAAAGTAAATAGATACTTATTACCAACATCTGGGTTCAACGCAGGCAAGGCCCATACGATTTTATTGTTGGAAACCGTGCCGTTATGTGAGGCAGATACAAAACTCATTCCAGCAGGAATATTCACTTCCATTGAAGGTGAGGCGATGCCCGTGTTACCCACATTTCCATAGGAGATCTCAAAATCCACATTCTCGTTGGCAGACACAACTTGTGAACTGGCAGCAACATGCAGTGCGACAGATGGAGAGTTATTGATTGTTGAAGGTTTTAGCACTTCGAGCGTATTGGACTGCCCTGAATACGTTACATTGGTTGTTAACGTGCGTTCGTCGCCAGTTGATAGGTTAGAAGAATAAACAGGGAGCGTGACCACTTTAAAAGCGCCTGGGGCTAAGTCACCAAATTCCCATCTAGCAGTTTCTGTGTAGTCACAAACGCCGCTACACCCGCCAGATATCGAGGGTAATGGATTCCTAAAAAATGTGTTTTCGCCAACGTTTACGTAAAGAGTAACATCACTTTTTGTAGAGCTTGAATCATTTGAAATAATTATCTTGTGGTAGATATAACCACCTGTTGAAGCTTTGTCAGTTGTTTTTGTAACGCTTAATGTCATGGCACTTGCCATTGACGATATCATCATCAAGAAAGCGCTATAAAACAATATAGCTATGTTTATTTTAGGTTTGTAGTTACCGCAATCCATGTGTCACCCGCCTTAATATTGCATTGAATTTGATTATTAATCGGAATTTAAGGGAAACTTAGAATTGAGCCGAGCTAGCCCTCTCACCTAGAAGATTTCCCTCTCTCTAAAATGAGCGGGTAACTACCAAAAACACACCTGCTCACTTTTCAAACAATACAGTTTTTGATACTTTAAGGAATACGTAGTTAGCAGTACTTAGCCGTAAATAAAGACATTTAAGAATTTCTGTAACGCCAGTGGAAAAGGATTTGAGAAATGGCTACAAGAAAGCGGGTTAGAGGTGTTATCGCGTCACGAAATAAGCTTGAAGTAGCAATGCTTAATGCAGGCATTCGCTCTCAGTCTGAACTTGCCAAGCTTATTGCAGAAAAAGAAAACATTAACTCTCCTCCTAGAGACCTAGTTAATAGAACTTTTCGTCAAACAAGGGTTTCTCACCAAACTATTACTCGCATCGCCACTGTTCTGAATGTCCCCCCTCATTCTCTATTTCTTACCCAAGATGAGTTAGAGTCTGAAGAGGAGTTAAATCCAGTCACCGTGACTGAAGGGGCAATTTATAACGATAAATCAGAGCTTGCAGATAACAACGCAGAAGAAGATTTAGATGCTTCTGAGGAAAACAACGCTATTATACCTTCCTCTCCACCGACTCTCCGAACAGCTAAAGTTAAATATCAAAGACACGCAGGAACGCTACGACACACTTATATCGTGGCTTTTTTTATTGTTTCAGCCGCTCTTATTTCGTTAACTTTACTTTGGAACACTAACGAAAATACTGTCGATTCAATTTCTCGGTCCATACCTAATGTACAGTCATTAATGATCATAAAAGGTAACAGTGAGTTAGAAAAAGAAGTAGCTAGGCACCTGGCCAAAAGACTGAAGAAAGATTTCACAATATCTTCAGTGTCTATTTCTGATATTGCAGCTAATGACTCACCTTATTCGCTAATTGAAAACTATAACGTTGACTTAGTTATCTCATTAGAATTAGTGGAAAAGGGTATCTTTAAGGCGCTTTTGGGCTTCGCTTACACCACTGCAAACAAAACTTTGCTCGCATCTTTGATAGACAGCGAAACTATCGTTACAGAAAAAACTATTGATAAATCCTCTGCCAAACTAGAAAGCGCCCTAAAACAGTATTTAGCTGGACCTGAATACTCTTATAAGGGATTAGATGAAACTAATGCGAAGAACTATGTTTCTAGTCAAGCATTGCTTCACAAAGGCCTAAACGAAGGTAATGTTAATGCTGCTCTTGAGAAGACTCATCTTATATTAGCTGCTGCGCCAACAAATCCATTGGCCCTAGCTCAACTTTGTAATTTGTATGCACAAAAAATGTATTTAACAGCGGATGACAACTATCTAGTACACGCCACCGATGCTTGCAACCGGGCTAGCGAACAAGCTAAAGATAAACCGGAAGTGTTATTTTCATTGGCACAAAAAAGTCGTCGAGAGAGCGACATCGATGTTGCAATCGGATATTACCTAGAAGTTCTAAAAGTAAGCCCTAACTATTCATCCGCATATGTAGGCCTAACAGAAAGTTATTTAAAGAAATTTTTAATGACTAAAAATTCTGAAGCCATGTCGTTAGCTAAAGAAAGTATTGTTAAAGCAAGTAGATTAGCTCCCAACGATTGGATGATTCCGTTCATTGAAGCCCGCTTGCATTATTACGAAGGTAACGCTTCACTTGCCTTAAAAAAATTCGAAGAGAGTAAAGAGATTGAAGTCACTCAAAACGTTTTAGGTAACTTAGGCAGTATTTATTTTTGCAACGGAAACATTGAGGCCGCCTTTCAAAACTATAAGGCAATGGAACACGAGTTTGGCGCCTCCAATATTTCAGATCATCTGCTAGCAACCGCTAGCTTTTATATGCAGAAATACGACGACGCCATAGGATATAATTTGAAAAGCCTCGACGCTATGGCTGATACTAATAGTAATGGCCTCTATCCAATTTGGATTAATTTGGGAGATTCATATTTAGCTAAGAATATGAAACAAGAAGCAATGGAAGCCTATGAAAATGCAGTTAA
This sequence comes from Alteromonas sp. KUL17, assembly GCF_006538305.1. Taxonomy (NCBI): domain Bacteria; kingdom Pseudomonadati; phylum Pseudomonadota; class Gammaproteobacteria; order Alteromonadales; family Alteromonadaceae; genus Alteromonas; species Alteromonas sp. KUL17. The sequence continues at coordinate 47,104 of NZ_BJKJ01000017.1, forward strand.
GATCTCACAAAGATCTGACCAAAACACCACGGTAATGGTTGATCAGTTATACGCTTATCTTCACATCTCTAGAATGAACCGCACGTTTGAAACAGGGTCGGTAAAAGCAGGGATTCGTGAGGAGCTAAGCAGCATTGAAAGCCAAATTTCTGACCCCGGCGCAAAGTTTCGTTCAATGGTCATTTGGGCTTATTTAGGAGACAAAGAGAAGGCACGCAACATTCAAAAAGTGCTTACATCGCAGTGTAAAGGTCTAGCTAAGTATCCCGGTGTGGAGGATATTTTAGGTTGAACTAATAAGCTTATGTGACTGAAGAACACTTTATACAAACCTATCTAGATTGCTCTTCGCTAACTTAATACTCAAAAGCTGAGCACTTTATGATTTACAGTTAAATAGTGAAATTAATAGTTATTCAGATAAGTAGGCTTCGTTTTCACTACAAAATCAAGCCTACTAAAAGAAAAAAGAGAGCAAACGCTCTCTTTTTTAATTTACTTGGCCACTTGCCAGTTGTTGTCGGTTGGCCTCAAGACTCCGCGACCTTTTACAGTAGTACCGTCCATAAGATGGATGATATTTCTTGAAGTCAATTCATTTCTCCAGAGAAAGTCCACTTTTCCATCGCCGTCATAGTCGCCGATGTTGGCAATTTGCCAATTCAGGTCTGCCACTTCATTGATGAGAGTACTTGTACTTACTAAACCAGCATGCATGAAGTAAACCCAGTTTCGGCCATCTACTTGGTTTCTCATAACGATGTCGTCAATACCGTCTCCATTTAAGTCACCAGTGCCAGCAATATCCCAATTAGCGTTCACTGTATTAAGCGTATATTGATTAGCAATAATGCCATTTTCCATTAACCAGATGTAGTTTACGCCTGTTGTGCTGTGACGCCATATAACATCATCATCTCCGTCGCCGTCTAGGTCACCAGTTGCAGCAATCTTATAGTTAAGGTCAGTTACCCAGAGAGACGGTTGACTAATACCAATATAACCGTTGTTCATAATGTAAAACCATGTATCGCCTCTGTTTGTATTGCGCCACAATACATCGCCTGTGCCATCGCCATTAAAATCACCACTACCAGCTAATTCCCAGATTCCGGCAGTTACATAATTTAAAGCGTAACGCTCTTTAATACTTGCGCCGTCCATCAGATAGATAAAGTTTTTGCCTGTGTCACTATTTCGCCAAAATATATCTGATTTGCCATCGCCGTCATAATCGCCCTGACCAGCCATGGACCACGTATATTCTTGCACGACGTTAATAGGAGTAGCTGAAGACAACTGGGTACCATCCATCGCCCATAGGAAGTTCCAACCTTTCGCAAAGCTTCGCCATAGTAGATCAGACTTTCCATCACCGTTTACATCGTTTATTGCTGCATAGCCAAGTGGCGTAGGGTCGGCAAGGTCGACAATACCATCACCATCATCGTCGTCATCTGCATTATTGCCAATACCATCACCGTCAGTATCAAGCCACTCTGCAGGGTTTTGAGGGAACGCATCAACCGTATCTAGCCAACCATCGTTGTCATCATCTGGATCGCTATTATTACCTATGCCGTCGCCGTCAGTATCTACCCATTCGAATCTGTCGTTTGGAAACGCATCAACGCTATCTATAACACCATCACCATCGCTGTCAGCCCCACTACCGTTGTCTACACCTGGAATAACTATGTTATCCACCCAGGCTGAATCTAGACCATGAGAAACCGAACTATCCTTTGAAAAATCCCACTTAAAGGTGTGAGTGCCGTCAGAAATTGGAAACACAACGGTTTCAATTGCGCTTACACCAGACCACTGACCTTGTAATACATCATCTATGTAGAATTTTAAGAAGTCATAACCAGATTCTGAATCAACTTTCATATCAAAGCTTAAATCACCAGCAGCAGTTTCAAGCGTTAACTCTGCTGTTGCGGATTGCCCGTCTATTAGTGCATCTGGCACTTTCATACTATATAAGCCGTCTATAGGTTCTATATCGCTTATTTCCCAATTTGCGTCACCAGTAAGGACAAAGGAACTTAGTGCTGCGTCACCAGATTCAAAATCTAGTGCACTTGTTGATGGAGGAGCGCAGCTTAAAAAGCTACGTTGTGAACTTGCGATAGGTCTACCTTGAACGACAGTGTTAATAACCGCAGTATGTTGCATTTGGTCAGCAAAGATATCCGCGAACGTTATTAGGTACTGACTTTGTAAAACGTCAGATAAGGTTGCGTAAATGTTTGCCAACTCCGAATTATCTGGCGCGTAATAGTAAATACCATAAGTTCTGTTTGCCAATTCTTGTAGTACGGTAGCATCTGCTTGCCCTAAACCTATTGTAAATACAGGTATGTCGTACTGATTAGAATTAGCAATTACGGAATCGAGTGTTCCAGTACTGGCTGTATCGTCACCATCAGTCAGAACAATAATAGCTTTTCTGCCCGATGTACTAGCAATATCAGTTAAAGCTACATCAATCGCATCGTACATTGCTGTTGCACCGTAGTTATCGAATGGAGAATCGATAGCAGCATAAAGCAAAGCAGTGTCTGTCGTTAAGGCTTGTACCACATTCGGCTGGTCAGAAAATTTAACAACCATACCCTCATCGGCATCCGACTTATTTTCAATAATAAGTTTAGCAGCCGTTTGCATACTAGTTATATCAGAAGACGACATAGAAGCACTGTAGTCCATCACAACCGCGAAAGTCGTTTTTGAATTGGCTGACTGTACTTGAGTGACGCTACTAATTGGAGAGGCGGTGCCATCAAGGTACAAGTCGAAGCTATTTATACCCAGTCCATCTAAAGGCACACCATTTTGATCGTAAACACTCACCACCGCTTCAAGTAGCGGGCATTGATATTCTACTATTTGGTTGATGCCTGTATTGTAATCGCGGCAACTATCATATGTAGAAAACACTGAACCGAATTGATTCTCATCAGTAACTTGAACTTCAATGTTGTGATCTGAACCACCATTTGTAGGGTCTGTAAATGTGACTACATACTGACTTTGAATGCTTGTAACTATTGATTGATAGATGTCTTCCAACTCTGTCGACGTTGGAGAATAATAGCTTAGGCCACCAGTTCGCTGTGCTAGAGTGCTCATGGCATCTCTATCACCAGAACCAAGTGTTACTGTATAAACAACAATACCAAGACGATTGGCATAATCGACCACTTCGTCAATATTGAACGACGAGTTATTGTCAGAGCCATCAGACATTGCTACCACAACCTGCCTACCTGATTGGCCAGATACATTCGATAGAGCCTGATATACGCTATCGTACAATGCAGTTGAACCACCCCTTCCAGCGTAATCTTCAGGTATAGAACTTGTAACAAGAGCAAGATCATCAGTGAACGGCTGTATGACGTCTACGCTACTTGCAAATTTGATTATGCTAGCTTGGTCGCCAGGTTGCATGTAAGACACGAATTGTGTAGCTGCAGCTTCCATCGAAGTGATATCAGCTGAACTCATTGAACCGCTGTAGTCTAAAGTGAAAGCGACATTTAACACTGATGAACGTACGTCGGAAACTAAGCTTACGGTGTTCACATCCACCGGGGCACCGTTTATATGTATATTAAAATCGTCAGCCGTAAGGCCTGGTATGTTATTTCTGTAGGAATCTAGTACCGTTACCGTCATTTCCATTTCAGGACATTGACCAGTTGTATTGATATTGGTAAGCAAAGGCACTAGTGATGCTGTAATCTGACCAGATGCGTCGCCGGCCAAACTCGTGTTTTTTACATTTCCGTATGCTTTAGGCCACGCTGACTCAGCGAGCGAGGTCGATGTTTCGAAAGCGATTAGCTCGTCATTATCGTTACCGACATAAAGTGTACCGTCTGAAACTAAGGTTGCAGACGCATCGAAATCATAGAAACCCGTTTCGTTCGAGCTCCATAAAAAATCACCTGCATTGCTAAGAGCATAAAAGATATTGTCCCTGCTACCAAAGTAGATAGAGCCATCTGCCCCAACTACTGGGGTACTATAAACGTAACTACCTGTCGTATAGACCCAATTAATACTTCCTGTTGGGGATAGAGAGTACACATTGTTGTCTGCCGAACCAAAAATGATATTTCCGGCGTTATCAATTGCTGCTGAACCTCTGATATCATTTCCGGTCTCAAAAACCCACTTTTGCGTGCCGTCAGAGTTAAGCGCGTACATTTTGTTGTCAGTTGAACCGACATACACTGTACCTAATGCGTCGATAGATGGTGCACCGTAGTTATAACCAGTTGTTTCAGCTTGCCACTTCAAAGTACCGTCTGGATTTAGCGCATAAATATCCCGATATTCAGACACAACATATACTGTACCGTCTGTAGCCATCGCAGCACCTGAACTGAAATCGCCGCTCCCTTGAAAAACCCATTTTTGTGTACCATCTGGATTTACAGCATAAAATTTATTGTCGTCAGAGCCTACATATATCGTCCCATCTGAGCCAAGCGCTGGTGTAGATGAAACATTGGCACCTGTGGTAAATTTCCACTTCAACGAACCGTCAGCATTGATTGCATAGAGTGAGTTATCAGTGGAACCGACGTATATCGTGCCATCCTGCCCTATTACAGGCGAAGAGCCGTAATTTGTATAAGAATTATAGGTCCAAAGGTGTGAGCCGTTGATAGAATATGCCATTAGTCCATCATAGTAAGTACCAATGTAAATCGTGCCATCTTCAGCAACGGCTGGGACGGTTATAACATCACCAGCATTTAAATCGACAGACCATTTAATATCTCCTGGCGCAGCATTTGCGGCATTGGACAGTAGGAAAACTGTTGCCAACAAGCCAATGCAGAAGTAACTGTAAAGTTTCCTCACCTCTATATCCTTATATTAATCAATAACTAGTGTTTTATCTGAACGATAATTTGGTACATCAATAGACACGAGATTGCCATCGACTACATAGCTGCTTTGAAGCACCTGCCTTTGGCCATCGTTTTCTTGCCACGCTCTAGGACGACTTACATACTGTGTTGTACCGTTATACGCGGTGATAAGAAGGTTTCCTTCACTATCCATAGTCACGGTGGATGCTTCCGAAAAGCGCATTTCTATATCAGATATGTTACCTTCGGGTGTTACGTGGAAATCAAAGTCGACTTTTCCTCCATCAACATATTCAATAACATCAATACCAGAATAAACGTCTTTTGTTCGTTTAAAGCCGTAATTCAGTAGTGAGGTTGGTTGCTTATGGATATTGCCCGTGGTCACTGTTTGAGCGTTTTTATTAGCATCTAGTAACTGTACTTTAATACGTGATTGGCTGTTCCCGTCACGGCTGGTAGATGAAAAAACATCAGTAGTCAGGGGTTCGTCCTGCTCTAACTGCTGTTCTTTCAGCCTGCTTTTTTGGGGTTCAGAAACATTGCTTAATATACTGCTGGGTGCTTTTGGGTCACCGTTGCCGTATTTAACATCTAGCTCTTTTTCATCGCGTTTGACGACAGAGTGAGTATCTTGAAGGGGTTTCTTTTCGTCGCGTGTGGTGTTTAGGTACAGTAAACCACTAGCAACGCTTATGACGACCATCCCTGTTATAAATGAAATACGCTTCATTTACGGAGTTCCTTTCCTTAAAACATTATTTCAAAATAACATAGAACTTATATAAAAAAAAGGCGGTTGAACCGCCTTTTCTATCTAGTATAAGTAGACCTACTTAGCTACCTTCCATGTATCGTCTGTCGGTCGTAATACTCCGCGACTTTTGATTGTCGTTCCGTTCATTAAGTGGATAAGATTACGAGTTGTCGTTTCGTTTCGCCACATGAAATCTGCTTTGCCGTCGCCGTCATAATCGCCAACATTGCTAATTTCCCAATTTAAATCCGCAACTTGATTAATAAGAGTACTAGTTTCAATTTGACCATCTTTCATTAAATACGCCCAATTTCTACCGTCAACTTGATTGCGTAGAACTATATCATCAGTTCCATCGCCGTCTAAGTCTCCCGCCCCCACAATAGACCAGTCTGTATTAATAACATTGAGGCTGTATCTGCTCGCTATACTACCGTTTTCCATTATCCAAATATAATTGCGGCCAGTACCATTGTGACGCCAAATTATGTCTTCTGAGCCATCGCCGTTAACGTCACCTGTCGCTGCCACTTTAAAATCTAAGTCTGTTACCCATAGAGACGGCTGACTTGTTTCAATAAGCCCATCTTTCATCATGTAGAACCACGTGTCTCCCCGTTCTACGTTACGCCACATTACGTCGCCTATACCATCGCCATTAAAATCACCGTTACCTACTAATTCCCACCTACCTGCGGTTACGACATTTAGCGCATATCGACTCTTGATACTTGCTCCATCCATCAAATACATGAAGTTCATACCTGTAGCGCTATTTCTCCACAGAATGTCCGATTTACCATCACCGTCGTAATCACCGAGACCATCCATCGTCCACGTATACTCTTGTACTACATTGATTGGGGTAGCAGCAGATGTTTGAGTTCCATTCATTGTCCACAAGAAGTTCCAACCTTTATCAAAACTACGCCATAGCAAATCAGATTTACCATCTGCATTTAAATCATTTACTGGTGTGTAAGTTCTTATTTCTCGTGCAGACCAGTTTGTAAGATTAAAGGGGACGTCACCATCGCGATAATCACCGCCTAATTCAGGAATACCAGCCCAAGCCCACGTTATACAATCACCTTGTGGATCAGAGGTAATACAGTCTAGAGAATTGAAATCTAAATAGGGGGATATCAAGAAACCGCCATCAAGCCCAAATGAACAATCTCCTCCATTGTCGGTAAATGTAAACCCTTGTACACAGACCCAAAAATCTAGTGTATTACCGGAAAGACTCATCCTTGCGGCGTGCGATGGGTTGGCGGCTCTTATTGCTAAGTCGCTAGTAATGTCGTACTCAATACCTGATAAAGAGGCACTTACTACATTAGTAATTACGATTGTGTCATTATCTTCAAGCAACGCACCTTCTACTACAGCGGTTAATTCATGCCCAGCAGTACCTCGAGCGTTGCCATCAAATGTGTATGTAAATGAAAACAGTTGAGTTGAAGCATCTGTTCTTGATGCGTCTGTAGGGAAATCGTCAACTACGTCCGGCACTCGGTCTCCATCCGTGTCAGAATTTGTAGGGTTCGTTCCTAATGTAAACTCTTCAAGGTTGGTTAACCCATCATTATCTGCATCTTGATTGGCATCATTGCTATTTAGGTGATTTAGACCATAACTTTCTTCGAAGTAATCTTCCATGCCGTCGTTATCGTCGTCATCGTCATCAGAGTCTGATATTCCGTCACCGTCATTATCACCGTCAAATCCACCTGCGATGTATTCATCTTTGTAGTGACTAAGATCTACTAGTTCCAAGTAATTGATACGAGGAGCCATCCACACACCACTCGTACCACTAGGAACGTCTTCATAAGTACTGTATTCCAATACAAACGTTAAACCATTATCGTTGGTTGTTAGTGGTATCCAGTTTCTCTCTCGAATAGCATAACTAGAATCGAAGTTTAACGAAACTTTCCTATCTAGCACTGTCCATGTCCAACCTGAAGTTCCCATTAGGATCGTGTCATTGGTGCAGTGAACACCTCGATTAAAAGTACCGTCATTGCTGAAGGAGTAAGCATATAACATGTCGCAAATAGGCCAACCTTTGTCATTCGCCCAAGCGTCAATACGACCGTTAATATTAGCGTTATAAACAAAGGGAAAGTTTGAGACTAACCCAGAACCAAAATTTTTAGCCGAGCCATCAATCGCCACCAACTCACGAGCAAAGCGATACGTTTCCCCCTCAGCGCTTACTTCAACAAGAACAGTCCACACCGACTCATTAACTTTCTGGATGGGGGTGATAACAAACAGAACTCCATTCATATTAACCAAAATTTCGTTACTTTTGAGCTCAGTTGTGTATGCGTCTTCAAGAATTTGACTTATTGATGTTACAGGCGTGCTCGATAATTCGAAAATGTCATGCACAATCGAATTTACTTCGTCACCGAATTGAAAATCTATTTCATCGACAACTGGAATAGCGGCACTCATCCCCTCTAGGCTGTCAAACGAAAGCCCTCTATCTGCTATTCCAAACTCGAAACGTAATCCATTATATACGTTTGTTGAAAACGCAGAAATTTCCGACTCGCCTTGCCATCCACCTTCAATTCCGTTAACAACATCTCCTGGAATATATAGTATTTCCTCGACTGTGACATTGGCGTTAACGTCAAAATAGCCATCCGCTGTGTTGGCTATTGTATAGACAACATTGTCAGTCACACTTGTCCACTGTAAGGACGGTGTTTGAGTTATTAAACCTTGCTCGAACGCGGCAATGAGTTGATCAGCTACTTGGTCTCCCCATCGATCCCGGTAAGTATCACTGTAAACATCATGAGTTTGAAATGAGGTGCTTCCGTGTGATTTGTCTAGATAAGTTTGTGTAAGCTGATTTCCCGCTGTGGAGAATACAATATCGTAAGATGGAACAATCTGTGTTTGTGTACGATCTGAGAAGCTCCATGAACCCGCGTCTGACTTAATTAATATTCCTTCGACTATAATCCCGTATTCATCAAGCGTGGTTTCGTCAACTGAGAGAATTAATGACTCGTTGTCTAACAATTCTTGAAAACTTTGGTAAGTGGTAGCGCAAACCTGCGTAGAAAACGAAACTAGTGCGAGTAATAAGCATCTAGTTAGAGCCAAGCGAATGGTACTCATAAGGCGTCCCTGTCAATAAATCAAAATACTAGTAAATAGATTTTAGTCACATTAGAGCACGCTGTTCACTTTTTCAACAGAAAACTAAAAATAATGTTTACTTCCACCTCAGGGAACATTTGATTTCCTTCCGTGTAGCAAATGAAAAAGCCACTAAGAAAGTGGCTTTTATAAAACTTACAATATTCTATAATGACGTAAAAATACCAACAGACTCGAAGATTTTTCTCATTTTCTTAACGCCATTTTGGTAAGAAAAATTCTCTCTAGCTAGTATTTCGCTATTTTCACTAAACTGTTTCCAAAGTTTGTCATCGTCGTACAGCTTTATAATTGCCTCAATCCACTCGTCTACGTCGTCGGCAATTATTGTATTAATTCCATTTGTGAGACCAGTTCCTTCCGCAGCGATGGAAGTGAGAATAGTAGGCGTAGCATATGCTAAAGCGTCTAAAACTTTCCCTTTAATACCCGCGCCAGAGAGTAACGGCGCGATGAATACCTTGTGATTGTGGTAAACGCCGTCTAATTTTTCTGCAAAACCTTTTACCTTTACATTATCAGTTTCAAAGTCCTTGAAATGTTCAGGCATTTTGCTGCCATAGATGAAAAAGGTGATGTCAGGTCGTCGAACTTTCAGTTTCGGCATCACCTCTTTAACCATATATTCCACAGCTTCCGTGTTCGGTTTATGGTTATACCCACCAAGAAATGCAATACCTTCTCTCTCATGGAATTGGGGGCCGCTATCTTTGGGTTCGACTATCCATGGAGTAATATGCATATTGGCTTCTTGCGCGATATGGCTCGAAATTACTGCCTGTTCTGTAGTATTATATGTAAGTATGGCGTCAACTTTCTGACAAACTTCTAACTCTTCATCTCTCGTTAATAGGGCTAAATCCATAGCCTCCTCATCATTGTTAACCAAAGCTGCACGAATTTCTCTGAGGAAATGAAGGTCTGCATTATTGAATAGGATTGGTGTGTCTGATTCTTTTATTACGTCAACATATTTTTGAGCGACATCGTAACGGGTAATATAAACAGCATCCATCTCACCCAGTCTTCGCTGTAATACATCGTCCAATGAATAGTAGAAAGGCACATACAAGACCTCTACGCCCATTTTTTGCAAAACACTGGTGTATTTACCCATAGGCGCTAGATTCGCTGGCACGAAGGTTACTTTAAACCCTAACGCCAGCATCATTTTTATCTCTTGCAATGCAGCATGACTGCCAGCGTCCATTCCTTGCATCGGTGTAGCATAATCTATGACCATTACACGCTGTTCGACATTTCTATCTTTTTCTAGATGCATAGTACTAAGGGTTGGTTTGGACCCTTTTTTATAAGTGTTAAACCATTTTCGTCTAAACGTTGTTTCGTTAACTACTTGATACTGCTTTAAGCCCTTAGTTACGTCTGTACCATGAGACTGACCTTCAAAATGAATAACTTCAGAATGTGGCACATAAAGCACCTTATAACCTACGTCCCGTACTTTGAATGAGAGGTCCGTATCTTCGTAATAACATGGTGCATATTCCTCACTGAATTTACCAACCTCTTCCCACACTGATTTAGTTACACACATTGCTGCGCCAGTAACATAATCCACTTCACGTACATAGTTCCACGCTGGGTCAAATGGATTGCCGTTACGCCCTGCGTTCCAAGGCTCTCCTGTAGCCCATACTATTCCACCCGCTTCTTGTAAGGTTCCGTCTAGGTTTAGTAGCTTAGAACCTGTAAGCCCCACATGCTCATCAGCTTTATGCTGCGCAACAAGCTCATCAAGCCAGTGACTTTTCACTTCGGTGTCATTGTTTAGAAAAATGACATAATCGCCTTTCGCTAGCTCAGATGCTTTATTACAACTTTTGAGAAAGCGTAAATTTTCTTCGTTTCTAGAAACAACTAGATTGCCTATTATTTCTTCCGCTTTTGCTGTTTCATCAGTAGAGCAATCATCGGCCAATATGACTTCGAAAGACGTCTTGTTGTATGCGAGAAGAACAGAGGCAATGCAGTGATAAGTAAGCTCGAACTTGTTATATGCTGGAATTATTATAGACGCTACAGGGCTTTCAACCTTAGGAAGAGAAAATGACGGATATGATTTTCTTCCCTGATAACCCTCAACCAAAACTGTATGAGCAATGGACAAATCTTTGATATCACTTAATCGATTTGAATCACTTAGATGAAGTGTTAAAGACTCATAGCGACCATCGGCACTAGCAGGTTTGGAAATGAAGTGTGCTTCTTTTCTACTATGATTTAAAAAGTCCCATGGCGTGAGGATTGGGTCACCTTTTATTTCCAACTTTCCATAGCTTGCAACCTCGCCTTGAACGCCCACGTTTATGACGTGACATGCATTATCAAGAAATTTTGCGGGAACCCAAATGTGTGATGAGTGCATTTTCTCTTTATTGCTAAACTCGTAGGTACCAATTTTTTCCTTGCCTATGCTAAAGGTAAGAATTTTTCTCTCTTCGCCGATGCTATGGTTGTAAATTGTAAACGAAAGCTTATTACCTAACAGGTTTTCAATTGTCACACTTGCAGATGGTTTTGAAATTTCTATTTCAAAACGAGATCTTGCTATGACCTTTTCAGTTTGTTTGCATTTTATAACAATTGCTCGACCTGCTTCCATAAGTAAGGTATTCACTTCAAAAGAAAAGGCGTGATTACCCTTGTTAATACCCCCAGATTCAAGATCTTTTCGATATAAGTCAGCAACCCCCTCTCCGAGAAGTACCCCCTCGTCATCGTACACCGCCAGTTCGATTGGAGATTCGTCGCCTACTCTCGCAGCCCATCCCTGTAACACGCCGCTTTCAAGACGGTCTATATGGCCCTTCAAGATCGATTCTAGCTCCGACATATTTTTCCTCAACTTCCTCTGAGCACAATTGAATGCATCTAATATAAATTTAAGACAATATTACCTGATATCTGCAAGTTCTCAATCTAGGTACTTTTAGACCTCAAATAGCACAATCTACAATATTGGTTTTCTCTATACTTTGCACTAGATAATGCGGTTGTAGTAATATCTCATGCAAATTATCGAATAATGACAATCCTCACATGGAGAAGTAGGTGCTTAGCGTTTTCAAGAAAAATAAAGGCAACATTACAGAAGCTTCAATAAAAAACCTCATAGAAACTGAGTTCGATGCTGAGTTTTACGCAAAAAAATATAAGTTTTTGGAAACAAACGACTACCTTAGCCACTTTTTAAAAGAAGGGTGGAAAGAAGGACTAGATCCATGTGAGTGGTTTTCAACAAGTAAATACTTGATTGCCTACCCTGATGTAGCCGCTTCCGGTGTCAATCCATTTTTCCATTACTTACATTACGGAAAAGCTGAGGGTCGCAATGGAGGTCTAGTCGCAAAAGGTAATGACGACCTGCGTTCTTTAGTTAGAACAAATAATTTCGCCGATTCAGAGTACGAAAACTCTAAATATTTTAGTGAAGCATGTGACATTCTTGGCACTAACACTGAATTTTCTTCGAATAATTTTGAACGCTTTGCAAACTGGACAAAAATAGTACCGAAAGCAAATGGGCCTCATCCTCATGTAAAAGCTTTCATCGATTCAGTGAAAGCCACTGGAAGTGGAAGTGAAGCAGTCACTTCCGGGTGGGTTATACGAAAGCAGAATTCATTTATTTGGTTTGAAACGAATCAAGGACAAATTCTTCCGATGCGTTCCGCTTTTTTCCAGTATCGTGAGGATGTATACAACGCATTCGAAGATGAGATGACTGAAGCGTTACCACTTACGGGTTTTGTTCAAGCGTTGACGGCATGTAATCCTGGGACAGTTCTCAAAATTTACGCTTTATCTTCAGAAGGTGCTCACGAAGTCGCTCAGTGTGAAGTTGAGCGTATTGAGTCTACGCCAAAAAAACTGGCTGAATTTTTAGCCACGATAAATACGCCCTTATCAGAACTCCCAAAGCGAATTAGCAAAATTGATGAGCCTTTGATTTCCAGCGCTATCGCGCAAAAAAATAAAGCTATCGCTGCTATGCCACATGAAGTATATAGCTTTGGGGAGTGTAGCAATCCTGAAGCAAGCATAATCATTCCCCTGTACGGCAGAGTGGATTTTGTAGAAGCGCAAATGCAGTGTTTCTCAAAAGATCTCTTTATTCAAAATCATTGCGAATTGATTTACGTTATCGACGACCCTACTTTGGTTGAGCCCTTTAAAAAACTTTCTAGCGATATCCATGCGCTTTATGGCATACCTTTCAAAGTTGTTTGGGGTGGATTAAATAGAGGTTTTTCAGGCGCAAATAATTTGGGTGTTGAATACGCAACGGCGCATTATCTTCTATTTTTAAATAGCGATGCGTTCCCTACGAATCCAGGCTGGGTTGAACAGCTTACGGATGTTTTAAATAGTAACTCAGACTTTGGTGTCGTTTCTCCTCGCCTTTTGTTCGCAGACGGTTCTATCCAGCACGCTGGTATGGAATTCGTATATAGGAATGAGTTGTCTATTTGGACTAACCACCATCCTAACATGGGCATTGACCCGAGTTTAGACCCACATTCTGAAGCGACTGTAGTTCCAGCGGTAACGGGGGCATGTATGCTCATGACACGAGCCCTGTTTGATTCCGTAGGGGGTTGGGATAACGGTTACCTAATAGGCGACTTCGAAGATTCTGACTTGTGCTTCAAGATAAGAGAGCAAGGTAAGCATTGCGTATACGTTCCCACTGTAGAGTTAACGCACCTAGAGCGTCAATCGTTTAACTTAACTGGCGCTCCCGATTTTAGAACCAAAGTGGTAATATACAATGCCACCCGCCATCAAAATAAATGGTCTTCACTACTACAACAAAGCGTTAGCAAAGGTTAAAAGGAAGCAACTAAGCACATGAAACAAAGAATTTTAGTGGTATCTCATGGTCACCCAGACTTTAGTTTGGGCGGTGCTGAAATTGCAGCTTATAACTTGTTTGAAGCATTCAAAAAAAATGACGATGTGGAAGATACGTGGTTTCTCGCCCGCGCCGACCGGGGACGAGGTGTTACGGGTCAAATTCATAAACGCCGAGACAATGAATACCTGTGGGAACAAGGTGTGGCCGATTGGCATTTAATGAAATCTGCACATCAAGAATCTGTAACCACATGGTTTGTTGACTTGCTTAAATCATTAAAGCCTACCATTGTACATATTCATCATTACGCGCATATCGGGCTTGAGTTCATACGCGCAATTAAAAAGTATGATAGCAACATTAAAGTTTACCTAACCCTTCACGAGTACATGGCCATTTGTAAACACAATGGCCAAATGGTCAAGACGGGCGAAGGTATGAAGCTATGTAGCAGCGAAAGTTTTGATGAGTGCAGAGGCTGTTTTCCAGAAAATACTGCCGAAGATTTCTGGCTAAGAAAGCATCACTTTAAATCCACTTTTGATCTAGCCGACGGGTTCATTTCCCCCTCCGAATTTTTACGTCAGCGATATATCAATTGGGGTATTGATGAAAATGATATTGTTGTTATTGAGAACGGTCAGAGCGACTTACCTCCGTTAGCCCCCCGTGCGATTGAAGATGGTGAAACCAGGAATAGATTCGGTTTTTTTGGGCAAGTTAACCCATATAAAGGAATAGACGTTCTTTTAGAAGCTTTGCGCAGCATGACAAAAGACGAAAGAAAGTCTGTTCTTGTCGAAATTCACGGGACGAACTTAGAAACCCAGTCAGGTGAGTTTCAAGTAAAAATTAAGAAATTAGCAAAAAGTCTTATTAAAGAAGGCTGCCTTCGCTGGGTCGGCCCTTACAGGCCAGAAGAGCAAAGAGCAAGATTAAATGAGCTTGATTGGGTAATTGTTCCATCAGTATGGTGGGAAAACTCACCGATGGTTATTCAAGAAGCTTTCACCGCTGGAAGACCACTTATTGTTTCAAATATTGGTGGAATGGCGGAAAAGGTAAAAGATGGTGTTGATGGTTTACACTTTAGTGCCCGAAACCCTCTAGAATTAGCAAACAAGTTAAAATACGCGGCAACTGACAAAACAATATGGAATGATTTTTATCAAAACATAACGTCTCCTCTCAGTTACACAGAGTGCGCTGAAAAACATTTGTCTTTCTTCGAAACGCGATAATTTTAGCTTTAAAATCAGAATGGTACAGATATGAAAATTGGTATTATCACAAACTTAATTCACATCGACAGGTTTGTGAAGTCGGAGATGGCATTTGCAGATTCGAAACGATGGATGTCGGCAACAGGTGGAAACACTGGAAACACTGCATTTGTTGAAGGTGTTAAAAAGATAGTTAAAGCTGATGTAGTTAGAGAAGTACATTGGGGAGACAATCCCGAGCAAGTGAATAAAGCCTATGACATGCTGGTTATTTGCTGTGCAAATCAAATTGGTGCACATGTCGATTTAGGAACTTGGGCAGATAGGCTTAAAGCATTTGATTTACCTACCATGTTTATCGGTTTGGGTGCACAAAGCAACAGCGTGGGAACTCACCCTGAAATTCCAGAAGGAACTAAACGCCTTTTAGCATTATCAAAAGAACTTAGGACCGATAGTTCGGTATCAAACATTATCACTAGAGGCGCATTTACATCTGAAGTAATCCAAACTTGTGATGTAGATTCAAATCCTTTTGGTTGTCCATCTCAATTTATTTCAACGGAACTGAATGTAGGCCAAAAGTGCTTAGAACACCAAACATCTACTAAACATTTTAGAGTACTAACGGCTGCAGGTAACCCATGGCACCCGTCCTATGTGCTCGAAAAAACGCTAGTTGAACTTGTCAACCAGTATCAAGGCGATTATGTGATACAACACCCCGAAAGCCTTATCAAGCTCTGTTTAAACGAAGGCTCTACTATCGATAGTAAGCAGCAAGAAAGACTGAAAACGGTATACAACAGTTTGGGAGACTGGGAGACGCTTACAAGTTGGTTTAGAAGCCACGGCGTGCTCTTTGCGGACGCACAAAACTGGATGCATTACTCAAAGAGGTTCAGTCTAGCTGTTGGTCCCCGATATCATGGCGTAGCACTGCCTATCCAAGCAGGAGTACCAGGCAAAGTTATTGCTATCGACTCTCGTACCGAAGAGCTTTCAAGCACCACCGGTATTCCATTCGTACGCTACAAAGATGTAGAAAACTCTACACCTGAAGAATTGATTGAGTGGTGCAAATGGACACAGGAAGATGCAAATAATTACGACAACGTTAGACTTAATAACGCCCAAAAATACGCACAATTTTTCGAGCAGAATAAGTTAAGTTATAACCAGTCGCTTAAAGCCCTGTCAGAACAACATACCCAGTAAGTTAATGGCAAATAAGGATTACGTAATATGCTAGCCGCAGTTACAATGGTATACAATGAGCCTGAATTTATTCCTCTTTGGATAAAATACTATGGCGAGCAAGTTGGTAAGGAAAATTGCTATATTGTAGACAATGGTTCGAATGATGGGTCATTGGATCCCTATAGGCATGAAGTTAATGTCATAAGAGTTCCTAGAGAGTACAAGGATAATCAGCAAAGAACTAAGTTTTTGAGCGAGTTTTGTAGTTCACTTCTTAATTACTTTAGCCATGTTATACATGTGGATGTTGATGAGTTTATAGTTGCTAACCCAGCAAGATACCAGGGGCTTAAAGATTATACTGCTAACTGGGTAAAGAATAGGAAGTCAGTTACTGCGATAGGTCTAAATGTCACGCAGCTTCCAAGTGAAGAAGATACTATAGACTTTTCAAGACCGGTTCTATCACAACGCTCATACGTACGGTTTGTCTCACCAATGTGTAAACCTTGTATTATCGCCAAACCTATCACTTGGTCACCCGGTTTTCACGGTTCAACTCACGAAACTGTATTTGATGATATATATATGTTCCACATGAGATATTTTGACCTTCAGTACGGTTTAACACGGCTAGAAAGAACTCGAAATATGAAATGGAAAAGCGAAAAAGATGGTCAACATCAAAGAGTTGAGGATGAGACATGGAAGAAATGGTTCGTAAGTTTTGAGAAGTTTTTGAAAAAAGGCTTGTTTTACTCAGACGGTTCCATGAATGAAACTCTCGTTACCTATTTAGACCAGTTAAGAGAAGGTTCTTCGATCGACTCTACTGGAAAAACTAAACCTCCAATGCTTACGCCAAATACGTTGTTTGAAGTTCCAGAGTCTTTCAAGAAGCTGGTTTAGTTAAAAATCTGGCTATATCTCTCGTTAGTTTGATAACACCCGTTTTAATTAAAGAAATAACATCTTGAACAAAACGGGTTAGCTTCCCTTTTGACGCGTATTTTTTTAATAATTAAGCCATGGAGTATAGTTCATATTCCATCTCGACTTTTCGATAAGCTGAAATGGCCTCTACTTCTTTTGCTATAGTTTCTTCGTCTAGTACATCCCAGCTTGAACTTCTATCAATGAAGTTGTGTGCTACCAATGATTCATGCAGCTGGTCATGGTCTAAGTCAGCAACTTGGGTTGAAGATACAACAGGAAGTCCTGCCGCTTTCCAATAGCCTTTTAAATACGGCTTACCTTTGCTTAGCTCACCTGTTTTAGATATTAATTGAAAATCAAAATCAAAGTGCTTTTTTCGCCTCCAAATAACAAAAACGTTTTGGGTAGCTTGAGCAACAATTGCAAAGAGGTGATATGCTGAACCATCGGAAAATATGATCTTTTTTGCGCTTACGTAAAATTGTAATTGTTCTAACACAGACATTTTTTCAGGATGAATAACACGATAACCTTGATTTTCAAGGTTTTTTTCAACTTGTCTCTCTCCAACAAAGCCTCCTTCCCTACCCGAAAGTTGAGAACGAGAAACATATAGTTTCTCTGGAAAGTTTTTGCCTTGTAAGCTAGCGCGCACTGCTTCTATCAAGTTATTTACACATGGCTCGGCGGCGTTGTGATGCACAAACACTCCAGAACGTTCTATGCCTAGTTGATTGGGTACAAAAAGTGTCTCGAACTCTGTTGCCTCTTCCACTATCGTAATAGAAATTTCGTTTGTAAATAGAGCAATAAAATCTTCTACAAACTTTGGTACACCCCGCCTTTTTTCACGCTTATAAAAAACAAGACTATCTATATCTTTTAGAAAACTAGACGCCCAAAGCCTTGATATACTCTCAACCATGAAGTGGCCAAAGTGTGAATTTTGCAACATTCCACAGAATAAATGCTTCCCGGCTACCTTTTTACTCACTGAAAAGTCATCGCTCGGCGGAATACATTTTAAGCCAGCCTTTATGTGTACGCTATGTTTACAAAAATCGCCGCTATTAGTCATAACTCCAGCCTGAAACTCTCCATTTCTTAAATTTTGAATAGGAACGACAACTGCTTTATTATGAATTTGAATTTCGGGTGTAAGAGATAAAGCTCTCTTTACTATTTCCATCTTAACTCCATTAAGGCTTATGGCAACAAACGACAGCCCATATACTCAGGCTCAAATCAAAAAACTACTGACTTAAAGGGCGAGCTTACTAGGAAGAAGTTATATAAAAAGTATATTGTATTTACTACAACTAAGATTTATTAAACTGGCTGTAAGGCATATTATGTACCGCTATACTTGGCGGTCTATTGTATCGCTAAGCAATATCTCACCTGTTTCCTTAGCCGCAAAATCAAGTTGAGTACCATTCTTAAGCTTTTTAGGGTAAGTAAAACTAAACCCAACAAACCCGTTTCGATGAATGTTTCGTTCATTAGCGGTACTTCTGTATTCACTGGCTGGTATTTCAGCAATTTTTTTCTTACCAACACGCACGTCAATGACTACAGGAGACTGACTGTTATAATCGGCAGCCCACCCCTTTATCATTTTGCCTTCATCACTTGCAACCATGTTTGTCTTACCAAAGCGAATAAAAGGAGTATCAGATTCTATAGCCAGCTTTTGCCGTTCAAAACGTGTAAGTGCATATTCATAAAGTTTAAAATCTTCTTTATTGTGCTTTTTTATAAGCGCAATCTCTTCGCCTGATAATTCATAGCTTGAAGATTTTTTCTCGGTATTTTTATTGATATCCAATCCTTGAATATCAATGGAATACATCTTATTAATGAGTGCTAATGATTCATTGTAACGTTCTGTCAAACCTATAAAACCAATAGCATCAGGCCACGTGCCTTGAAACGCTTTGTATTGTACGTTTTTGAATCGCGGTTCATTTACGAATTCGCTGAATGAACGCTTATAGCGGTGATGGCGGGTGAAATGCTCGTAATGAGAACGAACTTGTTGAATAGGATCACGAACGAAGGTGATTGCATTCTTAGCCGGAATAAATGGCGCATATTTAGGATGATTAATGTGCCCTGTAAGGAATTTAGCTTTTTCTACTATCTTCATTCCGGCTGCGTAGCGGTCACGCTTTTCATAATCTAACGTTCGTATGTCTGGGTTAGTCTCATTTGCTTTAGGCCCATAATCATAGAAGACATGCTCTTTACCGAAGTAGCGCTCGGCCGCTACGCGGAAACTAGAACCTGCAGTTTTAGATATATGAATAAAAAATAATGGGTAATTTGCTGCTTCCATTTTGTCCTATCTAATAGAAAATTTTCGGTGGGCATTGAAAGGTTTGTATTGGTTAATATTACCATTTGCAGGCTCACTGACAACCGCAATAAATGCATAACCCTGATGTACATCAGAGTTCTAGAACTTAGTTAAATCTATAACACCATTTAAATAAAATGAGGCTTTAAAAAGCAATGTAAAACGCGACTCTAGTCTCCCACCAAAGTAAAGCGTTAAGGCGTTAAATAAAAGGACAACCACTCCCGCTCCTGAGAGTTGAGTGCGTTTTGTTGGGGCTGCCTATACATCTCTACATTCCAAGCCTCGTACAAACTTTTGAGTTCTTCTGCTTTGTCTGGCATGTCTGAAATTAAATTGCTGGAAACTGCCTCGTCTGAAGCCATATCAAACAAAAACTCGTGCTCTGCGCCCATTTTAAGGTACTTATAGTTTCCAAGACGAACTGCTGACTGATTCCAAAAACGCCAAAAAAGCGGGCGATTCATAAGAGCGCTCTTGTCAAAACCTTGAGTTGGAAAAATATCAACACCGTCGAGTTCTGATAAAACAGTTTCAGAAGCACCTGCACGTTTAATAGCAGAGTACAGCACATCTAAGCTAATAACAGGCTCATCTATAACGGTATTGCTTTGAAGCTTTTCGGGCCAATGGACGATAAAGGGCACTTTTATCCCCCCATCAGTCAACATACCTTTCTCACCCAGCAATGGCGCATTCAATGAACCGTTCCAAGCCTCTTTTTCTGTTATGGGAGCATCAGTAAAGTCGAGTCCTATTGGAGCACCATTGTCACTGATAAAAGCGATAATAGTGTTTTCCAGTATTCCATATTCTTCAAGCTTAGATACTATGCTGCCTACACCTGCATCTACTGCGTACATCATTGCCAATGCGTATCTACGCCGATTAGATGACTGCTCAGGGAAGAGTGATAAGTAATCTTCCGTTGCCTCTAAAGGTACATGTGGTGCGTAATGAGCAACATGAAGATAAAACGGCTCATCGTGATTTATATCTATAAATTGCGTCGCTGCATCTGAAACAACATCTAACCTGTAGTCAGAATTACTTATCCAGCCCAACTGGGTTTGATTGCCCTTAAGGTCATAGTTAGCCCAGTAACGGTTTGCGTAACCGAAATAATTGTATTTATAACCTTTTGATGACGGGTAATATCGCTCCTTGAGCGATGAAGGTAACCTTCCTGGGTTAAACTCACTTATGGGTGTATCAGGAAAGTTTTCTTTAAACCATGGCTTTGAATTTTGATCTATTTCAAGGTGCCACTTGCCAACCATTCCTGTTGTATAACCAAGGTCAGAATAACGGTCTCCCATGGTGACCACATTTTCAGGTATTGGTGTATATCGGTTGTCATCTACTCCAAATCGTTGTTGATAAACACCAGTAACCATTCCCGCTCGCGAGGGTGTGCATTGGGGGGCAGTTATGTAGCCGTTAGAAAATAGCACCCCATTGGCCGCTAACTTGTCTATATTAGGCGTGTTGATGTCGTTAACAATGTTATGGGCACCGATATCAGCATATCCTTGGTCGTCGGTGAAAATGACAATTAGATTTGGCTTGGAAGGAAGTATTAAAGACTGCGCGCTGACATTAAATTTCGTTCCGGCTTCATTTACTAGGTTTGCTGTAATACTAAATGATGTGCGCTTACGTACTTGGGGCGCAATTAAACTGAACTTGCCTTCACTGGTATTCACTATGTTTAGCGAAGCTTCCAATGATGTACTCCACGACTCTACAGTAACCTTTTGCGGATTGCTGTTATTAGAGGCGTTTACAGTTAAGATGATTGTGTCATCAGAAACAATTTCTTGTGGTAAAGTTATTGAATAAGAGCGACTTAATTGCTCCTGTTCAGACACCGTTGGTGGGGACGATTGGGAGTCGCCGCCACATGAAGCTACACATAATAAAACTAAAAAAACAAACCACGCAACATTACAGCATCCATACTTTAATTCCAAATTCGGCGAATAACATTTCATCAGTATTCTTGTATTATTGATTGGCGAATTATCTAGCGTCAATAATAAAAATAGTAGTTACAAATAATTCGCTGTTTTATTGATCTTTAATAGATTCTATTTCTTCAAGAAACTCATTTTCTTCATCAGTATTTACCCAAGGTTCACGCTTGTGAGCATCTTTGCTTATTTTTTTCTTCAGCGCTCTGTTTTTTTCTAACTGCTCGGGATTTTTGAAAGTTGGTGCGTCATCAGAATTTAAGCCAGTGTTGATTGCAGGGTACACCCAGTGTTTTTCCGTGCTGCCGTTGTACCCCTGCCGGATGAACCTCTCAGTCCACTCGACATGTCCGGCACCATAGCCACTAAACCTTGGATCCAAGTAACCTATATTATCCATTGCGTCCTTGCTACAAGCTGTGCATTGCCCTGTTACCAACCTGCAAAGATACGGTAAAGTACTCGATCCAGTACCAGAAACCACTGCATCTTCTTTTTTGATTATTCGCTTATGCGCATAATTAATGTGACCCCATAAAAGCGCAGCAATCACCCACTCTTTTTGCCAGTTTTCTTTATTCGGCCGACAGTCGTCCTCTAGCAAAATTAAAACATCAACTTTTTTGACTTCGTTGAGATAATACAAAGCCCTGTTTTTGTTTCGAACAACGCCTTTATTCGCACAATAAGTATGAGGTACGTTATTCTGTTTACACCACTCTACTGTATCGTCTTTACTGCCGTCGTCAGCAACAACAAGTTGATAATCACCTGTTGTGAAGGCTTTGATGGCTTCGACAGTTTTTGCTAAATGGTCTTTTCTATTGTATGTGATAACCCCAATGCCTACATTTAAAGTAGCTATGTATTCGTCTGCTATCGAATTAAAAAGGTTAGAGATTATACGACCATTAGGCCGAATCATCTTGGCCCTTGCAATCAAATAAAAGCTCGTACTTTTGCTAACCTTTCTAAAAAGTATCGCTAAATCTCTAAAAACCTCAGGAGAGAGGTCTTCATTCATTATGAATTGGCTAACTGGGAAGTCTGCATGATTCAGTATAAAAGTAACTAATGTGGTTATATCTGTAGAAGGCAAACTATTCGCAATTAACGCCTTGGCGGCATCTAGCGAGATCCTTACTTCACTGTGATGATTAAATTCATCAGTTTTGAAACCGATAAGCTTCTCGAATTTATTGTTCCCGTTTTCTATTTCCTGTTGGATAAAGGCCAACTCAGTATCAGTTAAGCAAAACCTTTTTACCTTAACATGACCTTGGGTCGGCTTCTTGCCAGTAATCTTATTACGTATAGCTTTAGCGTAACGTTTGGCGTATTGCTTAGTTGCAACGGCCCGACTTCGAAGGCGTTTCTGCTGTAATTCTTTTTTCATTTTGAGACTATTTCAATAGGCCTAACAGTATCGGAAATTTGCTTTTTAGCTAACAACATCTTCAAAAATCACTATCTGCGTTTGCTTTTCTACAACTTTAATTGTTTGACCGTTTTTAAAAGTATCTGGATATTTGTAAGACTTCCCAATATACCCTTCGCGATGAATATTTCTCTCTGAGGCTAACGCCCTGTAGTCAGATAATTTAATGTGCTCGACTACTTTTCCATCTAGTAATATATCGGCTTCTAATGCTTCTTCTTGCTCGTAACAACACGCCCATATATTAAGTTGCTTCCCTTTATCTTTTGGCAATATATTCATCTGTCCAAATCGAACTAAAGGAAGTTCTTTATCTAACAACTCTTTATGTAACGTAAAGCGATCTAGCGCGAAATTGTAAAGCTCATAGTCCTTCGCGTTCATCTTTTTGATAAGTGAAGTCTCACTCTCATTGAACGTGTAAGTATCGGATGCTTTGGCCGTATTTTTGTTTATATCTAGTACTTTAATATCGGTTCCATAGTATTTATTAAACAGAGCTATTGATTCATTGTAGCGTTCCGTAATACCAATAAAGCCGATAGCATCAGTCCAAACTCCATTTAATGCTTTAGACTGCATATTGGCAAAGCGGTTTTCCTTAATAAAGTCTTCGAAACTGCCTTTATAACCGTGAAGTCTTGAAAAGTGTTCATAATGTGAACGAACTTGCTGGGCAGGATCACGGACAAATGTTACTACGCTCTTTGCAGGAAAAAAGGGAGCGTATTTGGGGTAAATGACATGTCCTGACAAAAATTTTGCATTTTTCTTTATACTCTTTGCCGCCAGATACCTATCTTTAGACTCGTATTCGAACTTCAAAATATCAGGATGCGTTTCGTTTGAGCCTTTTCCGTAGTCAAAATAGGTAGCTTCCGAACCAAAATATTGTTCCGCCGCCACACGAAAGCTCGAGCCAGCGGTTTTAGGGATGTGGATAAAAAATAGAGGAAAGTTTTTCATAATACTTCTAGTTGTTCAGCGCCTAACGAAGCGAAAAGTTTTCATGTGTGTTGGATAGATTAGGGTTATAAGCTGTGTCATTGCACAATAGCTTTTTCCACTTTTCTTTCATGTACTCACTTTCTTTGTTAAATCGCGCCACCTTCTCCGGCGTATCTTCTTCACCGCGACTTATTGATTCATGATGATAAAGCTGGGCCCATGGTGTGAATAAGTTTCGGTAACCTGCGGTATGAACTTTTAAGCAAAAATCCACATCATTAAATGCTACTGTTAAGTCTTGCTCGTTTAATCCGCCAACTTCTTCAAACACAGACTTACGGACTAGTAAGCATGCTGCTGTAACTGCGGACATATTTTGGACAAGATGAAGGCGCGTAAAATAACCAGGTTCGCTTTTATGGAAATATTTGTGAGAGTGACCAGCTACCCCGCCAATGCCCAGTATTACACCAGCGTGTTGGATAGTATCGTTAGGATAGTAAAGCTTCGCACCTACACAGCCAATTTCAGGCCTTAGAGCATGCGACATCATCTCTGATAGCCATTCTTCGTTTATAACTTCAATATCGTTGTTAACTAAGCCAACTACTTCACCTTGGGCTTGCGAAACTGCAAAATTGTTAATTGCAGAATAGTTAAACGGCTTGTCCCATTTCAAGACTCTGAAATTAGCTTTGGTACTAGTGTACTCACTGAAGAGACCCAATGTTTTATCACAGGTCGTTTGGTTATCTACAACAATAATTTCGAAGTTCTTGTATGACGTCTTGTCGTAAATAGACTCTAGACACTGCTTTAAAATGTCATAACCATCCCTTGTAGGAATGACCAAGCTAACGAGTGGTTGCTCATTTGGCAGCGCCCAATTAACTTTATACGTATTTGGGTACTTACCTTTCTCGACTGAAGCATTCTGGCCTGATTGGTCAAGAAAGTACTTTATAGCTTCAATGCCCGCATCGGTCGTATAAGACTTAGCTGAAGCATTCGAGGCTGTTGAGTTCTCAATAACACGCCAGTGATAAAGAATGAAAGGTAAATGTACAACTTCATCATGATTAAGGCCGGCAGTCGCTCGTAGAAGTAAATCGTGATCTTGCGAACCTTCGACACCAACCCTAAATCCACCTATCTTTCTAAGCACACTTGTTTTGTATACTACGGGGTGACATATGTAGTTTTGGCTTAATAGTAAATCGGGGTTCCAATCAGGTTTAAAGTGTGGCTGATGACGATTACCCTGCTCGTCTATTTTATCTTCGTCCCCATAAAGCACTTTTGCCTTTGTGTTATCTGTTATAGCTTTCGCAAAGAAGGATAGCGTTTGAGCAGGCAACGTATCGTCATGGTCAAGCAGTAAAACGTAATCGCTAGTTACCATGCTTAAAGCGGCGTTACTTGCTTTAGATATATGCCCGTTTTCGCTCAGCAGGTTCAATTTAATATTGGCGTGCTTTTGTGCGTACGACTCTAACGTGCTTATAGTATCGGCGTTGGTCGACGCATCGTCGGCAATACATAGCTCCCAATTTTTGTGAGTTTGCTGCAGAGCAGAATCGATACACTCTTTTAAATAAATAGGGTCAGTATTATAGGTAGGAAGAATAATAGAAAATTTCACTTCTGACTGTTCTGGGGTGAAGCTTTGCTGCATTTTCTGTAATGCGCGCGGCTCGTCGAACTCTACCCAGAACGGATAGCTTTTTTCCATAGCGCCGGTAGAAAATGTTTTATTATACTCTTCGTATACTGTCTCTATTAACTTTCCGCCGTTTAGCTTAAAGTTTGTATCAAGGTATTCTTCCACATTATCCAAGTGGCTGAGCAGCTTATACAATCGCTGTTTCATATGTCGCATCGCAATGAAAGACGGCACCTTCGAAATCATGAAAGTATTCATGGTGAACTCGGTTTCCGCCTCACAGGGGTCAAAGCGAAGCATGCTATTGTTACTTTCAAGATAGAAAAGGCGGTTCACGAATTTGGTGCTGTGCCAAGGTACGTCAACGGTGGCTAGTTCGCCTTTGTGTAAGTTGGAGTACAGCTTTCCAACATGCGACTGATGGTTTGCTTCAGTGATTTTTACACGAAGAAGATACCAGCCTTTTGAAAAGTTTCGTGAAGGTATTCGGCGAGCAGGATGAATAATAAACTGTGGGTCATCACCGGTTGTCACCCAGCTTGAGCCACTACTTTCAGACGTGGTTTCAGTCAACTGGTGGTGAGGGACAATGATTAACTTTTTGGCTAGCCGATATGCTAATCGTTTGAGATTAGATGGCTTTAGTACTTTTGATAACAAAATGCGTAAACACCCTATTCCTATGCAATGCTAAACTGCTTTCCTTAATATTGCATGGTTCAGCTACTGAGCATGCAAACCAGCTATTGCCGCTAATAATAACCTATTTCAAATAGTGGCAACACAGGATATTCGTCATTTTAACTTTTAGAGAGTGCCTTGGATAAGAAAAAAGCACCTTGCGGTGCTTTTTAAAAATGTCATTCTTAATTATTTAGCAACGCGCCCATATCTATCAGAAAAACGTACAATATCGTCTTCACCGAGATATGCCCCTGACTGCACTTCAATAAGTTCAAGTGGGATTTTGCCTGGGTTTTCCAACGCGTGAACCGCACCAATAGGAATGTAAACAGACTCGTTTTCGGTAACTAGCTGCGTTTCTTCATTAATAGTTACGTTTGCACTGCCCGATACTACAATCCAGTGCTCAGCACGATGGTGGTGCATTTGAACCGATAGCTTTTCACCTGGCTTAACTGTAATGCGTTTTACTTGGAAACGAGCACCGCTGTCGATAGAGTCGTAACTTCCCCATGGGCGGAATACTTCACGGTGAAATTCAAACTCTGGGCGGTGCTCTGCTTTAAGTTTATTCACTACCGTTTTAATGCTTTGCGCGTCATCCTTATGGGCAACCATTACGGCATCTTTTGTTTCTACTACGATAACGTCTTCTAAACCAATGACAGAAACCAAACGCTGTTCAGCATTTACGTAACTGTTTTTGGTGTTTTCTAGGATAGTATCGCCTACAGTAGCATTGCCGTTTTCATCTTTCTCAGCAGTTTCCCACAGTGAAGACCAGCTGCCTACATCGCTCCAACCTGCGTCTAATGGGACCATAGCTGCGCTATCTGTTTTTTCCATAACTGCATAGTCGATCGAATCGTCTGGGCAAGTCGCAAATATATCGTGGTCAACACGGATGAAATCCAAATCTGGTGTTTCCGTGTCGATAGCACGCTTACACACGTCTAGCATTTCAGGGTTATATTTTTCTAGCTCTTCCAAATAACGGCTTGCTTTAAACATAAACATGCCGCTATTCCAGTAGTAACTGCCCGAATCTACATACTCTTTTGCAGTTTCCAAAGCAGGCTTTTCTACAAACTGTGCTACTTCAAAGCCATCGCCAGTTTGCTCACCAGCTTTGATATATCCATACCCTGTATGGGGCTGGTCTGGAACAATACCGAAAGTAACAAGTTTGCCCTGCTCTGCAAGCTTTTCGGCTTTGGCAATAGCAGTGTGAAATGCTTGGTTATCTTTAATAAGATGGTCAGCGGCCAATACAAGAAGAACAGGATCTTCGCCGTTAATAGTGGCATGAAGCGCCGCTAATGCAATTGCCGGTGCCGTATTTCGGCCAACGGGCTCTAGAAGAATGCCGCCGTGTTGGATATCTTTTTGGCGAAGCTGCTCTGCAACTAAAAAGCGGTGAGCATCGTTACAAATGAATATTGGGTTTTGAGCTGGCGTGCCTTTTAAGCGTGTGATCGTGTCTTGCAGCATAGTGCTGTCTGATGTGAGAGACAGAAACTGCTTCGGAAGCGCCGCACGAGATTTTGGCCACAAACGACTACCAGAACCACCTGCTAATACGACTGGTTTCATTTTAATTCCTTGGTGATGAAATGTCTTCTCTTCATGGAAGACGTGGTCGGTTTGTAGGTAGTATATTAATTTTGTTATCTTATTGAAACTGCGACTTGTAAATTTAAAAGGTAACTTTTTAGCTTGTATATAGAACATTGTTTGAGCAATCTTCAATTTTAGTATAACGTTACGAGAGAAGGAATATATGCTAGGAACTCACTCATGGCTATTTGCAAGAAACTTTCAGTGCTAATCTTTGCTGGCACGATACTGTCACTCGGTGGCTGTGCCACCTTGAACTACCCCTCGCCTATGCTTGAAACTGAAACGTTTGAAAAAATGATAAGCATAAAACCAGTGACTCCTACAGAAAAAATATATCGGCAATACGTACGCAATGGGATGTATTTGCAGTTTGAGAGGATGGACGAAAGCAATGTTATTTACGGCTGGTATACCTGTACAGACTGTAACTGGACGCGTACTAAAGTACTAGCAGTTTACGACGGTAGCTATTTGTACACTGTCTATGGACAACACGAAGAGTTTTTTTTAGAGTCACCTCAAAATACTCGCCATCACCCAAATTTTAGTCATTGGTCTTGGAGCGCAATTAATAAATATCAAATTGAAGGTCGAAACCTTATTTTGCTTGGTCAAATACGTAAGTGTGCTTATATGACACCAATGGTACGCGAATGGACCAACGAGGTATGGCAGAATGATGGAGAAATCGACTGCAGGTACGAAGAAAACGGGACTTTTAAACGTATATTCGTCGCGACTATTGACGAAACTCTAACAGGGAGCAGAAGCTCGATAGTAGGTGCAGAAAATGATGCGTTAGACAGCGATATCACTAGCAAGCTTTCGAAACTCAAAGACCTATACGAACGTGGTTTGATTACGCAAGAAGAATACGAGCAAAAACGAAAAGAAATATTAACTAAATTATAAAAGTGTATCGGTTGGCGTATTTGGTTGATCGTTTCCAATGGGTCAGAACAAAGCAAAAAAAGGGGCCTGAGTTTTCACTCAGGCCCCTTTTTCTAATCGAGTATTAATTACTCTTCAGTTGCTTCTACTGCTTCTTCTTCAGCTTCTACAACTGGACGGTCAACTAGCTCAACATATGCCATTGGGGCATTGTCGCCAGCACGGAAACCGCATTTAAGAATGCGAGTGTAGCCGCCTGGACGAGCTTCGTAACGAGGACCAAGCTCGTTGAATAGTTTACCTACAACCTCTTTGTCACCAGTGCGGGCGAAAGCTAGACGGCGGTTTGCAACGCTGTCTTCTTTAGCCATAGTGATTAGAGGCTCGATTACGCGACGTAATTCTTTCGCTTTTGGTAACGTAGTTTTGATCACTTCGTGCTTGACCAAAGAACCGGCCATGTTTTTGAACATAGCTTGACGATGGCTGCTGTTGCGATTCAACTGACGACCACTCTTACGATGGCGCATAGTTTTATCCTTCTCTACAAATCAGTTTGATAAAAACCTGATTAATCTTTTTCAGCGATGCTCTCTGGCGGCCAGTTTTCTAGGCGCATACCTAGAGAAAGACCACGAGATGCTAGAACATCTTTGATTTCAGTTAGCGATTTCTTACCAAGGTTTGGCGTTTTAAGTAGCTCAACCTCAGTGCGCTGTACCAGGTCACCAATGTACTGGATAGCTTCTGCTTTCAAACAGTTTGCAGAACGTACTGTCAGCTCTAGGTCATCTACTGGACGAAGCAGAATCGGATCGAATTCTGGCTTCTCTTCTTTCGCTTCTGGCTCAGACACATCACGTAGGTCTACGAATGCATCTAGCTGTTCAGCTAGGATAGTAGCAGAACGGCGGATCGCTTCTTCAGGATCCAAAGTACCGTTCGTCTCCATGTCGATGATTAGTTTGTCTAGGTCTGTGCGTTGTTCAACACGAGCAGACTCTACACTGTAAGCAATACGTTCAACTGGGCTGTATGAAGCGTCTACTAACAAACGACCAATTGGACGATCATCTTCTTCAGAGGAGCGACGGGTAGAAGCTGGTACATAACCGCGACCCATTTCTACTTTAATGCGCATGCTGATTTCAGCTTCGCCAGTTAAAGTACAAATAACGTGGTCAGGGTTTGTAATTTCTACGTCGCCATCATGCTGAATATCACCAGCAACAACAGGGCCAGCGCCAGATTTCACTAGAGTTAGGGTTGCCTCAGTTTTACCTTCAAGGCGAACCGCTAAACCTTTAAGATTTAGCAAGATTTCAATTACGTCTTCCTGAACACCTTCTTTGGTGCTGTACTCGTGAAGAACGCCGTCAATTTCTACCTCGGTAACTGCACATCCTGGCATAGATGACAGTAAAATACGACGTAGGGCGTTACCTAGAGTATGGCCAAAGCCGCGCTCTAGTGGTTCCAAAGTTACTTTGGCACGAGTAGGAGAAACGTTTTCGATCTCAACTAATCTCGGTTTTAGGAATTCAGTCACAGAACCCACAATGCTTCCTCTTTAGTTAGCTTTACTTAGAGTAAAGTTCGACGATCAACTGTTCGTTAATTTCCGCAGACAGGTCAGTTCTTTCAGGAACGCGCTTGAAAGTGCCTTCCATTTTGCTGCTGTCTACTTCAATCCAGGTTGGCTTCTCACGTTGGTCAGCCAGTTCCAAAGCAGCAACGATACGCGCTTGCTTCTTAGCCTTTTCACGAACAGAAACCACGTCTTCGGCAGAAACGTTAAACGATGGGATGTTCACAACTTGACCATTTACCATGATCGCCTTGTGGCTAACTAGCTGACGTGCTTCAGCACGAGTGCTAGCGAAACCCATACGGTAAACTACGTTATCAAGACGCTGTTCTAAAAGCTGTAGCAAGTTTTCACCTGTGTTGCCTTTTAGACGTGCAGCTTCTTTATAGTAGTTGCGGAATTGCTTTTCCAGAACGCCGTACATACGACGAACTTTTTGTTTTTCACGCAGCTGAACACCGTAGTCAGACAGGCGGCCACGACGGGCACCGTGCTGACCAGGCGCTGTATCGATTTTACATTTAGAATCGATTGCGCGAACGCCGCTTTTTAGGAACAGGTCAGTTCCTTCGCGACGGCTAAGTTTGAGTTTTGGACCCAAATATCTTGCCATGATCTTTCTCCAACTGTCCGTCGATTAAACGCGACGTTTTTTCGGTGGACGACAACCGTTGTGAGGAATAGGGGTCACATCGGTAATGTTTGTGATCTTATAACCTGTAGCGTTAAGAGCACGGATCGCAGACTCACGGCCTGGACCTGGACCTTTAACGAAAACTTCAAGGTTCTTAAGACCGTATTCTTGTGCAGCAACACCTGCACGCTCAGCAGCTACCTGTGCAGCAAATGGGGTAGATTTACGTGAACCACGGAAACCTGAACCACCAGATGTCGCCCATGCTAGTGCATTGCCTGAACGGTCTGTAATAGTCACAATTGTGTTGTTGAAAGACGCATGGATATGAGCCATACCGTCTGCAACCTGACGTTTAGCGCGCTTACGCGTGCTACGAGCTGGTGCTTTAGCCATAACTTACTCCCCGTCTACTTCTTAATTGGCTTACGAGGACCTTTACGGGTACGCGCATTAGTTTTCGTGCGCTGACCACGTAGAGGCAAGCTACGACGGTGGCGAATACCACGGAAGCAACCCAGGTCCATCAAACGTTTGATGCTCATAGAGACTTCACGGCGTAGGTCACCTTCAACGGTGAATTTAGCCACTTCGTCACGAAGCTTATCAATAGTAGCTTCGTCTAGCTCTTTGATTTTTGTATTTTCTGCAACACCAGCACCCGCACAAATGCTTTTCGCACGTGTGGGACCAACGCCATAGATCGCTTGGATAGCGATTACAGCATGCTTGTGCTCAGGAATGTTAATGCCAGCGATACGGGCCATTAACAGCACTCCTCTTGTTTATTTGTCGACGACCTAAAAAGCCCGATAGGATACTTACCCGTCGACTAAATTGCAAATTAAGGTTCAAAATACTTTTAAACAAAACTAGCAGAACCTGACAAGTATAATCCAGGTTCTGCTCACTTAGTCTTGCAAATATTCTGTTCCGCTTTGATTAGCCCTGACGCTGCTTATGCTTTGGGTCAGAACTGCAAATTACACGCACAACACCGTTGCGCTTGATAACTTTACAGTTACGGCAAATCTTTTTTACTGATGCACGAACTTTCATTACATCTTTCCCCTTTCTATCAATATTAAGGGGCTAACTTATCGGCCGTAGCCTTTAAGGTTAGCTTTCTTCAGCACAGACTCATATTGACTAGACATCAAATGTGTCTGTACTTGTGCCATAAAGTCCATGATAACTACTACGATAATGAGAAGCGACGTACCACCGAAGTAGAACGGCACATTCCAAGCAATTAGCATGAATTCAGGCACTAAACAAATAAAGGTTATGTACAGTGCGCCAGCCAGTGTAAGGCGAGTCATTACCTTGTCAATGTATCGTGACGTTTGCTCACCCGGGCGGATGCCTGGAATAAACGCGCCAGACTTCTTCAAGTTATCTGCTGTATCACGCGGGTTGAAAACCAACGCCGTGTAGAAGAAGCAGAAGAAGATAATCGCAGCTGCATATAACATCACGTACAGCGGTTGACCAGGAGATAGCATAAGCGCTACATCTTGCAACCACGCTGTTGATTCATTCTGTCCGAACCATCCTGCGATGGTACCCGGGAACAGAATAATGCTAGAAGCAAAGATTGGTGGAATTACACCAGCAATGTTGACTTTCAGCGGTAAATGGGTGCTTTGCGCAGCAAAAACCTGACGGCCTTGCTGACGTTTTGCGTAGTTTACCACAATTCTGCGCTGTCCGCGCTCTACAAATACAACTAGGTATGTAAGAGCGATAACAATCACGCCAATCAACAGTAGGAACAACAAGTTAATGTCGCCCTGCCTTGCTTGTTCCGCAGTCTGACCTATCGCTGTTGGCAGACCGGCAACAATACCAGCAAAAATCAATATAGAGATACCGTTACCAATACCTCGTTCGGTAATTTGCTCACCCAACCACATAAGGAACATAGTTCCTGTGACTAGGCTCACTACTGCCGTAAAGTAGAATCCGAAGCCAGGGTTTATCACCAATCCATTAATCAGGTTAGGCAAACCGGTCGAAATTCCAATTGATTGGAAGATAGCCAATACAAGCGTTAGATAACGCGTGTACTGACTAATTTTACGACGGCCTGCTTCGCCTTCTTTTTTAAGCTCCACCATCGGTGGGTGAACCACCGAGAGCAACTGCATGATAATGGATGCAGTAATGTATGGCATAATGCCCAAAGCCAGAACGGATGCACGCTCAAGCGCACCACCAGAGAACATGTTAAACATTTCTACAATGGTGCCTTTTTGTTGCTCGAACAAGTCAGCAAGTACAGCTGGATCGATGCCAGGGATAGGAACGTAAGAACCTAGTCTGAATACAACAATCGCACCAAGTACGAACAACAATCTTGCCTTAAGCTCACTCAAGCCGCTTTTAGCGCCTGAATCCAATCCTGGTTTAGCCATCTAGCTTATTCCTCTACTTTACCGCCAGCAGCTTCAATCGCTTCTTTAGCGCCTTTAGTAACCTTTAACCCGCTTACTGTAACAGCGCGTGATACTTCACCGCTCTTAACAACTTTAACGAACTGGATTTCTTTCTTAACGATACCAGCTGCTTTTAAAGTCTCAAGAGACGCAGTATCACCATCAACCTTCGCGATTTCAGCAAGAGTTACTTGATCAGTAACAAAGCTCTTGCGTGAAGTGAAACCGAACTTAGGAAGACGACGCTGGATAGGCATCTGACCACCTTCGAATCCTGGCTTAACGCGGCCACCTGAACGGCTTTTTTGACCTTTGTGACCGTGGCCACTCGTTTTACCAAGACCTGAGCCGATACCACGACCAGAACGCTTACCAGTAGGCTTTGAACCTTCGGCTGGAGAAATTGTATTTAAACGCATGTCTTACTCCTCCACTATCTCAACCATGTAATATACACGGTTGATCATGCCACGAACGGCTGGGGTATCTTCCAGTTCACGAACATGGTTGATTTTACGAAGGCCTAAACCTTTAAGCGTAGCTTTGTGCTTTGGCAGACGGCCAATTGCACTTTTAGTTTGCTTTACTTTAATCGTTGCCATGTCTGATTACCCCAAAATTTCTTCTACAGACAATCCACGCTTCGCAGCAACTTTCGCCGGGCTGTTCATTTCTGTCAGCGCGTTGATTGTTGCACGTACAACGTTGATTGGGTTTGTAGAGCCGTAACATTTTGAAAGTACGTTTTGTACACCAGCTACTTCAAGTACTGCACGCATCGCACCACCAGCAATAATACCGGTACCTTCAGATGCTGGCTGCATGTAAACTTTAGAGCCAGAGTGACGACCTTTAATCGGGTGCTGTAACGTGTGACCGTTAAGGTCTACGTCAACCATGTTGCGACGTGCCTTTTCCATTGCTTTTTGGATTGCAGCAGGTACTTCACGTGCCTTACCGTAACCAAAACCAACGCGACCGTTACCGTCACCCACTACTGTCAATGCAGTGAAACTAAAGATACGACCACCTTTAACCACTTTAGATACGCGGTTTACGGCGATCAATTTCTCTAGAAATTCACCATTTTGAACGTCTTGTTTAGCCATTATAAACTCCTAGAACTGAAGACCAGCTTCGCGAGCTGCATCAGCTAATGCTTTAACGCGACCGTGGTATTGGAAACCACTGCGATCGAAAGCCACTGTTTTAATGCCTTTCTCAAGCGCGCGCTCTGCGATTGCTTTACCGACTACCGTCGCTGCTTCAGCGTTACCTGTAGACTTAAGATCTTTTGCAAGATCTTTCTCAACAGTTGAAGCCGCTGCCAACACTTCAGAACCGCATGGAGCGATTAGCTGAGCGTAGATGTGGCGAGGTGTACGGTTAACTACCAAGCGATGCGCGGCCAGTTCACGAATTTTTGCTCGTGCGCGAGTTGCGCGACGAATGCGAGCTGTTTTCTTATCCATCGTATCACCCACCTACTTTTTCTTAGCTTCTTTACGACGTACGTGTTCGTCAGCGTAACGTACACCTTTACCTTTGTAAGGCTCTGGTGGACGGTAACCACGAATGTTCGCCGCAACCTGACCAACCACCTGCTTATCGGCGCCTTTAACGACGATTTCAGTTTGGCTAGGAGTTTCAACCGTAATGCCTTCAGGCATTTCGTATGCTACAGGGTGAGAGAAACCTAGTGTAAGGTTTAGTTTGTTACCTTGTGCTTGTGCACGGTAACCAACACCTAACAACTGAAGTTTTTTCTCAAAACCTTCTGAAACACCTTGAACCATTGCGTTAAGGATAGAGCGCGCAGTACCAGCCTGTGCCCAACCGTCAACAAAGCCTTCACGTGGAAGTGCTTTAAGTTGGTTCTCTTCCTGTGCAACTTCTACAGCGTCGTTGAAAACGCGGGTCAAAGTGCCTTTACTACCTTTAACAGTAACTTCTTGACCAGAGATAGAAACTTCTACACCTGATACAACGTCTACTGGGGCTTTTGCTATACGTGACATTTCAACTCCTCCGTTATGCTACATAACCGATGATCTCACCGCCCATGCCAGCGTTACGCGCTGCACGGTCAGTCATCACACCTTTAGAAGTCGACACGATAGCTACGCCTAAACCACCCATAACCTTTGGAAGCTCATCTTTTTTCTTATAGATGCGCAGACCAGGACGGCTTACACGTTCGATAGTGTCAATTACTTGCTTGCCTTCGAAGTACTTAAGCGTAACTTCTAAAACAGGCTTAACGTCACCAGAAGCAGCGAAGTCAGTAATATAACCTTCAGCTTTCAATACTTCACAGATTGCAACGCGAAGTTTTGAAGAAGGCATAGTTACAGAAACTTTCTGTGCCATCTGGCCGTTACGGATGCGGGTAAACATATCCGCGATAGGATCTTGCATGCTCATTATCAGCTACTCCTTACCAGCTGGCTTTCTTAAGGCCAGGGACTTCACCGCGCATCGCTGCTTCGCGAAGCTTAATACGGCTAAGACCGAATTTGCGTAGGTAACCATGTGGACGACCAGTAACACGACAACGGTTACGTTGACGAGACTTACTAGAGTCACGTGGCAGTTGTTGTAGCTTCAGAACAGCGTCCCAACGCTCATCTTCAGAAGCGTTAACATCGCTGATAATCGCTTTAAGTGCGGCGCGCTTTTCAGCATACTTAGCTACTAGCTTAGTACGCTTAGCTTCACGTGCCTTCATTGATTCTTTTGCCATAACCCTACACCCCTACTTTTTGAATGGGAAGTTAAACGCGTCCAGCAGAGCACGTGCTTCTTCATTTGTATTCGCACTGGTAGTGATAGTGATATCCATACCGCGAACCTTATCCACTTTATCGAAATCGATTTCAGGGAAAATGATTTGCTCACGCACGCCCATGCTGTAGTTACCACGTCCGTCGAATGATTTAGGATTCAAACCACGGAAGTCGCGAACACGTGGGATAGCGATTGAAATCAAACGCTCTAGGAATTCCCACATACGCTCGCCGCGTAGGGTTACTTTACAGCCAATCGGATAACCTTCACGGATTTTAAAACCCGCTACTGATTTTCTAGCAACTGTAACAACAGGCTTCTGACCGGCGATAGCCGTCATGTCAGCTTGAGCATTCTCAAGTACCTTTTTGTCAGCAACTGCTTCACCTAAACCCATGTTTAGAGTGATTTTTTCAATCCGAGGGACTTGCATGACGCTTTTGTATCCGAACTGCTTAGCAAGTTCAGCTACTACTGTTTCTTTATAGAAATCATGCAGTTTCGCCATCGTACTCTCCAATATAATTAAACAAGTTCGCCGTTAGACTTGAAGAAACGTACTTTCTTCTCATCTTCGAAACGGAAACCAACGCGATCTGCTTTGCCCGTTGCCGGGTTAACAATCGCAACATTAGAAACGTGAATAGAAGCTTCTTTCTCAACGATGCCACCAGCTACGCCCAGTTGTGGGTTTGGCTTAGTGTGCTTCTTAACGAGATTAACGCCTTCTACAATTACACGGTTATCAGCAATAAGCACTTTAAGGACTTTGCCTTGTTTGCCTTTGTCTTTACCCGCTAATACGACTACTTCATCATCACGACGAATTTTATTAGCCATTATCGTGACTCCTTATAGTACCTCTGGGGCCAATGAGATGATTTTCATGAAGTTTTCACTTCTCAACTCACGGGTAACCGGGCCAAAGATACGCGTACCAATTGGTTGCTTGTTAGCATTAAGCATAACAGCCGCGTTACCGTCAAAACGAATGGTAGAACCATCTGCACGACGAACGCCTTTTCTAGTACGCACCACCACTGCATTCAGTACGTCACCTTTTTTAACTTTACCGCGAGGAATTGCTTCCTTAACAGTAACTTTGATGATGTCACCGATACCTGCATAACGGCGATGCGAGCCACCAAGAACCTTAATACACTGAACCCTGCGAGCGCCGCTGTTGTCTGCAACGTCCAGGTTAGTTTGCATTTGGATCATGTTAGTGCTCCGCTCTTAAAATTAAGACTCTCCCGAGTCGTTAGTGCTGCTAAAAACAACTGGATGTCGTTGCTTTTATGTACATACCCCCATAAAAAGGGCGCGAAATAATAACAGAAAACATTTGGAAGTGATAGCGGTAAATTGAATTATTTTTAAACTATGTGAGCAATAAAAAAGCCCCGACTAAAAGTCGGGGCTGATAACCACGTCATAGGTTATCAAGCAGGATCTTTTAGGCGATTTTCATTACTTACAAGCTGCTTACTCAAGTGCCTGTAAAGGCACTCTTTCAACCGGCTTACACCAACAGGTTTTGATATGAAGTCATCCATGCCGGATTTCAAGCATTTTTCTTTGTCGCCGGTTAACGCATTTGCGGTTAATGCAATTATTGGGATGTCCCGTGCCTTGTCTCCCATTGACCTAATTAGCTTCGTCGCCTCTAATCCATCCATTACAGGCATATGGCAGTCCATCAAAATGATTGTGTAGGGTGACTTTCCTTTTAATGCACCTTTAACTTTTTCTACTGCCTCTTCACCGTTTTCTGCTAAATCGGCGGTAATGCCTATCTCTTTTAGTTGCTCTTTAATGACAAGCTGATTTATTTCATTGTCTTCAACTATTAGTGCTTTAAACGCGCTCAGTTCCTGTTTAGAAGGGATATAAACAGCATTATGGCCACATGCTTTTTCGGCTACGGTGCCTGCGTTAGCATCGTCTAGCATGAGGGTTACGATAAATCGCGCCCCCACGCCTAAATCGCTGCACACCTCAATTTTACCACCGTAATGCTTCACGATTTGACTAACTATAGACAACCCTAAGCCTGTGCCACCATATCTTCGCTGCGTCGAGTTTTCTGCTTGTACGAACGGCGAGAAAATGAGCTTTTGCTGTTGCTCGCTAATTCCGATCCCTGAATCAGTCACGATTAGCTTTACTCTGAACCGCCCTTTTCCGTATCGGGTGCTTTTAGTTTCAACCGTTACCTTCCCCACTTTTGTGAATTTAATGGCGTTATTCAATAGGTTAATCAGAATTTGCCCAATTCTTAGTTTGTCAGCTATGAAGGTTTTGCCCTCAACCCCCTTTGTGCTTACTGAAAGTTCAATACCTTTCTCGTGAGCTAGCCGTGTGAACATCGGCACTTGCTCTTCTATGGTGTCGGCAAGGTTGGTGGGCGATTCTTCAAACGACATGTTGCCAGAGTCGATTTTAGAAAAATCCAATATATCATTCACGATGTTGAGTAATGAATCTGTACTTTTCATAGCAATAGAGGCATGTTCTAGCTGGGTAGAATTTAGCGAGGAACTAATAAGTGCTTCAAGCATGCCCTGTACCCCATGAATTGGTGTTCTTATTTCATGGCTCATATTCGCAAGGAACTCACTTCGTGCTTTCAAGGCGCTTTCTGCCATATCCGTTTTTTGCTGCAGCATTGCCTTGTCCATGTGAAGCTGCGTAATATCAACTGTAGCACCAATTACCTTAACGCAACGGTCATTTTCCATGACCGGATGAGTGCGGCTTTGTAACCAACGGGTTTCTCCTGCATCGGTGCGAACTTCAAGTTCATAGGAAAAGTCTTCGCCGGTTTTTATCATCTGATTGAACTGGGCGACGTATTTATTCCGCTGGTCTTCATCAACCACGAATTTGATCACGTCTTCTGGCTTTACTACTTTTTCACCATGCACATGCAGCATTCGCTTCAGTGCACCAGACCAAATCAATGCTCCGGTATCAATATTTAATTCCCATGTACCTACACCGGCAAGGTTAGTCACTTGGTGTAATAACGAGTTTCTCTCTTCTAATATCGCTTTTTGCGCATTGAGATTACTTATCGCTTGTTGACGCTCTAATTCGTTGCCTATCCACGATGCAAGCAAAAGTAAATAATCCATCTCTAAGGACGTAAAGGGTGTGTCCCGTGGACCGAGAGATGAGAAGTTTACTGTACCGAAAAATTCACCATGTACTCGCACTGGTGAAGCGAGATAACTCTTTAATGTGTATTTTTCAAAACACGGATGCGAGGCACCTGGCGCAGTATCTATATTGTGATAAGCCACAACAGCATCGCTGTTCACCACGTCTGCACAGTAAGTGTCTGGTAATGCGAAGGTCGTATTTAATGGTATATCGTTGTCGGGCGTAATAACGCTAAGCACACGGTAATTATCGCCTTGAATGTTACTTACAATCCCTGTTTCCAACCCGAGTATTTCCGTACCTATGCTTAGCAAGCTCTCGAGCTTTTTATCAAATGAAAGTGCTTTGTCATTTGATATGGTTTGTAGATCTTTAATGATACTCATGAGGATTTTCGCCCTCCCGGACAGCAAGTAAAAAGGCCAACGTTTTTAGCGTTGACCTTTTAAACTTACGTGAAATATACGCAGATGAAAGTTTTCACCCTTATCAATTAGTATAATAAATATACTAACCGACTAATAAAGCACGTTAATTTCATATCCCGTTGGCGTATCCGCTGGCTCAACAGTAACTATATAGTTTTCTTCCTCTGTAAAGCCAAACAGCGCAGTTCTATCAAGCAGCACCTGCTCCTCGTTGTCATCTTCGTATACGGCAATCACTTCATAGTAGTCTGACGGCAGCACTTCACTGGTACTTTCAGCAAATTCAAGATTCTGTATATCGTACTCAGCAGTATCAATGGTTTCGTCATTTCTTACCAAGTAGAAGTCTACGTCATCAAAGTCGCTAACTAAGTTGATGAAGTTTACTGTCTTATCATAGGCCTGAGGCAAACCACTTTCTACAAAGGTTGCTGCGCCTAATTTATTGTTGGTGTTGTAGATAAGAATAGCCTTACTCTCACCCTGATTAAGCGTAATTAGCTTGTTGCTCAGTGACGTTACTGTACCTGATGGGTCGGTTACGGTAACGCGATAATCGCCATAGCGGATAGTACTAAACTCAGACAACTCGCCTGCCGCGAGTGTAAAACTGACGTCCTCTTCATCAGTGTTTCCACCAAAGGTAACCTGAAGCTCTGCATCCAGATTCGTAGAATTGTAAATACGATACTGTGAATCTGCTTCTACATCTGTAAGCGCCGTAACTGATGAAGAGTTAAGAATAGTGTCTACAACTAGCCCTTCTTGAATGGCGCCACTGACATCGCGCAGTGTCATCAGATACTCAGTTTCGTATACAAAATCGATAGTTTGTGATTCAAAGACAACATCGTCACTTCCTGGTTCGGTCAAATAAATCGTGTACTCGCCCTCATCAAAGTATTCACTGTCATCATCTGCATCCCAGAAGTCAAATTCAATCATGTCGCCCGTTGTGACCGAGCCAAGGAAGTTAGCTGCTTCAAACGGGTCGCCAGACTCACTCATGTAGAAATCATAAGAAGATTCATCTACTGCTACCGATAAAGCGAATAGGCGGAAGTGATCTTCCAATGTTTCGCGCTTATAGGAATAGGTGTTAAAAACGGGGTTACTAAAGTCACCACTCATCACAACAATGGTCTTATAACCGGTTTTTAAGTTAACGGTAATTTCGTCAATAAAAACTTCTTGGTCGTCTGAATCAGTTCGAATGAACTCGAGTTCTAATTCTCCATCATCCATAGAGTACATTGACGTAGTATCACCAAATTGAGCAGAGCCAAAGCTATCGCCATCAACTTCACGCATTTCTACATTGGCACCGTTAGGCGAAGCGTTGTAAAACTGAATGTAAGCATACGAATAATCTGTGCTACTGCTGCCTGAGCCACCACAAGCGGTAAGCCCAAGCAGTGCAATAAGCCCAATTGCCACTGTTTGGAACCATGTTCCACGAAGCAAAGATTGAGAGGTCAATTGCATAAATTGGATGTCCTTTGAAGTTGTTCTTGGTTGGATAAAGCCTGCGTAAAAGCAAATAGGCACATGTAGAGAGTGCTGATCTTGGCACGCACAATACAGCGATATGGCTATGTGAATAGGGCTTAGTTCGCAGCTTTACGTCAACTTTGCAAAGCTGACCTTTCTTTATGGAAACTTGACATTCAAGCTTCTAAAAATGCTGGTAAAAGGCATAGATGTGCGAATAAACGTAAGCAAACCGCGCACAAAACTGAAACAAAAAAAAGCCTGCATAAGCAGGCTTTAACTGTGTCTTAGGGAGACGGGATTACTTACTCATACGAGTATGATAGCGTCACACCGCTGTATGACGAATAAGCGCGAATACCAATGTGCCACGTGCCTGACGCTGGCGCGTCGAATGTACATACTTCGCTGTTGCCATTTTGATAAGGACGACAATCATAGCTATTCGTTTCTGGCTGTGAGCCAAACTTCACGTATAGATCGGCATCACCTGAACCACCAGAGGTACGAATAGTCATCTGCGTTACACCTTCAGGAATCGTCCAAGTGTAGCGGTCCCAGTTTCTGCGCGTACCAGAAAGGCCGGTTAGCTGACCTGATACTGGTTCTACGCCAGGCTCAGAGCCGCCACCGCCACCAGTACCGCCACCGGCACAACCGTTGGTGTTAAGGTAGTTGTAGGCATCAGCAAGCTGCATTAAGCCATAACCGTAGAAGTTATCACGACCCGCACTGCCTTTATCTTCTGCCGTTGCATTAAGTGCACTACGAATTTGATTGTTTGAACACTGCGGGAAGTAACTCCACACTAGTGCTGCACCACCAGCTACGTGTGGCGTCGCCATAGATGTACCGCTGAGTGAAGCGTAGGTATTTGTTGGATAGGTAGACTGAACTGCACTGCCTGGCGCGGCAATTTCAACCTGATCGTTATATTGGCTGTAGCTTGCACGATTTTCGTTTGAGTCTACTGCCGCAACTGACATTACTGCATCATATGAAGCAGGATAAGACTTCGCACTGTTACCATCGTTACCTGCCGCCGCAACTAACAACATGCCTGCATCTGTGAAGCTCTGCATTGCATTTCGCTCGGTAGTTGACGAACTGCCGCCACCTAAGCTCATGTTAACAACGTTCGAGCCGGCATCCTGACACTGGGTGATAGCATCGATAAGGTCAGATGCGTAAGTCCATTGGCCATTGTCGTTAAAGATTTTAACGATATGCATATCCACGCCAGGATACACACCAACCACACCTTCGTTGTTATCGTATGCTGCAATGGTGCCCGCTACGTGGGTACCGTGACCGTTACCATCGTTATACCAGTTACCTACAGCACTATTGTTTGCCTGACCTGTAACGCCATCGTTTGTTCCAGGCAAATCTGGATGACCCAGGTTGTAACCTGTATCGATGATACATACTTTGCGAGCCGTAGTATCTGACTGTGCAAATTGATTAGCCTGAACCATGGTGTAGCCGTAAGGCGTGGTCTGCGCCATAGGCTTACGACGAACGTCCACTTCAATACTTTCTACGTTTGGATTTTTACGAAGCTTGTTCAGCGCTGACTTACTCATCGTAGCTGCTACCATTTTATGCTTCTTAAGCTCTTTCTTAATTGCACCACCTGCTTTTCTTACTTCTGACTTAGCAGACGCGATATCGAAAGGCTTTTTACCTTTTACTTTGGCACTTGAGATTTGACCTTTACCTTTTAATGCACTCACTTCAACCGTTTCACTGGTCATCTCATCTTTGAACTTGATGATGTAACGCTCTTGGTCAGTGGTGACAAGACGATCGACAGTCAATCGCTTACCTAGTGCTTGTTTTAGGGTTTGAGGCTTTTCTTTAACTTTTACCAGACCTTCGCCTGCTGCCATTGCAGAATTACCCATTAAGCCAAGTGATACAGCTAGAGCAGCTGCTGTTAGACATGTGTGTTTCTTATTTAATTTTGAGTTCAAAATTTATTTCCTGTTTTATCTGTCTTATTAACTTCAACACTGTTTTATTCCGTGCTTTGGAAGCTATTTGTTATTAAATGACATACAGGTATAACCATTACCTCATACGAAAAGCTCATCCATGACAACCGACGCAACTGCGTTGCAACGACCTACCCGTTTGTCAGGTATGCAAATAAACGGTATTACCAATTATTTACAGAGCTCATATTAGGCGGCGAATCAGGCTGTTGAGTATGTTGCCTTAACCCTGGTGAGCATTTTTAATACCTTTAAAAATGCACAAAAAACAACACAACTTATGAAGAGCGCGCCAAATGTGTATTACGAGCAGATTCATGGTAGGAATAAAAACTATAATTAACATTAATTTTACAATTTGAGATGTAACAAAATATTAAACTCTTTATAAGTTTTACTTAAATATAAAAAAAGCGTGTACCCAAAGGTACACGCTTTTTTAAAAACCAATTGAAAACTCATTAGAGGCTCAATTCTAGCAACTTAGTCTCATAAACTGCGCTGTCTTACGATCTCGTATAAGCACACCCCGGTTGCTACCGACACGTTTAAACTTGTCACACTGCCAGCCATAGGAAGCTTCACTAACTCATCGCATGTTTCTTTGGTGAGCCTACGCATGCCCTTACCTTCAGCCCCCATTACTAATGCAGTTGGGCCTTTCAGGTCTACATCATAAAGGGTCTTATCGGTTTCACCGGCTGTGCCAACAATCCAAAGGCCTTTATCTTGAAGGTGCTTCAAGGTTCTGGCCAGGTTCGTGATTTGAATAAGTGGAACCACTTCAGCTGCACCACAAGCCACCTTTCTTACTGTGCCGTTTAAGCTTGCTGATTTATCTTTCGGTACTACTACCGCGTGCACCCCTGCTCCATCTGCAGTACGCAGGCACGCGCCTAGATTATGCGGGTCGGTAACACCGTCTAGTACCAAAATTAAAGGCTGCACTTCGCTTTCTAAAATTTTGTCCAAATCGGCTTCATCTAGCACGCGTGCGGGTTTTGCTCTTGCTACCACGCCTTGGTGTTGCTCTCCGCTCACTTTGTCATCTAGCGCCTTGCGCTGACAAAACTGAACGGAAATACCGAAACGACGGGCTTGGTTAACAATGTTGGTTAGGCGCTCGTCATTGCGACCTTTCAACACCAACACTTCCATTACACGCTCGGGCTCTTTTTCAAGTACCGACTGCATGGCATGTAAACCGTATAACCATTCTTGCTGCGCCATTTAACGCTTACCTCTTTTATTCAATGACAGTGTTTTGCCGCTACTACCGCCTTTGGCGCTGCCGCGACTTGACGATTTTCCACCGCTACGACTAGACGAGCTTGAGCCGCCTTTGCCTTTGTTCCCTTTTTTATCAGAACGCGAGCCTTTATCAGAGCGTGATT
Source organism: Alteromonas sp. KUL17 (assembly GCF_006538305.1). Taxonomy (NCBI): domain Bacteria; kingdom Pseudomonadati; phylum Pseudomonadota; class Gammaproteobacteria; order Alteromonadales; family Alteromonadaceae; genus Alteromonas; species Alteromonas sp. KUL17. Next base: position 91,684 of record NZ_BJKJ01000017.1, read on the forward strand.
TGTTATCAAAACGAGTAGGTTTATCTGAAGCCTTTTTCGCAGACCTCACTTTTACCTTCTTACCCTTAGTGCCGCGCAGCATAGACTTATCGAGTAATAAATCAATCTTTCTTTCATCAAGATTGACCGCTGCTACGGTTACTTCAACCGTATCACCCAATCTGAACTGGCGAAGGCCCGACTCACCAACCAGCGCTTGTTTTACATCGTCATAGTGATAATAGTCATCATCTAGCGATGTAATGTGTACTAGGCCGTCGATGTGGTATTCGGTAAGGCGTATAAATAAACCAAAGTTTGTCACCGAGCTGACTACACCTTCAAAAGTGTCACCAACGTGGTCGAGCATAAACTCACACTTAAGCCAATCGGCCACGTCACGGGTTGCATCATCGGCGCGACGTTCTGTCATAGAACACTGTTCGCCTAACTGTTCAATTTCTTCAGCGGTGTAATTTTTCGCGCCACTTACCGCTTTTTTGCCTTGCTGCTTAGCAATAATGCCTTTCAATGCACGGTGCACCACTAAGTCTGGATAACGACGTATCGGTGACGTAAAGTGCGCATAGGCTTCTAGCGCCAAACCAAAGTGACCTACATTGTCACCATCGTACACCGCTTGCTTCATGGAGCGCAGCAGCATGGTTTGAATAAGTTCTTCGTCTACTCGACCGCGGGTTTTAAGCACCACATCGG
>NZ_BJKJ01000018.1:0-91273 GCF_006538305.1 Alteromonas sp. KUL17
GCGGAAGTGGTGGAATTGGTAGACACGCTGGATTTAGGTTCCAGTGCTTCACGGCGTGAGAGTTCAAGTCTCTCCTTCCGCACCAAGTATTGGGGTATAGCCAAGTTGGTAAGGCAGCGGGTTTTGATCCCGCCATTCATAGGTTCGAGTCCTGTTACCCCAGCCATATTCTTGAAAAAGCCGCTCTTTTGAGCGGTTTTTTTGTTTGTACTCTCGTATTGTTCAGCAAATGTGTTCTTCTCCCCCATGAATGAATAAATTTGCTATATGCGAGCATAAAACGTCATAGTTTCAGTACGTTTTCATTGTCCAATCATTTAATTGTCGTGCTAGTATTGGTTTTTTATCGATATAGCTCGGCTTATTCCAAGGTTTAGCAAATAAAAGTTTGCTTAAGCCGAAGCGTTTGTTCTGACAACGCACCTGTCATGTTCAGTTCATTTCTACACGCCGAGCAATAATTAAAACAATAACGAAGGAAAGTGCGTGATAAACGAATTCGTTTCATTAGTTAACAATATTCTTTGGGGAGACGGTCAGGTACTTATCATTATGCTGCTTGCATGTGGTATCTGGTTTACCGTTAAACTTGGCGGTGTGCAGCTTAGGCACTTTGGCCATATGTTCAGCCTACTAAAGGGCAGTAACACTTCTACTAAGGATGGGATAAGTTCATTCCAAGCTTTGTGTACCAGCTTATCGGCTCGTGTAGGCACGGGTAACTTAGCTGGCGTCGCGGTTGCTATATCTCTAGGTGGTGCTGGCGCTATTTTTTGGATGTGGATGATTGCCCTTCTAGGTATGGCAACCGGCTTTGCCGAAAGTGTACTAGGTCAGCTATACAAAGTCCGTGACGAAAACGGCGAGTTCCGTGGTGGTCCCGCTTATTATATCAAGCAGGGTTTGAACAAAACCTGGCTTGCAGTCGCATTTTCTCTATGTTTGTTCTTTGGCTACGGCTTTGTCTTTAGCGCCGTTCAAGCCAATACTATTACCGATGCATTAAACAATGCGTACTCTTTCCCCACAGAATATGTAGGCCTAGCCATTATTGCACTGGCAGCCTTAATCGTCGTGGGAGGCCTTAAAAGCATTGCGCGCTTTGCCGAGTTTGTGGTGCCATTTATGGGAATAGGCTACGTGCTTGTGGCATTGGCTATTACCTTCATTAATATTTCCGAACTGCCAGCCATGCTGCTCGATATCGTTAAATCAGCATTTGGCTTGCAGGAAGCTGGCGCTGGTGCACTCGGTGCGGCCATTAAAAATGGTATTCAGCGCGGGCTTTATTCAAACGAAGCAGGCAGCGGCTCTGTACCGCACGCTGCGGCTAGTGCTGTGCCTAACCCTAATCACCCCGTATCACAGGGTTACATTCAGATGCTTGGCGTTTTCTTAGATACACTCGTGCTATGTACGTCTACTGCCTTCATCATTTTACTTGCTGGCGGTTCAAGCTCTGATCAAATGGAAGGCATACGCCTAACCCAAGATGCGATGAGCAGTCACCTAGGCGAAGGCGGTACTGACTTTGTGGCTGCCGCCATCAGCTTATTTGCATTCACGTCTGTAGTGGCAAACTATGCCTATGGCGAGAGTAACCTGCACATGTTCAAGCTAGATAATAAAATAGGCCGTGCAGTTTACACTATTGGTTATTTAGGCATGATTTACTGGGGCGCACAGGCAGCCCTACCTCAGGTATGGGCCATGGCCGATATGGCGTTGGGCCTAATGACGGTGATAAACATCATTGCTATTGTATGGATGACCCCTACCATTGTGTCTATCAGCAAAGACTACTTTAAGAAAAAAGACAGTGGCGCAAACATGGAATACAAAGCAGGCGACTGTGAAATACAGGGTAAGTCAGAAGAGGGTATTTGGGATTAAGTCCGGCATTTACTAGGTTAGTGTTTTAAAGTTAGGTGTTTCCACGCTAACTTTGACCAAGTAAGTTCTGGCGTAAGTTTTAGAAAAAGAAAGGCTAACCTCGGGTTAGCCTTTTTCGTTTGTAGTAATTGACCGCAAGTAAAACACTGGTTTTGATTTACCTGCAACAAATGAAATGGCGGCCTACAACGCTACTGGCAAATGCCCTGTCTTCACCCAAATTACTGTTTCTTCCTCCACGTAGGGATGATGCTGACTCATATGAGGATTGCGCAACCATGTGCCTTTTGGGTATGCGCCATGTTCGTCCTTAAATGTACCCGATAGCACAAAAATTTCTTCACCTCCGAAATGCTTGTGAGGCTTAAATACCTCTCCCACGGGCCACCTAACTAGCGCCACATGTTCATGCTCAAAGTTGTGGAGCGGCATCACTTGTAAACCGCCCTGCCCTTGCAGCCATTGTGCTTTATTTGTATTTACGCGTACTTCACTCAAGTCGCGCTTATCAATCTGGTTCAGCTTCACTAAAATAACACAGCCCTCTTTACTAAAAGGGCTATGTTTACTGCCTGGCGGGTTACGCAAGTAAGTGCCTGCAGGGTAATCACCGTGTTCATCGGAAAATACACCTTCAAGCACCAAAATTTCTTCACCATAAGGATGACTATGCTGCTTAAAGCTCGCGCCAGCTTCGTACTTCACGACGCTAGTTGTATGACCAGACTCTTTTGCTTCACGCTCTAAAGGCTTCCGCCATACCGTAGAAGACGGTGACGCCTGCCACTCTTGCATTTGCGTATTAATCGCTAGGCGTTCATCAAAGTTCATATTTAGCATTTAGGTCACCGGTTAATATTGACGCGTTGTCACTGTTTTATTAAAGACCGTTACTCTGGTCTTAGCATTTCGAAAAAGTTATCTCGGGAAATAGTGTAATAATCGCCTCGTCCGCCACCACGGGTAACTGGCGCACTTTTCAGCGTGCTGTAAACGCCGTTCTCGATGAGTGACTTATCAATGTGTACACCCACTACTTCACCCATGATAAACCAGCTATTCACCTCCTCACCTGAGGCGGTCTTAAGCTGTACCACATCAGTTAGCTTACATTCCATGCTCACCTTACTCGCTTTTACGCGGGGAACGCTTACCACTTCACTTTCTACAGTTTGAAGCCCTGCATGGTCAAATTCACTTTCTTCAGGTGCCAGAGGTTTACTTGTCGTGTTCATTGCATCAATCAAATCTTCTGATACAAGATTCCAGCAAAACTCACCCGTTTCCTGTACGTTTACCAGTGAATCTTTCTTACTGCCTACTACTGAAAAGCCGATAATTGGCGGCGTATAGTTCAACGCATTGAAAAAACTATAAGGAGCAAGGTTTAGCACTCCCGTTTTTGATTTTGTAGAGATCCATCCGATTGGGCGCGGTGCGATGATTGCGTTAAACGGATCGTGAGCCAAGCCATGACCTTCTTTTGGTTGATAAAAATGCGTTTGTGACAAAACCATTCCTTAAAATTTGTGGTAGGGTTAATCCAATACTGATATGAACGCTTATTCGGCGCTTTTCAAGGGCTTAAGATTAAAGGTTGTTTATGACTGCACGTAATGTCGCTTTTTCAAGAACAAGACTGACTGAATTAATGGTGCCATCTTTTGCTAATTTTGGCGGTAAGGTGCATGGAGGTGTCATTTTATCGTTAATGGATAAAGTCGCCTATGCCTGCGCAAGTAAACACGCAGGAGCCTATTGTGTAACCGTTACTGTTGATGGCGTCGAGTTTTTACAGCCTGTTGAAGTGGGTGACTTACTTCACCTCGACGCTACCGTTCATTATGTCGGAAACACATCCTTGGTAGTAGGGATAAAAGTCACTACGGAAAATATCAAAACCAACGAGGTCAAACATACCAACAACAGCTTTTTTACCATGGTTGCCAAAGATGATAGCGGCACACCTGTTTCAGTCCCTGAGCTAGAGTTATCTACTCACCATGAAATGCGCAATTTCGTAACGGCTATACGCCGCAGTAAAATTCGCAAGGAAGCACAAGTTAAGCTGCAACGTGATTACGACGCTTTTATTCCCAAAGAAGACTTTGCGCTTTTAAACGAACATCGCTGTGTAGTTACCTTTGAGAAAAATGACTAAGTAACAGGTACAAAAAAAGCCAGTTGCGTATTGATCAACTGGCTTTCAGCACTCAAGAACCGGTGCTAATTAGAAGCTATACGAGACTTTTCCGTAAACAAAACGGCCTGTAAAACCGTACGGCGAAAAGCCTGAATACGGGAATAAGCGCGAGAACGTGGTTACATCATCCACAAGTTCACGGGTTGTTTCTGGGTACACATCAAACAAATTGTTAGCACCAACAGAAACGGTAAGTCCTTCTGTTAACGCAATGCGAACGTCTAGGTCTGTGATCCACTCTGACGGAATGATTTCATTGCGTGCTTCAACTGACGATGGGTCTTCCACTTCACCATAACGAGTAGTGCGTAAGGTTGTTGTGTAGCGGTCATAATTCCACGTAACACCTAAATTCAGTTTGCTGTCAGGCGAAGCCGTTTCGAAGCGACGTAGTTCAACATCATCGAACAAGTTAGCCTGGTCGAAGCCTGCATTTTGCAACACCTCAGGTGCATCGATAACACTTGTTACTTCGTTATCGTTAAAGTTGGCACCTGCGTTAAAGTTAAACGCACCATAATCTGACGTATTAAGCGTATAGGTAGAAACAATATCAACACCTTCCGTACGCGAATCTATCGCATTTAAGAAGAATCGAGCCTGATTAGCTCCCGTACCCGCAAGTAGTGCTTCTATACCCTCACCTGATAGGTTGTTAGACAGCACGATACGATCGTCGATATCAATGCGATAAAAGTCTACTGTCAGGTTGAAATCGGCACTTGGCGAGTAGGTAAAACCTGCACTGTAGTTATTCGATTCTTCTGCATCAAGACCTGGGCTGCCCAGCGCTTGCGCAACATCACTTGACGGCGCAAATGTGCCCGTCTCTGTTGGCTCGCCATCAACAAATACCGTCGCGATTGAGGTGAAGAATTGCTGTTGTAGCGATGGTGCTCTAAAGCCGGTTGATACTGACGCTCGAAGTGCAAATGCATCACTCAGGGTTACACGGTGAGACATTTTCCAATTAAACGTGCTGCCGAAGTCAGAATAATCTTCATAGCGCCCTGCCACTGCTACGTTCCAATTTTCTACAACGTCAGCTTCTACATCCACATAGAAGCTATAGTTATGACGGCTGTTTTCACCTGCAGATTCTGGTGTAAAGCCTGGGAATACTTGCGAACCAGCAGCACCAAACGGGCCGTCTACCGGGTCAGTCACCACGCCGCCAGGTCCAAACGTACCTTGTATGTAAGACCCTTCTTCACCTGCAGTTATTTCATAGCTCTCATGACGATATTCTGCGCCCATAGCGAAGTTCATTTCGCTGTAGAAATACCCGGTATCTACCAAACGCGACGCGTCAGCATTCACAATTGTGGTGTTGTATTCTAGCGTACCCGCGTCAAACTCAGTTTGACTCGTTGGACCTAAAGACGTGTTTAGGGTGTTGATAACACCATACTCAAGCTCATTACCACCATGTGTTACGGACAAGTCGTAATTCCACACATCGCCATAGCCCTTAATACCAGCAAGCAGCGACATATCGGTTATGTCAGTTTGAATAGAAGGTAGGAATCCGTCTGGATAAATTTCAACTACGTTTCGTGAATCTTGAGCACGACGGTAAAAGCCTCCGCCTACCGAATCACGAGTGCTGTAACCTGCGGTAGTATAAAACTCAACGCTATCAGTAAGGGCTTTGCCCGCGTTTATGAACAAGGCGTAGTCTTCTACCTCACCATTTCCGTAAACGTGATTGTAGCGGTTGACCGTAAGCTCACGAGGGTCTAAGTTGCCGTCCGCGTCTCGCGCATAGTTTTCTCGCTGGTCGTAGTCCGAACGGTTCGCCTGTCCACGGTCGCGGTATTCACCTGATACGTTAACAAAGCCGTCATCTCCCCATTCGAAGCCTACGTTGCCGCGAAGGGTAAAGGTTTGTCCATCGGTTACGTCTCTGTCGCTTCCTTCAGCGAATGCTAAATTACCGTCAGCACCAACACTCACACCTTCAAGGTTAGGCACACCGTCCATTGTTGTAACATTAGCACCATACGTTGCCGACACTTCACCGCCTTCGGCAGCATCTTTCAAAACAATATTAATAACACCGGCAATGGCGTCTGAGCCGTACTGAGCCGCAGCACCGTCACGCAACACCTCAATACGCTTAATCGCATTAGCCGGGATAGCGTTTAAATCTACCGCTGAAGAGCCACGCCCCACCGAACCATTTAAATTAAGAAGCGCAGAGGTATGACGACGCTTACCATTAACTAATACCAGCGTGTGGTCTGGTGCTAAACCACGCAGCTGCGCTGGTCGTACGTGGTCGGTGCCATCGGTAATAGATGGCTGAGGGAAGTTAAAGCTAGGCAGTAACTGGTTTAAGATCATGTTGGTTTCAGTGAGCCCCGTTGCTTCTATAGATGAAGCATCGATAATGTCGATAGGTACAGGGGAGTCATTGATGGTGCGACCAACGCGACGTGAACCTACAATTTGGATTTGCTCAACATCTTGCTCATCAACAGAAGCTTGCTCCTGTGCAAGCACTGACGAAGAGGAAAAAGCCATTCCTGCAATTGCAGAAGCAATGAGGGAAAGCTTGAAAGCAGAAGCGTTAAATTTTGCCTGTTGCATTGTGTTGTTCCTGAATTCTTTTAAATTTTACTTTTCGAAGTGTGTAGTTTTGTATTTCGTGAATCAAAAACGCTTTGAAATACAATATCTTCTTTCTGTTGTTGGGGTACTGCTAAACGCCAGATTGTCTGATCAGACTTATTATTATTAGAGATGAAAAGCACGCGGTGCTTGAAGGCTGAGTAAATCACAAAAAGATTCGCTCGCACAATACTAAAGTTGTAATAAATCCTTAATATCGACGACAGGCGGAATTTTGAAGATGAAGCGACGGAATCATCTATTGCACTGGTGGTAAGAGGCGGTAGGAAGGTGCCTCCTTCACAAAAGGTAATTTGGACTAGAGTACATGAAACAGAAAAAGCGCTCCGTTCAGAGCGCTTTTCATACCAAATTTGCACTAATGAGTGCCAAATAGGCGCTTATGCTTTTTTAAGCTTCTTCTTAAGCTTTTTCAGCTTTCCTTCTTGCTTAGAAATTTTCGCCTTAGTTGCTTTAATCGCTTTTTTTAACTCTTTTTTCTTAGCCATGATGTAAATCCTTATCTTTATTTGTAGTGTTCGCTTCACTCACATAACGTTTAGCAAAGCCGCTATTGATCGCCGTGTTTGGCAATAAATTCTCGAATAAAGTGTCTAACTTCACGAGCAGCAGAAGTGTCTAGGTCTTCGCATAACGCGATAAACTGAGCACGCTCTTCGTCGTTAATTCGAATAATCATCTGACTATTCTTTTTCTTCTTTTTATTGTTTTTTTCAGACACCTTAAATCCTTGCAAATATCAATACGTGCAGTATGTCGTTCAATGAGAATCTGCAAGTACTACCACATTATTCGAATACAAAATGTATATCTTATGTATATACATTTCAAGGTATTTTGAACTTTTCCCCCTTATTTTTCATAAAAGCATAATGCTAGCGTCACATTAGTGACTTCAGGCTAAGCCAAAGTAATCCCAATAAAAATGGAAACAACGAACTTACGTAAAATCAAAAGTGAAGTAGACCATGACACAAACACAATCTATAACTCACCTGTCGTGTTTCATCGAAGCAGTGCCGATCGCTAAACAAAATAGATGCAGTAGTTGCGACGATTTGAAAACACTGTTGCAGCAAAAGGGATACGAAGAGTTAGTTGCAATGGAAACCGTAGAAGAATTAAGCCCGCAGCTGCCCTTGGCGTCTTAATAGTCGTATTTTGAATAGGAATAGAAAAATGCTGTTTGCGCTTTTTATCTACACACTGTGTAGCCTACTGCTATTCAGTTTTTGCGAGATTGCTCGCAAGCGTTTAAGCCAGAAACAAAAAACGGAAGCCTTGCTTCCGTTTTAAAAGAGCTATCAAATGATTATTTAGGCGACCAATCAAATTTTTTGAAAGGTTCGTCAACAGGCGTATCGGCCAAATGATTGGTATAATTACTCATCACTTTTTGCGCCAATATAAGTATGATTTCTAACAATTGCTGATGCTTGTATCCAGCGCTGTAAAATGCGTCAAGCTGCGCATTTTCAACATTACCTCGCCCGCGAGTTACAGCCAGCACAGTTTCTTTAAGCGTATTCAATTTGCTGTCAGACAGTGTTTCATCGTTTCGCAACTCTTCAATTAGGTCATCGCGCACTTTCATACTCTTCGCAATACCCGTATGCGCTGGAACGCAGTAATGACACGCGTGCTCTACATTCACTGCCTGCCAAACCACCGTTAACTCTTCTGCATTGAACGATGTTTCTTGCGCTAGTTTATGCAGCACTTGATAGCCTTCAAGCAAAGTCGGCGCTTCTGCCATTACTGCATGTAGATTTGGAATCATTCCAAATGCTGCTTGCGAATTATCAAGTAAAGGCTTCGCTGCTTCTGGCGCACTCTCTTTCGTGTGTAAAGTAAAATCGCTCATGTCACTCTCCTATTGATGTGATCAAAAACTGCAAGCAACGCTTTGCGCTACTCACTACTCGTATGCCAATAATAATAGGTTTACTTGAACGATCGTTCAAGCGATAATTGAACATATGTTCAAAATATTCACGTATAAGGTATGCAGCGATGAAATATGACCACGATGAGATTATAGAAAAAGCCACTACGCTTTTTTGGCAACGAGGCTTTCAGGCGGCTGGCATGCGTGATATTCAGCAGGCATTGGATATGCGCCCCGGTAGTATTTATGCGCGTTTTCAAAGCAAAGAAGGTTTATTCAAACTTGTTGTTGAGCATTATGCAGACAACAGTGCAAAACGTTTAAAGCAAGTCACAGAAGCTCAATCACCTTTAGACGCTCTTTACCACTTTTTTGAAACAGCATTAACTGGCCCCGACGAGCAACGCTACATGCGCCAGTGCTTGTTGGTTAAGTCTATTGCAGAATTAGAACTCATTGGTGATATTGCCAAAAAAGCTGTACTTGAGAGCATGCAAACCCTTAAGGCTGGTTTTAGAAATATTATTGAAGCCTGTATCGAAAAAGGTGAGCTGCCTGAACATACGCCAACGTCAACAGCCGCAGAGTGGCTTCAAAATCAGTTCGTTGGCTTACGAGCGTTTGCCTTACTGCAAGACGATAATCAAACAACTATTAAGATGATAGACAAAGTCATTATCGACTTGAAAGGACAATGGCCACAACAAACACATTAATGTAGATGAAGGCTTACAAAAACTGACGCAGTGCATTTCATGAAAATTGCCGTGAAACCAGTTGGATGAGCCCTTGTTTACTTAAATAAGCGGTTCGGAATGAACCGATTAAACCAAGTGGAAAAACCATTTTTGTCCGTTTTCATATTAATGTAGGCTCGCTTAACCTCAACCCACTGTTCCTGGTCAACAGTCACTTTACCATCAACAAACGGTACATATAGCTGATCGCCTTCAAAGTGGGTTCTAAATTCTTAGTAAAAGTCGCCGTGTAACTCCTCAAGTAAGGCATCGGACTCCCCCAACCCGTTGGGGAGGAAGTAATGAAACCGAGTGAGAACAAGGCTTCCTTCAGCACTTAACTGGTAACTGCCTGCATAGCCATCCCAGCAGGCAGACATCACCTCAACCTTTTCAGGGTCAGGTTTACTCTTCAGCTGATAAAAGTGTTTTTCGCCTTCGTCTGCTGGATGCCCTTGCCAAATATAATAAAGGCTATAGCCTTTTAGATTAACCCACGGACATTGATTGGAGAACCCTTGCGAAAATTGTACGGTCATTCCTTTGAACCTTTGAAAAAGTGAATTGATTTGAGTTCGGCAAGTGGCTAGATTTTGTGACTTTTTAAACCTAAGCAGCAGCTAAGAGAACAGTAACCGCAACAACTGGGCGATAAGCAAAATCCCCATTAAGGGCCAAATCCACTTAGCCCATTTCGCAGCATCCTCATTACTGATTCGCATTTTAGAGCGTTCTATTAGCGGTATAATCAATGCTAGCGCACCAAATAACACCGCCAGTAAAATTAACACTTCCATTATCGTAACCCTATCGCATATTTGAGCACTTCTTGTTTAGCAGGCTCTATGCGCTGCGCCACAGAAAGAAGCTGGTTTCTTATCCATTTTATGGGGGCAACGTCATTGCTAAACAAGGTATAAAACCCATCCATTGCCGTCATCATCACCAAATTATCTCGCTTTCGTGGCTTTTCATAATTGCTGATAAGCCTTTGAGAAAATACTTTATCGGTTAGCGACAATGCGTTGTCGCTACCGAATGGCTTGAATTCAGCACACACAGAAAGAAAGGTTTCTACATCTTTAAAACCTAAATTAACACCCTGTCCGGCAAGCGGATTAATAGTGTGTGCTGCATCACCAACTAACGCACAACAGCCTTTCACATAGTGATTGGCATGAGAACGGGTAAGCGGAAAAATCGCTTTATCAATAACCGAAAAGCTATTGCCATTTCTGGTCAATTCGTCTGGAAACGTTTTAAGAATTTCACTTTCAAGTTGGCTCGCTTTTAAACTTTTAATCCGTTTGAGTTCGTCTGGCGAGTCATACCAAACCAGCGAAGCGAAGTTATCAAACATAGGTAAAAAGGCTTTAGGGCCACTCGATGTAAACTGCTGCCAGGTTACAGGTTCAACGGCGTTCTCCATCTTTATAGTGATCCCCATCGCCTGCTGCGCATATTGCCAACCTGTGGTGCCAATGCCCGCCGCCTTTCTTACCTGAGAGTTTGCACCATCTGCGCCAACAAGCCAGCTCGCTTCAATGGTTCTGCCATTCGAAAGGCTGACCTTAGCCGTATTCGTTAATTGAATATCTTGCACCGTTTGTCCGGTAATGAGCTCAACATTGTCAAACTGCTTTAATGCGTGGTGGCACCCCAGCTGCAACAATCGGTTTTCCACAAAAAAGCCTAGCTGGGGCATGTCGATACTTTGTGCGGTAAAGTCTGTTCGATGGGCTGGGTCGTCCCACACGCTAAGGCCTGTGTAAGGTTTAACACGCATGGCGGCTATGTGCTCCCAAGCACCAAGGGCTTTTAACAGCGTTACCGATGCTTCGCTGATGGCTGAAACCCTTAAGTCGGGCCCCTTCTCAGCGTTAAAAGGTGCTGGTAGATACGGCTCTATCACTGCTACCTTAAACTGCTGCTGAGCAAGTCCCAACGCAAGTGCAGCACCTACCATACCGCCGCCATTTATACAAAAATCGACCATTTACTCTCCTTAAAACACGCACTTGCATTATGTCTTAAAACACAAAGCGCTGTGAAGTAAAACGTAGAACTGGCTTGCCCTAGATCAATTCTTAACGAATCGTCTCAAGATACTGGGAATATGCTTGCATAACAGGTAAAATATGCGGCTATTTTGAACATCTTCCTGTAACTGACATTATCAGTGTTTTTTACGTGGTGATTTAAGCGCCTTACGTAAAATAACATTCTGGCAGCCACCTTTTCTAAACAATGGTGAAACTGCTCTCACTTACAGGAACACTAACAGGTTATCGAATAGTTGTTATGACTAAAAAGCTGTATATCAAAACCTGGGGCTGCCAAATGAACGAGTACGACTCGGAGAAAATGGCAGACTTACTAGACTCAACGCATGGCTACAGTGCTGCAGAAAGTGCTGAAGAAGCCGATGTTATTTTGCTTAACACATGCTCAATTCGTGAAAAAGCACAGGAAAAGGTGTTCCACCAGCTGGGACGTTGGAAAACACTTAAGCAAGATAAACCTGAACTTATTATCGGTGTGGGCGGCTGTGTAGCCTCTCAAGAGGGCGATACTATTCGTCAGCGCGCGCCTTTCGTAGACTTAGTATTTGGTCCACAAACACTGCACCGCTTGCCTGAAATGATCAATCAGCTTCAGGGCGGCGCAAAGTCAGTCATTGACGTTAGCTTCCCGGAAATTGAAAAATTTGACCGTTTGCCTGAACCACGTGCTGAAGGTCCAACGGCGTTCGTTTCAATCATGGAAGGCTGTTCAAAATACTGCACATTCTGTGTTGTGCCTTACACCCGCGGTGAAGAAGTAAGCCGTCCTGTTGACGACGTGTTGCTTGAAATCGCTCAGCTTGCAGGTCAAGGCGTGCGTGAAGTAAATCTTCTAGGTCAAAACGTTAACGCGTATCGCGGTGAAAATTACGACGGTACAATTTGTCGTTTCTCTGAGCTGCTTGAATTGGTAGCGGCCATCGACGGTATCGACAGAATTCGTTACACCACCTCACACCCGGTTGAATTTACTGATGACATTATAGAAGCATACGCGTCTATTCCAGAGTTAGTAGACCACCTACATTTGCCTGTTCAAAGCGGCTCTGACCGTATATTGAACTTGATGAAGCGTGGCCATACAGCAATCGAATACAAGTCTAAAATGCGTAAGCTGAAGAAAATTCGCCCGAACATTAGCTTATCGAGCGACTTCATTATTGGTTTCCCAGGTGAAACAGATGCCGACTTTGAAGCCACCATGGATTTGATTCAGGCAGTCGATTACGACCTTAGCTTCAGCTTTATTTACAGTGCTCGCCCGGGTACGCCTGCTGCCGACGCAGTAGATGACGTAAGTGAAGAAACTAAGAAGCAACGTCTTCACCTACTACAGCAGCGTATTACGCAACAGGCCCTTCGTATTGCTCGTCACATGGTTGGCACAGAGCAGCGAATCTTGGTTGAAGGTCCGTCGAAGAAAAACCCAATGGAGCTTTCGGGACGTACTGAAAATAACCGTGTAGTGAACTTCGAAGGCACACCAGACATGATTGGCGAATTCGTTGATGTAAACATCACTGACGTATTCACTAACTCATTACGTGGTGAAGTTGTGCGCAGAGAGAGCGAAATGGGCTTGCGTGTTGCCGTTTCGCCCCAATCTATCATGGCAAAGCATCAGGCAGATTTGCCCGATGAGCTTGGCGTGGGTCAATTTAACCCAGCCTAAATACATTTTATAGCGAGGAAAAAAGTAGCTTGAGTACATTGGTTAGTAACGAATTTGAATTAGAACCGGCAGATAGCAAACGTTTGTCGAGTTTATGTGGCCCCTTTGATGACAACATTAAACAAATTGAGCGCAGGTTAGGCGTAGAGATTACCTACCGCAATAACGCATTCAAGGTGTTGGGTGAACCGCAGCAAATAAAAAGTGCCAGCGAATTACTTAAGCTTCTTTATATAGAAACTCAGCCTATTAAGGGCCGTATTCCCGAGCTAGAAGCAGAACAAGTTCATCTTGCCATTCAAGAAGCCCGCGTTATTGAAAAAGACGCAACAGGCGGCTATGGCAAAGAAGTCAATATTAAGACCAAGCGCGGTGTGATTAAGCCGCGTAATCCTAACCAAGCGCAATATGTGGCGAACATTGTAAACCACGATATTACTTTTGGTATTGGACCTGCCGGTACGGGTAAAACCTACCTAGCGGTCGCTGCTGCTGTGGACGCGCTTGAGCGACAAGAAATTCGCCGTATCTTGCTTACCCGCCCGGCGGTAGAAGCGGGTGAAAAGCTCGGTTTCTTACCCGGCGACCTTTCACAAAAAGTTGACCCGTACCTTCGTCCGCTTTACGACGCCCTATTTGAAATGTTGGGCTTCGAGAAAGTAGAAAAGCTTATGGAACGCAACGTCATTGAAGTTGCACCGCTGGCCTATATGCGCGGTCGAACGCTGAACGATGCCTTTATTATCCTGGATGAAAGTCAAAACACCACGGTAGAGCAAATGAAAATGTTCTTAACCCGTATTGGCTTCAATTCAAAAGCGGTGATCACCGGTGACATCACGCAGGTAGACTTACCTCGCGGTGCAAAATCAGGTCTTCGTCATGCTATTGAAGTGTTAAGTGAAGTGGATGACATTTCTTTCAACTTCTTTAACGCTGAAGACGTGGTCCGCCACCCTGTGGTTGCGCGCATCGTAAGAGCCTATGAAGTGCACGATGCTGAACAAGAGCGTCTTCGCAAAGCACGTAAAGAAGAAGCGTTGCGACTTCAACGTGAACAGGCTTCTCAAGACGATAATGCCACGCAAACGAAAGACGACAACGCATCGTGAGTGCCATTATTGATGTACAGCAAGCGTTTGAAGGTGACGAGGCCATTTTGTCCGCCATTCCCTCACCTTCGGAACTTGAGCTTTGGGCTAACGCCGTGCTCAATTACGAAGGGTTAGCTGAGCAAGAAGTGACCATTCGCTTTACTGACGAAGCCGAAAGTCAAAGCCTTAACCATGAATACCGAGGAAAAGATAAACCCACAAATGTTTTATCTTTTCCGTTTGAAGCGCCTCCAGGTATAGAAATAAACCTTTTAGGCGACCTGGTTATTTGTGCCCCCGTTATTAGTCGAGAAGCCGAAGAACAGCATAAAGACGTAAGCAACCACTACGCGCACATGACTGTTCACGGGCTATTGCATTTAATGGGTTACGACCATATTGATGATGCGGAAGCTGAGGAAATGGAAAGCAAGGAAATTGATATTCTTGCGCACCTTGGCATTGCTAATCCTTACGAATCTATTGATTAACAATTCAATATAAACCATTGTTAGTTAAGTACTTTAACACTTAATAACAATAAAACATTGACGACCAGCGAGAACCATTTTAACGTTGGCGTTGAACTAACAATTAAACGGACATTATGAGCGACGATAATCCTCACTCTACCAACGGCTCATCAGGCAAGAGTTGGTTAGATAAACTAAAAAATTCAATTTCTGGCGAGCCGAGAAGTAAAGAAGAGTTAGTATCGGTTATTACTGATGCTGAACAGAACGAAATCATAGACCCACAAACCCGCGAAATGATTGAAGGGGTTATTGGGGTAAATGAAATGCGAGTAAGGGATATCATGATCCCTCGCGCTCAAATGACCACCATCGATGTAGAGCAAAAGGTAGAAGAGTTTTTACCTGTAATGCTTGAATCTGCTCACTCCCGTTTTCCCGTTATCAGCGAAGATAAAGACCACATCGAAGGTATTCTGTTAGCAAAAGATCTTTTAGCTTTTGCATTTAACGCGGAAAAAGAATTCAACCTTCGCGATATTCTGCGCCCTGCGGTTATTGTCCCAGAAAGCAAACGCGTGGACGTTCTGCTTAAAGAGTTCCGTCAGCAACGCTACCACATGGCCATTGTTGTAGACGAATATGGCGGTGTGTCTGGTCTAGTCACGATTGAAGATATCCTTGAAATTATCGTGGGTGAAATTGAAGACGAATACGATACGGAAGAAGATGGTACCGATGATATTCGCCCGTTAAATAAATCAACATACTCTGTTAAAGCCTTAACGCCGGTTGACGATTTTAACGAGTTTTTTGAAACCAAGTTTAGCGAAGAAGAAGCCGACACTATTGGCGGTATTGTGCTGAAAGCGTTTGGTCATATGCCTGAAACCAATGACGAAATCACCATTGGCGACATTCAATTTAAAGTGACTAACTCTGATAAGCGCCGACTTATCCAACTTAAGGTTTCAGTGCCTTCTCTCGAATAGTGAAGTAACGCAAACTACGCCTGTTTCAGCATAGGGCAGCATGATTTTATGCGTGCTCACCCTATGTTGACGTAACAACTCTATTAACCACGATCAGATGACTCCTATGCTGAAACGGTTTACTCCCCACCTTCTTCTTTTACTAAGTGGTGCAAGCTTAACCCTTGCTTTTGCTCCCTTTAACATGTGGCTTTTAACTATTCCTGCGCTTGCACTTGCTATACGTCAGGTGATAAAGCTCAAACATCGCCCATTTTTAGCCGGATGGCTGTTCGGTGCGGGATGGTTTGGAGCGGGTATAAGTTGGGTTCATGTGAGTATTGCCGACTTTGGCGGGCTTCCCATTGCGGCATCTATTGGCATTATGGCGTTGCTATGTGGCTACTTATCGCTTTATCCTGCGCTTGCCACCAAGTTAACCGCCAAGTTCTTCTCTCCTCACTTGTGGCCAATGGCGTTACCTCTTTTCTGGGTTGCGGCTGAGTGGTTACGAAGCTGGATGCTAACCGGCTTTCCATGGTTATCTTTAGGGTATAGTCAACTAGAGAGCCCTCTTTCAGGCTTTGCGCCAATCATCGGAGAAACGGGAATAAGCGCGCTTATCGTTATCAGCGCTACGCTATTTGCGTTGATACACAATAAGCGAACTTTCGCCAACGCAGTGCTAGTGGCACTGTGCTTATTTACCAGTGGCTACCTTCTTAAACAACATACTTGGGTTGCCCCCCAAAAAACCTACTCAGTAGGCATGGCTCAAGGCAACATCGCGCAAAGTCTGCGATGGGTGCCAGAGCAAGATGGTCCAACCATGGACACCTACTGGAAATTAACTGAAAGCTTATGGGATAACGACCTCATCATTTGGCCTGAAGCCGCGGTCCCTAAGTTAGAACCATTAGCCCAACCTTATCTTGCTAAAGTTAACGAAAGAGCCTTTCAAGAGAACACGGCACTTATTACGGGTATTGTTAATTACAACTGGGAAACTGATGAAGCGTGGAACAACCTAATTGTGCTAGGTAAACGTACGCCAGATGCCGCTTATCCCGACTATCAATATTTCCACAACAACCGATTTTCGAAACATCATCTATTGCCCGTAGGCGAATTCGTACCTTTTGAAGACTGGCTTCGCCCGCTCGCTCCCCTATTCGATTTACCTATGTCATCATTCTCTCGAGGTGACTATCAACAGGCAAACCTTGAAGCTAACGGCATTCACCTAGCCCCCGCTATCTGTTTTGAAATTGCGTTTCCTCATCAAGTGATGGCAAATGTATTTGAAAATACCGACATGATCATAACCGTGAGTAATGATGCGTGGTTTGGTCACTCACATGGGCCTGCTCAGCATTTGCAGATAGCGCAAATGCGCGCCCTTGAGTTAGGCCGCCCTGTCGTTAGAGCGACAAATAATGGCATTACGGCTTTTATAGACCACAGAGGCGAAATAACTGCTCGGCTACCTCAATTCATGGCAGGTAATATTTCGGCGCCAGTTGTCGCAACCAGAGGGTTTACACCGTATTACCATCTTCAAGAGCTAGGTGTTTGGTTTATAGTTATTTTGCTATTTGTTAGTGCGTTACTTCTTAGACGAAGACAGAGATGATCTGTACAAGTTAAAGGTACCGACACAATAGTCATTCAATAATAATACTAACTCGATGTAGGACATGTTGAGCTTGTTTTTTTGCAAAGTTCAATGTGTGCTAATTAAGGAAATACTTGTGAACTGGGTTTCTCTTTTTTCAAAAAAACTACTCACCTTTTCTATCACTGCCATTGTTTGCTCTACTGCTGTTTTCGCAGAGACAACGGTAATTACTGCAGATCGCATGATTGACGTTGCTAACGGGAAAGTCGTCAAACAGGCGGCTGTTATTGTAACGGACAATATAATTACTGCATCTGGTCGTCTTAAAGACCTGACAGTTCCAAACGAAGCAACACGTATTGATTTAGGCAATGCCACGCTAATGCCTGGGTTAATGGATATGCACGTACACTTAACCAGTGATGCAACTCGACACGGGTACAAGCGTTTAGAAGTATCACTGCCCCGCGCGGCTATTACTGGCGTTAAACACGCTAAAGCAACGTTAGATGCAGGTTTTACCACTGTGCGTAATGTAGGTGCACCTGGTTTTGCTGATGTTGCGTTAAGAGATGCCATCAACGCGGGCGACGTAGTGGGACCGCGCATGTTTGTAGCTGGGCCAAGCCTAGGCGTAACTGGCGGCCATTGTGACAGCAATCTTTTGCCCTATGAGTATGACAATTATAGCGAAGGTGTAGCCGATGGCCCGTGGGAAGTACGCAAAAAAGTACGTCGAAATATTAAGTACGGCGCTACCGTGATCAAATTCTGCGCTACAGGTGGCGTTTTGTCTAAAGGCACAAAAGTAGGTGCACAGCAGTACACATTCGAAGAAATGAAAGCCCTCATTGATGAGGCCCATTTACGTGGTTTGACAGTAGCGACTCATGCTCATGGCACTAATGGCATTAAAGCAGCCATTAAAGCGGGTGTAGATTCAGTAGAACACGTAAGTTTGCTTGATGACGAAGCGATAGATTTAGCGAAAAAGAACGGTACTTACTTCTCTATGGATATTTACGTAACTGAATATATTCTGGGTGAAGGAGAGAAAGCCGGTATTCTAGAAGAAAGCCTGAATAAAGAGCGTATTGTTGGTAAAACTCAGCGCGAAAACTTTGAGAAGGCAGTTAAAGCTGGTGTAAATATGGTATTTGGTTCCGATGCCGGGGTTTACCCTCACGGTGATAATCCTAAGCAGTTTGCCCGGATGGTGAAGTTCGGTATGACCCCCATTCAGGCTATTCAAGCTGCTACTATTAACCCTGCCCGCTTACTGAAACAAGAAGCTACCCTTGGAAGTTTGGAAAAAGGTAAGCTGGCAGATATCGTCGCAGTGCCCGGCAACCCACTAGATGATATGAGCCTTATGGAAAAAGTGGGCTTTGTTATGAAAGATGGACAAATTGTGAAGCAGTACGCGATGTGATGAATGGCCGCTAAAGGAAAAATTTTAGTTTGTAGTTCATAGATTGCAGCTTGCTGCACAGAGCAGAGGATAGTCGCTACGCAAGGTTAATAGCTTAGCAATACATCACACTGCATCAGACTAAAAAATAAAAAACGGCGCTAACTTCATTTGAAGTAGCGCCGTTTTTGTTAGCAGCAACTACCTTACAACAGATAGGTAGTCTACCCTGTTAAGCGTTACCTGCCGCCTGAATAGCAGTAAGTGCTATGGTAAATACAATATCGTCAACCAATGCACCGCGACTTAAATCGTTAACGGGCTTTCGCATGCCTTGGAGCATTGGGCCAATACACACTAGATCGAAGCTACGCTGTACCGCTTTGTAAGTGGTATTTCCGGTATTGAGGTCAGGAAAAACAAACACGTTTGCCTTACCAGCAACAGGGCTATTTGGTGCCTTGCTCTTGCCCACACTTTCGATAGCCGCTGCATCGTATTGAAGTGGACCATCAATAAGTAAATCAGGGCGAAGGCTTTGCGCAATTTTGGTCGCTTCTCTCACCTTTTCTACATCGCTTCCTGCACCTGACGAACCAGTGCTGTAGCTAATCATCGCAACCCGCGGTTCAATGCCAAACATTTGTGCAGATTCCGCAGATTGAATAGCAATATCAGCGAGCTGTTGAGCGTTGGGATCTGGGTTAATTGCACAGTCGCCGTAAACCAAAACTTGGTCAGGCAACAGCATAAAAAATACTGACGACACCAACGACGCGTTTTCAGCGGTCTTTATCAACTGGAGCGCTGGGCGAATAGTGTTCGCAGTTGTATTTACTGCACCTGACACTAATCCATCCACGTCATCTTGCTGAAGCATCATCGTGCCCAGAGTTACGTTATCTTCTAACAACTCTTGGGCAACCACTTCCGTCACACCTTTATGGCCGCGTAGCGCCACTAAGCTCTCAACATAGTCTTTTTTAATGGCCGACGGCGAGAGAATCTCAACGCCTTCGCTCAGTACAACACCTTGCTGTTCTGCTACCCGTCTAATCTCAGTTTCATCGCCTAGCAATACAGGACGAGCAAGACCCCGTTTGGCACAAATAGAGGCCGCCACCACGGTTCTTGGCTCGTTTCCTTCAGGAAGCACAATGCGTTTATTTACCTGCCTTGCACGGTTTGTTAGGTAAAAACGAAACGCTGATGGAGAGAGTTTTTTCTGGCGCGACACTTTTTGGGTAAGTGAATTTACCCAACTTGCGTCTAAACTTTCCGCAGTGTGAACCATCACCTTTTCAATGCGTTTACTGTCATCTACAGGTACTTCCTGATTAAAAGCGTGAAGTGCTTGGGCGGTTTGCCATGTATTAGAATTTACAAGCATGACAGGCAGACCTGTTTCCATGGCCTGGCTGCACAACGCCATAATATTTTCATCGGGCTGGTAGCCGCCGGTAAGCAAGAGCGCGCCTAGCTTTGTGCCGTTTAATGCAGCTAAACAGCACGAAACAAAAACATCGCCGCGATCACCCGACATTACAAGTAGCGCCCCCGGCTTTAGGGTGTGCGTCATGTTGTGAATTTCTCGCGCGCAAAACGTGACACTACTTAAACGCCGCTCAGCCAGCTCGCCTTCGTTTAACAAGCTAGCGTTAAGATGCTTCGCTACGTCGGTGGCGCGAGGAGATACTAAATCAGCGCTCCAGTCAATTGTGCCAAGTAGACTCAAGCCCTTTTTGAAAATAGGCAAATCACGTAACGCTTGGGTTCGCTCTTCGTCGTGCTCAGGGGCTTCTATTGCGCCAATATCAGCGCGTAAGCGACCATGTTCATCAAAAGGCGCGTTAACCTTGTTGAAGATACAGCCCACTACTTTTTGACTTTTGTGACCGCCATAGGTGTCTACAACAATTTCGAGGCGATGATTGATATCTGTGGTCGACTCATTTCCCGGCACAGCCACGAAAACGATGTCGGCATCAAGTGCCCGACTAATTTCTAAATTCAGGCGCTCTGCATAAGGATGATGGCGAGTTGTCACCAGTCCTTCAATAACAGTAACAGCCTCTTGAACACTGCTTTCTTCAAACCGCTCGATGATCTCCTCTAAGAGCTCATCGGTGCTGTCGTTACTGATCATTCGCTCTACGTATTCAAGCTCGAAAGGCGTGATGGGCGACACACTGGCATGGTGCGCAATAATTGCTGTAGAGCGCTCTTCGCCGTTATCGCCTTTACGTGGCTGTGCAACGGGCTTAAAGAAATTGAGCTTTATGCCTTGTTCCTCAATAGCACGAACAAGGCCCATGCTGACCGTAGTTAGGCCAACACTTGTGCCTACGGGGATCAACATAATTCTGCGAGACATAGTTACTCCTGCTTTTGCTAACGCGTTGGCGTTGCTTATATAATTTACGCGAAGGTTGCAGCTTCTGCGGCTATCACCCATTCTTCATTTGTAGGCACAACATAAACTGCCGTTGATGCGGTATCAGCGGTAATCTTTCCACCTTGACCAAATCGCGCGTCGGTATTCCTTTGCTCATCTAAGCTAATTCCAAAGTGGGCGAAATACCCCATAGTTGTCTCACGAATAAGCGATGAGTTCTCCCCTATTCCGCCTGTAAATACAATAGCGTCTAACGTGGGCACGGCTACCATATAACCCGCGATGTATTTAGCTAAGCGATAGCAAAAAATTTCAATGGCCAATAATGCACCTTCGTGACCTTCAAGCGCCGCATCTTCAAGGGTTCGACAGTCGTTACTCAGCTCTGAGATACCAAGTAATCCAGACTGTTTGTTAAGTAAATCACTTATCTCATCTGCGGTTTTGCCAAGCTTCTTCTGCAACGTTCCCGGTAGACTCGGATCTAAGTCGCCACAGCGAGTGCCCATAACTAAGCCTTCAAGAGGAATAAAGCCAAGGCTTGTGTCTACTGCCACACCTTTTTCTATAGCCGACACACTGCAGCCATTGCCTAGGTGGGCACTGATAATGCTGGTATCTGAAACCGGCTTCTCAAGAATTTTTGCCATGCTATCAAGTATGAACTTGTGACTGGTTCCATGGAATCCGTAGCGTCTTATGCCGTGCTCGCGATAAAGCGACATGGGTAAAGCATAAATGAAGGCTTTTTGGGGTAAGGTTTGAAAGAAAGAAGTATCAAATACGACTACGTGAGGCAGGTCAGGGTAAGCCTCTTGCGCCGTGACGATCCCCTTTAGGTTCGCCATATTATGAAGCGGAGCCATGCTTGCATAATCTTCAATTGCTTTTAGTACGCTATCATCGACAAGTGCAGCCTGCTTAAACTTTTCACCACCATGAACAACACGATGCCCTATTGCGATAGGCTTAACGCCCGTACTAGCGATAACTTCTGAAATTGCGCTTAACGCTTCGGTATGGCCAGCTTTTTCAGGTAGTGCGCGTTTTTCTTTTTTGCCGTTTAACTTGTAAGACAAACTAGCATCACTATTACCTAGTGCTTCAGCAATACCAGACAGTCCAGCCTCTCCAGTGTCAGCGTCAATTATCGCGAACTTTACGGACGAACTGCCGCAATTTAAAACTATAACTTCTTTCTTCATTTTTTAAATTTACAAATAAAAGTGGTAAGACATTTTGCTTAACCAAATTGTAGCATTTATAAACAACCGGATTGGTTAAACAATTGCTAAATGTTTTATAAAAACATCGCATACACTTATTGTATGTGAGGTTTTTTCTCAATATTTATTGAAAAGCACGCGATTCATTTCATGCCGTAAAAAAAGAAACAAATAAAACCAATAAATACATACACTTAAAATTAAATCCAAGTTTTTTGGAAAAAATATGCATTTTCTTTCTTGAAAAGTATTTGGGCCATTCCTATATATGTTTTGTCGGCGCTGAAAGGTCAGGTCGACAAAACCGCCGCCGCAGAGTCGGGGCATTTAAACTTTTAACATATTGCTTAATTTTGAGGATATGACTATGCGTACTATCGATCTATCTCCACTTTACCGTTCATTCATTGGTTCTGATCACCTAGCGTCATTAATTGATGCAGCATCTCGTGCTGAGAAGCAAAGTACCTACCCGCCGTATAACATAGAGTTACTTGGCGATGACAAGTATCGTGTAACCATGGCTATTGCCGGCTTTAGTAAAGACGACGTTTCTATTCAGGTTGAAGAAAACACGTTGACGATTACGGGCACGAAGAAAACGGAAGCGGACGATAAAGAAAGCAAAGAGCGTAAGTTCTTACACAAGGGCATTTCAGAGCGTAACTTTGAGCGTAAATTCCAACTTGGCGACCATGTAAAAGTGCTAGCTGCAGATATGGAAAACGGTCTGTTACACATCGATATGGAGCGAGTCATTCCTGAAGCCAAGAAGCCTCGTCAAATAGAGATTGGTTCTCGTTTAATTGAAAATTAATAGTTAGTTTCTTGGTTTGTTTCCCAACTTTTAGCGGCGCCTTTCGGCGCCGTTTTTTTGGGCTTAAAAAAATCGCTTTTCGTTGCCGCTTACCCGTTACTCACGCGTTGTCGATTTCAATGGCGTAATCAGCTTTACCCGATTCACCAGACTTAAAGTTACCTCGAAGGTTTTTTCCCGTCAGTTCACCTGTAGCAGACCCTTCAATTGATATAAATTCGCTGCTTGCAACTCCATTCTCAAACTTACCGGCATGCTGAAAAGTAACCGTGCCGCGCATACCGTTTACTACGCCAACGAAGGTTTCAAACCCGGTAAATTTGGCAGACATCTGAGATTGATAAGACATCAAAAACTCGACATTAGATTCGCCACTCATTTCACCAGAATACACCTGCTTAATACTAGCGTGAGATACCTTAATTCCCTCTGATCTTTCACTAAGTGTGTCTTCGTCCCATTGAGTAATGGAAAAACTTCCTTTGAACGCCATAAATATCTCTTTATAAATGGTTTTTAGTTATAAACTGTAAACCCTAGCTTCTCAGAAAGAAAAAACAGTCAGCAAATTGTAACAGGGTGTTTAGATAATCCCCTTAAGCATGGCTAACCCCACTGCGTTACAGGTGCTTGCGTCCTTGATTTCTCCACGTTTTATTTTCTCCTTTAACTCATTTAAGGAGAGTGAAACAACGCGCAAGTCTTCTTCCTCAACATCGAGTTTTTGTGTGCCTTGGGTGAGGCCTTTAGCTACATAAATGTGATAACCCTGATTACAAAAACCGTATGCTAAATATTGAAAACCCACATATTCCATTGAATCTGCAGTTAAGCCAGTCTCTTCTTTAAGTTCACCTTTCGCCAATTCAACAGGGTCGACATCAGGGTTACTTTCCCATGCACCTTGAGGCAACTCAAGCTGGCGCTCTTTTATGGTATAGCGATATTGCTCAACCATGTAAACCGTATCGCCTTCTATCGGCAAAATAATAGCGAAGTCAGGCTTTTCCACCACGCCGTAAATGCCTTCGTTTCCACTGCTGCGTTGTATTTTGTCTTCTCTTACGCGAAGCCATTTGTTTTCGTACACAACTTTTGTATCTAGTGTTTTAATATCAGCCATGCCTCACTCCTCACTCACTGTCTTTTTCGTTTCGAAGAAAACCTGCACTTTCTTCCGTCTCTTTAAGTGTTAGGCGATCGTCAGGTTTTTTATTAAACGCTCGGGTTTGTTGATTAACTTGATGAATGGTACTTGCATTGGCTAAGTCTGATTCATTAGTGATTGAAGCGATGGTCTCTCTACCGCGTAAGAATGCTTTAATTTCGTCGACGATTTCCTTCAATTCTCCGTCGTTTTTGTTCATTCCCATTACAAAGCGCGGGGCTTCCAGATTGTTCATACCGCTAGTGGCGAATATAGAAGTGTTAATTCGGCTAGTAATGATCCACGGTGTGATACTGCTTCTAACTACGACATTTTCAGACCGTGTAGAATCGTGAATTGCCATACCTGTTGAAACTCTAGACTCGGTATACGTGCCTTCGGTTTTCATGTACATCAGCAAAGAGTTAAAGTTCAGCTCGCCCCAAAACATGTGAGACGCGTTATTTAAAATACTTCCTGCCGCTCTGAAAGTAAGCCAAGCGAATATCAGCATGAGCAAATTATTGACCATAGAAAAAGCATTGTTCAACAGTGCGCTGTTATCTACACCGATATTGATAACCAGATGTAGTAGCTCAGCGAGCTGTACGCCAGATGAGTAAAACAATACCGCGGCAACAACGACGGCAACTTGCGCAATGGCGCTCAGCGCTACTTTAGCCCCTCTGGGTAATGCCAATCCCTCACTGAGGGTTGGCTGAGTTTCTATCAGTAATTCCCCTTCGAAACTACCCTTCCCTTCAGCCTGCTCTTTAAGCTTAGGAACAAAGTCTGCGTATATTCTGTTTGGGACTTCCTTGTAACGACGGTTGGCAAGCACGATGTTTTCTATATTGATAAAAATCTCATTGGGATGAACAGACTCTTGCATGTTTGCTCGAAATTCGCTGACGTCAGTTTGTGGTGTCACTAAATCCATGCGCTTTTTAAGTAATGGAAATACAAGACCTATCACCACGCCGATACTGATGAAGAGGTATACAAAGTTCAGCCAAGCGCTAAAAAAAGCGTGTTCTTCAGACCAGGTTTTAAGTTCATTGATATTACTTCCCACCACACCATCGAGAAACACACCCGCACCAAGAGGAACGACAAGTGCTAATCCAATGATTACACCAATTGACAACCCTCCCGCTTTAGCAAGTTGCGAGTTTCCTTCGTTATGGATGCCCTTTGCCGTAGAGGTCCAGTTGGCAACAAAATAGATAAGCAATACCAAAGAAAGAACAGGCATAACGACAATTTTTGCGACTTCACCTGCAAAGCCATTACTTACTAAAAAATAGACGATGGCGTAGGTAACTAAGCCCACGATAAGTGTCGCCCCCATGGCTAAAATTTCTTGGGCAAGATGGCGTAGCGGGTAAGGTAAGAAAACAAGCTTGGGAAAAACGCTGTGAACTAGCCGAGCGAGCCAGCCTTTTGGCTCCTCAAAGGTAGTATTTCGTCTTCCCATAAGCATAGAGTGCAGTGATTCTTTTGAGTAAAGCAGGGATTTTTGCTCTGCCTGAGCAGCATCTTGTTCAGATTTTGAGAAGTTGTAGGCCAGTGAAGTGGGAACCGTTCTACCTACAAAAAAGCGCATAAGTTGAAGGATACCAACCGCCGTATGGCGTATTCCCGATACTACTAAAACAAAACCAACCGCTAGCAAGGTATAGCCTTTCACCTTGTTGGCTTCAAATATTGCCGGTACTGTGAAAACAACGTAAACCGCTAACAATAGCGTTAAGACACCACCCAGTGTTCTAAGCGCTCCTTCTGTCTTAAATGGGTTCTTTATCCCTAGCGTCTGAGAACCAAAATCATAAGCCATGATGCATCCTTTCGAAAACAAAAGGAAAAATCATACTTAGTGTAAGTAGATTGAGCAATAAATTTGTATCGTCTCTCACTCAATAGAAAACAGTCCTTTGCAAGTTCAGAATAGGCGTGACGACTTAATCTGCTTTAAACCCATCAATGGTTCGCTGTAGTAAGTCATTATTTTGCTGCATTTCATTTGAGAGTTCTGACAACTGCTCAGCAATATAGAGCTCATGTCGGGCAGCTTCTTCTACAGAAACAACATCTTTAGCCACCTCTTCGGTGGTGACAGATTGCTGTTCAGCAGCAGAGGACATGTTGTTCGCCATGTTTTCTAGCTCACTTGCAGCTTCTTTTACTTTCTCAGCGGTGGACCGCCCTTCTAACGTGGTGTCCATAGACGTAGAGATTGAACTGACATTCTTATTGATGTCATTGACAACGATAACGCTTGCCTCTTTTAAACTAACAAGTAGTGTGGAAATTTTGTCCGACGACTCCCGGCTGCTTTGTGCTAATTTTCTTACTTCGTCAGCTACTACAGCAAACCCTCTTCCGTGATCACCCGCTCTCGCAGCCTCAATGGCAGCGTTCAATGCCAACAGGTTAGTCTGATCAGAAAGCGTGTTAATAGTCTCTAGAATAGTGCTTATTTCCGTTACTTTTAGCTCCATCTGTGCCGCGTTGGTTTGAACCCCACGAATATCCTCTGACAACACTGTCATACTATTTCGGATATTGTCGTTAGCTGCTAGCGATTGATCGGCTAGCTCATCTAGCCTCTTACTTGCGTTTAACGTATCTAAGGAAGAATTGGCGATTTCACGACTTGTTACGGCGACTTCTTCTATCGCGGAAGCGATGTTCGCAGTGAGTTGCTGTGTATTTCCGGCATCACTCAACATTTCTGCACATGCCGCCTCTAATTTTCCAGAAAGTCTTGTGCTAGTACCAATTGATTGCCCTAGCCCTCTGATAAGGTCACGTAGCGCTAGAATAGTAGTATTAACTGAACGTGAAATTTCCCCCAACTCATTGCTTGTACTCATTGATACATCGATAGTGAGGTCGCCTTTTTGAGCGATTTTGTCGAGGTTTGAAACCAAGACGCTGAGTTGCTGGGTGATAATACCTATCAACACGCGATAGATAAGTGCGATGAATAATGTCACTACAACAATAATAACAGCAATCGCGGTTAGCGATGACGTTGCGGCAGCGACATTACTATTAGAATCTTGTTTTGCTGTTTCTACAACGCCGCTAAGGATCTTTGCAATTTGGCCAATCTGAGCCGTTGCCAACGCAAACCATTCGTTATTGTTTGGCAAGGAAGCGAAATTTACATCACTTGCTACAACATTGGCAGCAATTGATTCAACCTGCGTTGATGTAGACGAAGATATTGAACTAGCAAATTCGGATTTGAACTCACCGGTTAATCCGAGTGTCAGCTTCTCCGCTAGGTAACTGATATCGTCGGTATAACTGTTAATTTCAGCTTTTGTGTTGGGGTTAATACTTTGCTTTGCTAACACTGCGTTTATTTTCCCCCTGCGCTGTCCAAGCCTTTCTTTCAAGCGAGCAAGATTTAGCCCCTGCAGCAAATGCTGCTTAGCTTTTTGATCACTAAGCAAAATAGTAAACGCATTAGCCGCATTGAGAGCGCGCTTGTTTAATTCACTATAGTAACCAAACGCTTCAGCACCATTTAACGAATCGACTGCTCTCCTTATTTCCCCTTTGTTTGCCTCCACTTTAAAAAGGGGCTGTAATATAACGTCTATACCAAGATCTTCAGACCAGTTTTCGTTGTGAATTGATTTAAGGCTTTGAAAGGCTTGATCTGCATTTTCGCGCTGATTAACAATCTTTTGCTTAGAATCTGAATTTGGATTTCCTAAATATCCGGCTGTTAGCCCACGCTCAACCGCATGGTGATGGGCGACTCTTTCTACTGCGCTGACTAACGTCACCAAACGCTTATCTTGTTCAGCCGATGACATATCCTTTACGAGTTGACTGATGTCTTTATATGCTAAAAATGCAATGGAAAGAAAAAGTGTCCCTGTTCCAATCAACGTAAGTTGTACAACGGATAGTCTACTAAAAATAGTCAAGGTTTTGGCCTCCATTCCGTGCACTTAAATACCGAACCTAATACTTGGAAATTGCTTTAGCGAAGCGTGAATTGTCGAAGAATTCTGCTAATAAAACTCAAAACACTTTTGAAGTATAGGCAGTAACGAGGAAATTGAGGCTTTTTGTTCTAATAAATTAGTCTAATTTAGGACCACTATTACCAAAACTAAAAAATACAAAACAAGGTGAAAATCAAAGGCGTAAAAGTTAGTTATATAGGATCAACTGAGAGGAATGTTTAGATTCAATAAGAGCCAGCGGTATTGCACCGCTAGCCCCTCGATATTAAATGTACTCGACTTCGATGATTTCAACTTCAACTGCGCCGGCTGGCGTTTGAATCGTTACCATGTCATCAAGCTCTTTGCCTATTAGACCACGAGCGATAGGTGAATTAACCGAAATCAAGTTGTTCTTAATATCAGCTTCGTCATCACCAACAATACGGTAGGTGGTTTCTTCATCGGTATCGACGTTTAGAATGGTTACGGTAGTACCGAAAATAACCTTACCCGTATTTTCCATTTTGGTAACGTCGATAATCTGTGCATTTGATAGCTTGCCTTCAATATCTTGAATGCGGCCTTCACAGAAGCTTTGCTGCTCACGGGCCGCGTGATACTCAGCATTTTCTTTTAAGTCACCATGTTCACGTGCTTCGGCAATAGACTCGATAATACGTGGGCGTGTTTTGGTTTTTAGCTCATTTAATTCGTCACGCAGCATTTGAGCGCCGCGCGCTGTCATTGGATACTGACTCATGAATACCGTCTCACTTAGCTAGTAATTTAAACAGAAAAGTGCGCCGCGAAGGCGCACTTTTTATTCGTTCACACAAATGTAATATTGCTAGGATACCTCGTATCCTAGCGTATGTCATTAGTGTTTGAGTCTAGCGTGTAGTTCTTGAACTGACGCCACTTTATTGCGGTCATCAGCAGACTTAGCACGGATAGTTGCGAACGCTGCGTTCATTGTCGTGGTGTAGGTTACCTTGTTTAGCAAGGCTTCACGACGAATGTACACTGAGTCGGTGATGGCTTGACGACCTTCTGTTGTATTAATCAAATACGCGTATTCGCCATTTTTGATTGCATCAACAATATTAGGGCGGCCTTCAGACATCTTATTAACCACAGTACTCATGATGCCTGCATCATAAAGCTCGGTAGCCGTACCGCGGGTAGCTTCAATACTGAAGCCCGCTTCAACCAACGCTTTTGCCAGAGCAATCATACGAGGCTTGTCGGTATCACGTACTGAAATAAGCGCTTTACCTTGCTTAGGTAGTGGCGCACCCGCACCTAAGTTAGCTTTAGCATAGGCTTCTTCGAAGGTATCGCCAACGCCCATTACTTCACCCGTTGAGCGCATCTCTGGGCCTAGCAGTGGGTCAACACCTTGGAACTTAGCAAATGGAAGCACCACTTCTTTCACAGAGTAGAAAGGTGGAATCACTTCTTCTGTTACGCCCTGCTCGGCTAGGCTCACGCCAGCCATTACACGTGCTGCAACTTTAGCAAGAGGTACACCCGTTGCCTTAGAAACGAATGGAACGGTACGTGCTGCACGAGGGTTAACCTCGATTAGGTATACTTCACCATCTTTAATCGCAAACTGTGTATTCATCAGACCGACTACGCCAAGTTCAAGCGCCATGGCTTTAACTTGTTCGCGCATGACATCTTGAATCTCTTTTGAAAGCGAGTGTGGAGGTAATGAACACGCAGAGTCACCAGAGTGAACACCCGCTTGTTCAATGTGTTCCATGATGCCGCCAATCACTACGTCTTTGCCGTCGCAAATAGCATCGATATCAACTTCAATAGCATCATCCAAGAAACGGTCTAGCAATACTGGCGCGTCGTTAGACACTTTAACCGCTTCATTAAGGTAACGCTTAAGATCTTTGAGGTCATACACGATTTCCATCGCACGACCACCTAGCACGTAGCTTGGACGAACCACTAGCGGGAAGCCAATCTCTTCAGCCATAGTTAGCGCTTGCTCAACGTTAGTTACCGTGGCATTCGCAGGCTGCTTGAGGTTAAGCTTGTTCACCATTTGCTGGAAGCGCTCACGGTCTTCAGCACGGTCAATCGCTTCTGGTGAGGTACCGATAACCGGTACACCCGCCGCCTCTAGTGCACGAGCAAGTTTAAGTGGCGTTTGACCACCATATTGCACGATAACGCCTTTCGGCTGCTCTTTAGCAACGATTTCAAGTACATCTTCCAGCGTTACTGGCTCGAAGTACAGACGGTCTGATGTGTCGTAGTCGGTAGATACTGTCTCAGGGTTACAGTTAACCATAATGGTCTCGTAACCGTCTTCACGCATTGAAAGCGCCGCGTGAACACAGCAGTAGTCGAACTCAATACCTTGACCAATTCGGTTTGGACCGCCGCCCAAAACCATGATCTTGTCTTTGTCAGTTGGCGCTGCTTCACACTCTTCGTCATACGTTGAGTACATGTAAGCTGTACTGGTAGAGAATTCTGCTGCACAAGTATCTACACGCTTGTAGACAGGAGAAATACCAAAGTCACGACGGGTTTCACGAATATCGCTTTCTGCCACTTTGGTTAGCTCAGCAAGACGCGCATCAGAGAAGCCTTTACGCTTAAGTGCGCGCATAAAGTCGGCATCAATACCCGGTAAACCAAGCTCTGCTACTTTAGCTTCAAGAAGAATAAGATCTTCAAGCTGTACAAGGTACCAGCGGTCGATATTGGTAAGGTTAAATACCTCTTCAACCGTCATGCCCATACGGAATGCATCACCGATGTACCAAATGCGCTCTGCACCAGGCTGACGAAGTTCATAAACCACTTTATTGCGTGATTCAGGGTCTTCAAGGTCAACCATTGGGTTAAGGCCTGTCGCACCTACTTCAAGACCGCGAAGGGCTTTTTGCAGTGATTCTTGCTGGTTACGGCCAATGGCCATCACTTCACCTACCGACTTCATTTGAGTAGTCAGTCGGTCGTTAGCACCGGCAAACTTCTCAAAGTTAAAGCGTGGGATCTTAGTCACTACGTAGTCGATAGACGGCTCGAAAGATGCTGGCGTTAGGCCACCTGTAATGTCGTTTGCTAATTCATCTAGCGTATAACCTACCGCAAGTTTCGCTGCTACTTTCGCAATTGGGAAACCTGTTGCTTTCGAAGCAAGCGCTGATGAACGCGATACGCGAGGATTCATTTCGATGATTACTACACGACCAGTTTTCGGATCTACACCGAACTGTACGTTTGAACCACCGGTTTCAACGCCAATTTCGCGCAGTACAGCCATCGCTGCATTACGCATTAGCTGGAATTCTTTGTCAGTCAGGGTTTGTGCTGGAGCAACTGTGATTGAGTCGCCGGTATGCACGCCCATAGGGTCGAAGTTTTCGATAGTACATACAATAATGCAGTTATCTGCTTTATCGCGTACTACTTCCATTTCGTACTCTTTCCAACCTAGCAACGATTCATCGATAAGCAGCTCGTTGGTAGGAGAAAGGTCTAAGCCACGGTGACAAATTTCATTAAATTCATCAATGTTGTACGCGATACCGCCGCCGGTTCCACCCATGGTGAAAGACGGACGAATGATACAAGGGAAGCCGATGCGGCTTAGTACATCGTGCGCTTCATCCATGCTGTGCGCGATTTCCGCACGTGGACATTCAAGGCCGATGTTTTTCATTGCTTTGTCAAAGCGCTCGCGGTTTTCTGCTTTATCGATTGCATCTGCCGTTGCACCGATGAGCTCACAACCGAATTCTTCAAGTACGCCGTGCTTGTCTAGCTCTAGCGCACAGTTAAGCGCAGTTTGTCCACCCATTGTAGGTAAGATGGCATCTGGACGTTCTTTTTCAATGATCTTGCGAACTACTTCCCAGTGAATAGGCTCGATATAAGTCGCATCTGCCATTTCTGGGTCGGTCATAATGGTTGCAGGGTTAGAGTTAACCAAAATAACACGGTAGCCTTCTTCTCGAAGGGCTTTACACGCTTGCGCGCCTGAATAATCGAATTCACAAGCCTGGCCGATAACAATAGGGCCAGCACCAATGATAAGAATACTTTGTATGTCGGTACGTTTTGGCATAGCGGGCTAATTCCTACTGCTTGTGTTGTTCAATAAGTTCGATGAAGTGGTCGAATAACGGTGCCGCTTCATGAGGACCTGGGCTGGCTTCAGGGTGTCCCTGGAAGCTGAACGCAGGTTTGTCGGTGCGGTGAATACCCTGCAGCGACTTGTCGAACAACGAAATGTGAGTTACTTCTAGGTTATCTGGCAAGCTAGACTCATCAACTGCAAAACCGTGGTTTTGGCTAGTGATCATAACTACATTGCGCTTAAGGTCTTTAACCGGGTGGTTTGCACCGTGGTGACCAAACTTCATCTTCACTGTCTTCGCACCACTTGCGATAGCAAGTAGCTGGTGACCAAGACAAATACCAAATACAGGCGTACCGGTTTCGACGATAGTTTTGATTGCGGTTACTGCGTAGTCACATGGCTCTGGGTCGCCCGGGCCATTTGACAAAAATACACCATCAGGATTCATGGCTAGTACGTCTTCAGCAGGCGTTTGCGCTGGTACTAACGTAACTTTACAACCGCGGTCAGCTAGCATACGAAGAATATTATTTTTAACACCGTAGTCAAAAGCAACAACGTGATATTTGAACTCGCTTGGTGTTACATAACCTTTACCAAGTTCCCAACTGCCTTCTGTCCATGTTTTTGGCTCAGTAATACTTACTACTTTTGCCAAATCCATGCCTTTAAGGCCAGGGAAAGCTTTTGCTTGCGCTAGTGCGCTAGACTCGTCTAATTCATCAGAGCAAATAATGCAGCCGTTTTGTGCACCTTTGTCTCGCAAGATACGCGTTAAGCGACGTGTATCAATGTCGGCAATACCCACAACGCCTTTCGCTTTAAGGTATTCAGACAAAGTTTGCTGTTGACGAAAGTTACTAGCAACAAGAGGTAGGTCACGGATGATTAGACCTTTCGACCAGATTTTATCTGCTTCGACGTCTTCTTCGTTAGTGCCGGTGTTGCCAATGTGTGGATAAGTAAGGGTGATGAGTTGTTCAGCGTAGGATGGGTCGGTGAGAATTTCTTGATAGCCGGTCATGGAAGTATTAAAAACGACTTCCCCAACGGCGGAGCCTGTAGCGCCTATCGCCGTACCTTTAAAAACAGAACCATCCTCTAACACCAAAAGGGCAGAATTAGCCAAGTCAACCTCCAGATTAAGGATAACTATGTGTTTGTGCAGTTTTCTGCACAAACCCCACAAAAAACGGGAGTTATTGATAACAATACATCCCGTTTTACGATCTTTGCAGCTAATAAAACCGCACTCTTCAGCCATTTTGGCGGCCTCAGAATACGAAATTCTGGCAAATTCCGGCGAGTATACATCACTGACCGAAAATGGCAAATTTATTTGTAATAATTTACTAAAATACCGCTTATACCACGATTTTTGCGCAGAACCACCGAAAGTACGGCTTATTGCTCATTTAAAGTGCAACTTTAGTTTAACACTTTGATAACGCCCTCAAGCTCGCCTGCTAATTTAGCTACAGCATGCTGGCATAAAAACGCCTATAGCTTTAAATCAAGTACATCAACCATGGAGTATAGACCAGGTTCTTTTCCATACAACCACTTCGCTGCATGCACTGCGCCTTTCGCAAAAGTAAGTCGACTTGATGCCTTGTGCGTAATCTCCAGGCGCTCACCAATATCTGCAAATAAGGCTGTGTGTTCACCGACAATGTCTCCGGCTCGAATTGTTGCGAAGCCAATAGTGCCTTGGTCGCGTTCAGGCTCTTTTCCTTCTCTGCCGTATACAGCGCAGGTTTTTAAATCACGGCCCAATTCGTCAGCAATGGCTTCACCAATGGCCATGGCTGTACCAGAAGGCGCATCTTGTTTAAATCTGTGATGTGCTTCTGTTATTTCGATGTCAGCCGTTTCACCCAGCACACTTGCAGCTTGTCGAACTAGGGAAAGCATTAAATTTACGCCCACACTGTAATTAGCCGCAAATACGATAGGTATATGCTTTGCTGCTTCGTCGAGTGCCGCCAACTGTGAATCGTTTAATCCAGTAGTTCCAATAACAACAGGCATTTTATTTTTAACGCACCACGTAAGATTACTTTCAATAACCGAAGGCAGGGTGAAATCGATCATTACATCTGCATCATTACCACTTAAATCTGATAGCGCAGTACAATCAACGTCTTTTTTGCCAATGCCCGCAAGTTCGCCCACATTTAGTCCAACCCAAGGTGAATCATCGCGTACCGTTGCCACGCTAAGTTGTGCATCGTCACTTAAATCTAGCGCTTCAACTAAAACCCGTCCCATACGCCCGTTGGCGCCAAATAATCCTACTTTCATTTTTTCGTTTTACACTTTTATAAACCTTCAACTGTGAGGCATTTTGCCAAATGTCGTCACTATTGCAATGTGAGATTCATATTAAATAGGCATAACAAGGAATCGGTAAGATTTAACTAGTACCAATCTGCATAGTTCTATGCCAAAACTTCAGGCTCGGATGTAAAAAAATTCAGTACACGATGCTTAGGACATGTTGAGCTTTACTGCGCATTTTTGATGCAAAGATCAACATGTCCTAATTGCAACACTAAGACAAACAGAGGTTTTCTGCCGTTGGGCCTACTTGTTTTATAGAGTAAGTTAAGCGACGCTATGGCAATTAACAGATGACCGAGTACTTATTCGTCACCGCTGAACGGCAAGTGTGGATAAGTCAGAATACAACCCAACTAAATTTACTATGCAAAAAACTCTTATATGGGATATTCCCACCCGGCTTTTTCACTGGCTTATTGTAGCGAGCCTTTTAGCGCAATATGCAACAGTTGAATGGCTTGAAAACAAAGTGCAATGGCACTTTTACATTGGGTACTTCACCTTATTCCTTATCGTTTTCCGCATAATCTGGGGATTTGTTGGTACGCAACACGCGAAGTTCAGTAGCTTTATTACTGGTCCCAGAAAGGTTTTCAATTATATAAAAACCTTATTTAATAGGCAGTCCGAACCCGCTATTGGCCACAACCCTTTAGGCGGATGGTTTGTCGTCGTTATGCTAGTGTTGCTTACCATACAAGCGGTATCGGGATTGTTCATGACCGATGATATTTTCTTAGACGGTCCCTATCGCCAGCTAGCCGGAGAAGAAACACTAGCGCTAATGAACACTCTGCATCACCTTGCCTTTGATGTGTTACTTTACGTTATCGCACTTCATATAGGCGCGGTAATATTTTACAGCGTGTATAAGAAGCAAAAATTGGTTCCTGCCATGGTGCATGGCAATAAGGAGTCAGCAACAGCAGGTATTACTGACTCGCGAATTCTACGTGCTTTTGTTGTGGCGCTCATCGCCGCAGCAGCTGTATATGTGGCTATTGAAGTATACCCGCCAGCTCCACAGGCAGATGAATATTACTACTAGCTAAACAGCCGTGGGCTTGTTGACCAAGCCCTTCTCTCGCATGAGCGTCTCAATCTCACTTACGCTTGACGGATCATCGATGGTTGAGGGTACGGCAACAGATTCATTGGCAGCAATTTGACGCAGCAGTTTGCGGAGTATTTTACCTGACCGGGTTTTGGGTAAACGATTGACGACGATGGCTCGCTTAAAGCACGCCACTGGCCCGATTTTATCTCGAACCCGTTGAACCAAATCTTGCTCAAGTGCCTGTTCATCAACGGTAACGCCGTCTTTTAGCAGTACCAATCCAACTGGCAATTGCCCTTTCAGTGCATCATGGATGCCTATTACACTACATTCAGCAATGGCAGGATGTCCTGCAAGCACTTCTTCCATTTCACCGGTAGATAACCGGTGCCCGGCAACGTTTATGACATCGTCGGTGCGACCCATAATAAATACGTAGCCATCTTCATCTAAGTACCCGTTATCTCCGGTGCTGTAATACCCTTCAAATTCTCGTAAATAGCCATCAACAAACCGTTGATGGTCTTGCCAAATCGTTGTCAAACAACCTGGGGGAAGCGGTAACTTGATAGCAATAGCGCCTTTTTCACCGGTTACTTGCTGTTCATCAGCACCTTGCAATACCTTTACGTTAAATCCAGGCGTAGGCACGCTTGATGAACCGGGTTTCGTGGCCAATGGTTCAAGCCCCATCGGGTTTGAACAAATTGGCCAGCCAGTTTCGGTTTGCCACCAATGGTCGATAACGGGAACACCAACCTTCTCGCTCGCCCAGAAATATGTTGGCGGATCTAGACGTTCACCCGCCATAAATAAGGTACGCAAGCTCGACGTATTGTATTTAGATAAAAACTCAGCATCAGGGTCCGCTTTTCGTATCGCTCTAAATGCTGTTGGAGCTGCAAAAAGCACATTCACTTTGTGAGACTCTATCATACGCCAAAATGCACCGGCATCAGGAGTGCCAATGGGCTTTCCTTCGTACAGTACCGTCGTTGCGCCTTTTATGAGCGGGCCATAGACAATATATGAATGACCGACCACCCAACCAACATCCGATGCAGCCCAAAAAATATCGTCCTCACTAATACCGTAAATCGCGCCCATTGAATAATGAAGAGCAACCGCGTGCCCGCCATTATCTCGAACGGCCCCCTTGGGTTTACCGGTTGTACCTGAAGTATAAAGAACATAAAGCGGGTCAGTTGCATCGACGGCAACAGGAGAAGCTGGCACGCTAGCTTCAACCAGAGAGAGCCAATCGTGGTCAGTTGCTTCATTTAACTCAGCAATTAGCTGAGGGCGTTGATACAACACGCATGCCTGTGGTTTGTGCTCTGCCAATGATATTGCTTCATCAACAAGAGGTTTGTACGGTAGAACTTTATTGCCTTCAATGCCACATGACGCAGTAACAATAACTACCGGTTTTGCGTCATCTATTCGTACTGCAAGCTCATTTGCGGCAAAGCCACCAAACACCACAGAGTGCACAGCTCCCAAACGAGCGCAAGCAAGCATCGCGATCACTGCTTGCGGGATCATGGGCATGTAGATAATCACAAGGTCGCCTTTCGTCACACCCAAGCGAGATAAGCCGCCTGCGAACTCGGCAACACGGTTTAATAGCTCTTTGTAAGTAAAGTGCTGAGTGGTTTGTGTAACAGGTGAGTCATAAATAAGCGCGGTTTTATCGCCACGACCATTTTTTACGTGATGATCAAGCGCTAAATAGCTGGTGTTAAGCTGCCCTCCCCTAAACCAGTCGAAGTAACCATTATCTGTAGGTTGGCATCCTTTTTGAGGAGGTTGAAACCACGCTAGCTTTTGTGCTTGTTCTAACCAAAACTCATCGGGGTGCTGGGTCGAGGCAATATATTCATCTTTATAAGTCATAACCATGTCCTGAGTAGGGTTTATCTTCACCCTACGATAGTTACATGACATCTACTAATAAGACTTCAGGCGTAGATCGACCAACAAATTGATTTACATAAATTTAAACTTTATCTATCCATTTGATAACAAGAGGTATCGAAGCGGTTGTTTCAACGCATACTTGAATAAGCCCTCGACTGCGTAGGGTTAACTACCTTCTTTATATTGCTTCTCACTAATTTTTCTTTTCCAATCACCTACACTCATGGGTTTATCTAAGTAATATCCCTGAAATGCTCCGCAACCACATGCCTTAGCTTGATCTAATTGACCCGTTGTCTCTATTCCCTCAGCTACGGTATTTATGTGTAACGCTTTGGCCATGTTGCAAATACTTGTAACTAATAATGTTTTTTGCTGCGAGCCTTCCATCGCTTCGACAAATACCCTGTCTACTTTCAGTTCGGTAATTGGCAAATCTTGAAGATAATTTAAATTTGAGTCACCAAGACCAAAATCGTCGATAGACAAACTAAACCCTTGTTCCGCTAATTCTCTAACGCGACATTGAATAACGCTCACCCCTCTTATCAATGCACCTTCAGTGAGCTCTAGAGTTAAATTTTTGTGTGACACGCGCCACTTATTTACTATTGCGACGAACTTACTCACAAAATCAGCTCGCGCTAAGTGCTTTGCACTGATATTAACAGACAACTTAGTGTTAATTTTCTTTGACTGGCATTCACTAAGTAACCCGCAGGCTTCGTTACACACCCACAGCCCGAGTTCAGCAATAAAATCATTCTCTTCGGCAATAGGAATGAATTCAGAAGGGCTTACTGTACCCATATGAGGATGCTTCCACCTTAACAACACCTCTGAGCTTATAACGCTCTTCGTCGCATCGTATTGAGGTTGAAGCTCAATATATAACTCGTTGTTAGAAATAGCCCTGCTCAGAGAGTGTTTAATGTAATTGTACCGCTCGATATCACTTGCATTAACATGAAAATACTCGTGCTCCGACTTAAAAGTAGAAGTATTTTTTACCTCTCTTAAAGGTTTTCTCGACAATAGTTCTTTTATCTTTTTAAACGAAAAATGCTTTGTTGGAACCGTGCAACTTATGGTTTGCGTTTCAATATTTAAGAGGCTGTTGTGCAGGGTTATTGGCGCTAGCACGTGATCGTGGATAAGAATAGCGCAATCGTGTGCAGCATTTAGAGACTGTGCTTCTTCACCAAAATATTGATGAAGATGAATATAAAAAGCACCTCTCTCACATTTGAATATACTGGCTGAATTGCGCTTGTTAATCTCGAATATGCGAATGAAGCGACTGGCCAAAATTCTCAGAATATAGTCTATCGTTGGCTCTCCAAACGCATTTTCGTACTCTTTTATGTTACAGATAGCAACGCGCATAAACGTGGCAAATGGTTTAGATGACTTGTCGTCATGAGCTTTATCGCCAAGGTATCGCTCAAATTGGTGTAAGTTCGGAAGACCTGTCACCGTATCGATTAAAGCGAGTTGTTTGTAATGCTCAATTTCGTGGTTTTGATTAGTGATATCGCGCACTGAGGCGATAATTAATTGTTGATTATGTACAGAGCATTTCGACAAATTAACTTCACAGGCAATACGTTTACCATTTTTATGGCGAAGACATTCGTTTACCGAGCCATTTTCGCTACACCATGCTAAACCCGCTGGTATGTTTATGAAACAAGAAGGCGCATCGGTATTTTGCACCTTGGTTGATATTAATTTTATATCTTGCCCAATCAGCTCTTCGGGCTCAAAGCCTAATACAGAATAAACGCGTTCATTTGCAGTTAGAATAGTGCCATGTTCATCTATGCTTAACACCACGCTATCCACATTATTCAATAAACTGGTCAGATAATCTGTGTAGTTATGTTGTGAATCCGATAGACGCTGTATTTCCGTTTCATCCTGCACTGCGCCATAAAGCCGGGTTAATTTAATTCCGCTAGCATTTCCTCGCTGAACCTGTAAGAACACGGTTAGCTTTATGCTTTTCCTGCGACCTTGCTTGTCGTGAAATTCAAAGTGCTTTACGAACTCTCTATCTTCTTTAAGCGCTTTAAAAACGCGCTGCTTTAAGTCTCTTCTATCACTCGAGGTAAGCATGTCGAGCACTTCA
Organism: Alteromonas sp. KUL17; assembly: GCF_006538305.1. Classification (NCBI taxonomy): domain Bacteria; kingdom Pseudomonadati; phylum Pseudomonadota; class Gammaproteobacteria; order Alteromonadales; family Alteromonadaceae; genus Alteromonas; species Alteromonas sp. KUL17. Next base: position 39,779 of record NZ_BJKJ01000018.1, read on the forward strand.
TTAAGGCCGACGCTTTTTACACGAGGTAAGCCTAATAAGGCTTTCATCACCTCAGTCAGAGAAAGTACGCCTGTGAATCTGTCAATCTCCCACGCGCCCACTTTAGAAATTGAACTCACCTCTTCTAACAAGGCAAGCTGTTCGGATAACTTGTCTGAATAGGGATGACGCGCCAGCTCATATTGGTAACTAAGCTCTACTTTTTGGCGCGTAATATCTATCAATGTATGTTGTAGAGGGCTCAATACACTGTGGCGTACAAAAGTGAGAACAACACCCATTACTTCATTTTGCATATCTCGCACGGTAGCAACTACTACATAGCTATCAGCATAATGTTCGAGTGAAGGGGGAAAGATAAAATCTTTGCAAGGTATTGGAGCGCTCAAAGGTGTAAGCGGGAGCATGAGCAATACATGTGAAGGAAAAACAACACTCTCGGCTTCTAATGATAGGTGGTTTACGTCGCAAGATAATACCGTTGCTCTTCCATTGCTAGGGTTTACCGAGGCAAGTAATATACACAGAGCCTCTGTTTTCGTTCGACTTTCATTGAGCAACACAGAAATGTTTTGCTGTGTTGTGCGCATGGTTGACAACATGCGTTCACTGCGTAAATCCATCTAAGCAAACCTTTTGATATCTCTTCGAATTCAGCACAAACGATAGCAGCACGACAATAAAAGGATGAAAAGTTGTGTCGTGGTTTTAAGCGCTTTACAAGTTTTGCTGTTTCAGTTGTCTACGAGCTGTTTTATATTTTTTAAAAGCAGGACCTGCGAAGATTGGGTACCTAAACGCGTACCTTCAGTCGAAGAAAATTATCGCCAAGCCTGAGTGTTTAACATAGCCAAGAATTGTACAAATTTCCAGCAAAAACCCGTTGAAACGTTTCGAACCCGTGGAAAGTTCTTATTATTACGAATTAACTATTTGAAATCCGGGATAGTACTTGCGAGCTCTTTTATCTGAACAGGATCTAACACTACTGAGCTTAGCGCGCTAGAAACAGTTTGCGTGGGAAGGGCTGTATTCTTGCTAAAAAATTCACGGTCACGCAACTTGAATTTACGCGTTATTGTCGGATACAAGTAATTTTCTGTCAGCCAAAGGACTGCCGCTACTTCTGGACCCGCCGCCATAAGACCCGCAGCGAAAAAGCCTACGCCAATAGCGACCCTCGCAACTGCAGATTCCGATTGCTTTTCACCAAACAACGATGACAACTGCTTCGAATAGGCACGAGCCTCAGCAGTTAAACACTCTTCTGTACCTTGCCCAGAAAAATAGTCATCTTGAGCTTGACGGTATGCTCTCAACTGTTTGCCGACATCGCTAAACGGAGATACTAGTTCCGCCCATTTTGGCCCGCTATTCATTGATATATTTTGCGGTACACGCAATCCGGGTATTGAAACGTGCTGCATTTGTAACTCTTGTTCTACTTTGGATAAATCAGCAAACGCTGAGCTAAACCGTGTTTCGACCAAAATTTGCTGTTTCGACAAAGACGTCTGGCTGCCCAAGCAAACACCGAAATTGTAGTGATACGCCTCACAGGCCAGGTGCATCATAGCTAGACGCCCTTGATGGTTATCAGCTAAGCACTCAGTGACCGCAGACTCCCAACGGGTTCGGGTAGCCTCTTTGTCGTATCGATTTGATTGTTCATACAAATCAAACACTCGTCGCCACTGGTCATGACTGACACTGCCAATTGATAAGTCTTCTGGTGTGCGTTCAGCCAACCGCATGATCATTTGATCAAAGCCATGACTGATGTGTTTTTCTGGCCAAGGTATAAAATTATCCGTTTCTTCTAACAGTGGCTGCCACTTACGTAATTCTCGCTTCAAACTTGGCCATTCGGCAGAATTTTTCAAAACGTTGAAACTGGCAACACCTTGATCCGCCATTTTCTCTGGTAAGGAGACTAAATCGGCGTTCCGCGATAAGATCCTTACAAAACCTTGCTCAATTAGTGACGTGAGCGGAGAACAACTGGGGTTTAGAATAGCTTGCCTTGCCGCACTATTATTAAGTAAATACCCATCATTGATAAGTATCTTCTCTCCTAATATAGCCTTCCTCACTAGCAATTGATTAAAGTAGTTTATATCAGCGTCGAATTGCCAAGGAAAACGCTCTACAACATCGTCCAGTGTACCTACATACGTTAGCGAGGGTCGCATCTTATCTCCATATTAAAAATCTGTTGTTAAGCACTTACGAATATACCACAGCGTATGGGTCTTAACGATGTACTCTCGTAGACACGTTCTACAAGGCTATAATGAAGTCAATTTCTGAGGTGGCTAAGTGTGTGGCGATGCCTGATGCTTATTACCTACAAAGCCCTGGACGAAAAAGTACACTACTGTTTGAGGAAGGTTGCGAGTCTGCGCTTCAGCGCCACTCTCAATTTATCTGTATGATTGAATTATAAAATACTAATTAACACATCGAAGTACTAATCGAGGTTTTGGGTCAGTAAAATGCAATAGTACATTCTTACTGACCCGATATTAGAGCGCTTTCACGTGTTGAAAAACAAGCTTGGGCTAGTCCTTCTTATAGTCGTCATGGCATGATTTACAACTTGCACCAATTTTACCGATTGCACCTCTGTACGCGCTTTCATCACCCGCTTTAACAGCTGCTTGAAGCCCTTGCGCTGCCGTTTTAAGTGCCATCACTTTCTTTTCTACATCTGAGAAATTTTCCCAAATTTCATCTTTTGCGCCAGTTTCAACGTCAAACTTACGGGTATCAACTGATAAATAATCGCCCATCATGTCAGCAAGTTGTTCTAGACGTACGGCATTTGTTTCCATAACGCTTTCGTCAAATGGTAGAGCACCTTTTGCCATGCCACCTAACGGTCCCATGTTACTGCGTACTAACTGAAAAACGGCCTGGCGATATTGTGTTGCAGCTCCCGCGTGTTTTTCTGACGTTGCTTCTGTCACGTCAGCAGCTAATACCGAGCCTGATAAGATTGCGCCTGCCGTGGCAGCGCTCAGTAGCAATTTACTTGAAAATTTCATGCCTGTTCCCTTGTTAGGTAAATATTATTCATTGGTCTCAAACGGGCTTTTAAGCCTTGTGATCTGCAAGCTAAAAGTCCCGATACTTGGGTTATCGTGACGAATAGTCGGATGATGCGCAAGATTTTTAGCGGTAAAAGTAAGTAAAGAAAAGACTAACTCCCCCTTTCCTTCTTAAAGTGAGCACTTTCTATTACAAATACCAATCTGCATGGATAATTGGCCACTCATAAGAGCGCGTTTAAGTGCCTTTCAAAAATAAAAAAGCCCTCAACTGAGGGCTTTCAAATGAAGTATGTACTACTAAGCAATTAGTTCGTTAAGTCGTCAAAGAACTTTTTAACGCCGTCAAAGAAGCCTTGCGCTTTCGGGCTATGCTTACTTGACGCTTTACCCATCGACTCTTCAAGCTCTTGAAGTAGTTCTTTTTGGCGAGATGATAAGTTTACTGGTGTTTCGACCACAACCTTACACATTAAGTCGCCCATGGCACCGCTTCGCACTGATTTAACACCTTTACCACGTAGACGGAACATTCGGCCAGTCTGCGTTTCAGGGCTGATTTTCAGTTTTACTTTCCCATCTAGCGTTGGAACTTCTAGCTCGCCGCCAAGGGCTGCCGTAGTGAAGCTCAACGGTACTTCACAGTACAAATTGTTGCCATCGCGCTTAAAGATATCGTGCTCACGTACGTGGACCTGAACGTATAAATCACCTGGAGGTGCACCGTTCTCTCCAGCTTCACCTTCGCCTGATAGACGAATACGATCACCGGTATCTACGCCAGCTGGAATTTTAACGTTAAGGGTCTTAGTCTTTTCTTTACGACCGTGGCCATGACAGCTGTTACAAGGATCTTCAATGATCTTGCCTTTGCCCGAACACGTAGGGCAAGTCTGCTGAACAGCAAAGAAACCTTGGCGCATTTGAACTTGGCCATTGCCGTGACAGGTTGGACAGGTCTTAGGTGAAGAGCCTTTCTTGGCACCAGAACCATCACAGACTTCACACTCGACCAAAGTTGGTACGCGAATATCTACGCTCTTGCCACGAACCGCTTCTTCAAGCGTTAGCTCTAAGTTGTAGCGAAGGTCTGAACCTTGACGTGCGCGAGATTGACGACCTCCTCGGCCACCGCCGAAGATATCACCAAATACATCACCAAAAATATCGCCGAAATCGGCACCACCACCGAAGCCACCGCCACCACGGTTAGGATCTACTCCCGCGTGGCCATATTGGTCGTATGCTGCACGTTTCTGCGAATCTGACAGAATTTCGTAGGCTTCCTGGATTTCTTTAAATTTATCTTCCAGGCCTTTATCGCCTTGCGTACGGTCAGGGTGATATTTCATCGCCAGCTTCTTATACGCCTTTTTAATTTCGCGTTCGCCTGCGCTTTTATCTACCCCGAGTACTTCGTAGTAGTCTCGTTTCGACATATCGTTTACATATCCTACTTTTTGTCGATAAGCATTTTATGCTCATCGAATCTACATCTGACTGTTGTGAAAATAACCTGAACACACATTCAATAAAGCCAAGTCATTTACACAACAAAGGCGCAACAAGAAATTCCTGCTGCGCCTGAACTGCTTACACGGCCCGCTAACATGCTAAGTAACGGGCCTGACACAACAGTTTACTTCTTGTCGTCGTCTTTCACTTCTTCGAATTCAGCGTCAACAACGTCATCGTCTGCTTTACCAGAAGAAGCTTGCTGCTCTGCACCTTCTGCGCCACCGGCTGCAGCTTGCTGAGCTTGCGCCGCTTCCATCAGCTTGCTAGATGCTTGGATAAGCTCTTGCGTTTTCGCTTCGATGTCCGCTTTGTCTTCGCCTTTAACTGCAGTTTCAAGTGCTGAAAGTGCTTCTTCGATTGGCGCTTTGTCTTCTGCACTTAGTGCATCGCCAACTTCTTCAAGCTGTTTACGTGTGGCGTGAACCATACCGTCAGCTTGGTTACGCGCTTGAATCAGCTCTTCAAACTTCTTATCAGACTCTTTATTCGCTTCCGCGTCAGCTACCATTTTTTCTACTTCTTCATCGCTTAGGCCTGAAGAGGCTTTGATAGTGATCTTCTGCTCTTTACCTGTGTCTTTGTCTTTCGCAGACACGTGTAGGATACCGTCAGCATCAAGATCGAATGTTACTTCGATTTGCGGTACACCGCGTGCTGCTGGACGAATACCTTCTAGGTTGAACTGACCAAGAGACTTGTTGCCACTTGATTGCTTACGCTCACCCTGTAGTACGTGTACTGTTACTGCAGACTGGTTGTCTTCAGCAGTCGAGAACGTTTGCGACTTCTTCGTTGGAATTGTCGTGTTCTTCTCGATAAGCACAGTCATCACGCCACCCATAGTCTCGATACCTAGAGACAGAGGTGTAACGTCTAGAAGTAGTACGTCTTTAACGTCACCTGACAGTACGCCACCTTGAATTGCTGCGCCTACTGCAACTGCTTCGTCAGGGTTTACGTCTTTACGTGGCTCTTTGCCAAAGAATTCAGTCACGTACTTCTGTACTAGCGGCATACGAGTTTGACCACCAACTAGGATGATGTCGTTAATGTCGCCTACAGAAAGATCTGAATCAGCTAGTGCCTTCTTAAGCGGCTCAAGTGAATTCTTAACTAGGTCTTCAACCAAAGACTCAAGTTTTGCACGAGTAAGCTTAATAGCTAAGTGCTTAGGACCTGTTGCATCTGCAGTGATGTATGGCAGGTTAACTTCGGTCTGTTGAGAAGAAGAAAGCTCAATCTTCGCTTTTTCACCCGCTTCTTTAAGACGCTGCATAGCAAGCGGATCTTTACGAAGGTCGATACCTTGGTCTTTCTTAAACTCTTCAACTAGGTAGTTGATAACACGGTTATCGAAGTCTTCACCACCAAGGTGAGTATCACCATTAGTTGCTAGTACTTCAAACGTGTGTTCGCCGTCTACTTCATCGATTTCGATGATAGAGATATCGAACGTACCACCACCTAAGTCGTATACTGCAACAACGTTGTCGCCTTGCTTTTTGTCCATGCCGTAGGCAAGAGCAGCAGCAGTTGGCTCGTTGATAATACGCTTAACTTCAAGACCAGCGATGCGACCCGCGTCTTTAGTTGCTTGACGCTGAGAATCGTTGAAGTAAGCAGGAACAGTGATAACTGCGCCAGTAACTTCTTCACCAAGATAATCTTCAGCTGTCTTTTTCATTTTCTTAAGTACTTCAGCAGAAATCTGCGGAGGCGCCATTTTCTCGCCTTTCGCTTCTACCCACGCATCACCATTATCAGCACCTACAATTTTGAAAGGCATGATGTCGATGTCACGCTGTACTTCTTTATCTTGAAAGCGACGACCAATTAGACGCTTAATAGCGAATAATGTGTTAGTCGGGTTAGTTACCGCCTGACGCTTTGCAGACTGACCAACTAATGTTTCCCCATCGTTTGTGTAAGCGATGATTGAAGGGGTTGTACGATCGCCTTCCGCGTTTTCAATTACGCGAGGTTTGTCGCCGTCTAGAACTGCGACACATGAATTCGTTGTACCTAAATCGATACCAATGATTCTACCCATTTCGTGTCTCCGAAAAAGTTTCTTAATTCTGTACTTTTAGTGGGGTTATTCCCCAGCCTTTTCAATAGATGCCAGTAAAAAAACTGACATTTTTGTGTGTTTATCGCAAAAAGCGTGACTTACGCTTGCGTGTCCACACCACCACTTGGCGCACGCGATACCATAACCATGGCAGGGCGTAACAAGCGGCCGTTAATTTGATAACCTTTCTGCATAACCGCCATCACCGTATTTGGCTCGTGGTCTGCACTTTCTTGCATAGACATTGCCTGATGCAAGTCAGGGTTGAAGGTTTCGCCCTGCGGATCAATAAGGCTTAATCCAAATTTCTCAATAGTGCTTAAGAAAGTTTTGTGGGTCATTTCCACACCTTCTAAAAGCGGCTTAACCGCTTCATTGTCGCCATCGGTCATTTCGATAGCACGCTCTAGGTTATCGATAACCGGAAGCAACTCGCCAGCAAAGCGTTCAAGGGCAAATTTACGCGCCTTTTCTACTTCACCTTCAGCACGACGACGTGCGTTGTCAGCATCTGCACGCGCACGAAGCACGCCATCTTGCTGCTCTTTGATTGTGGCTTGCGCCTCAGAAAGTGCCGTTTCTAGCTCGTAAATGCGTTGTGCATTTTCATCAAGCTCTACGCCTTCTGCTTGTGACACTTCTACTTGCGCTTCTTCAGCATTTTGTACAGTTTGATCAACTGTATTTTCTTGTTCTGCCTGCACGTCGCGATTATCGCTCATGCCTACCTCCAAACGTTTTTCTTAATTAGGCATTGCCCAATAACGTTAAAATTATTGGGAATAAGTCTGTTGCGCTTAGTTATGGGGCTAGATTTAAGGTGATCAAGGGTATCCACATTATTTTTGTGGGTGATTTCTAAAAAATTATCGGAGACGTGCCAATTGTAAAAATAATAACGCATTCTCATCTTTTAAGGACACCCGTTTTCTACTAGTAGAAAATGATGAGCAAGTCGCAAATGCAATGCACACTCTACTGCGCGACTAGGGAGGGAGCACGACATTGATAGCGAGCAGAACCGATGCATTGAGCATTTCGCACCAACTTTTTTTGATATGCTCGTTGCCGATTATCACCTAAGTTATGGCGAGATCGATTTTGACGTCGCAGTGATAGTTTCTGAAAACAAAGTGAGTTTTATCTTGAAGGTTTCATCACTGGCAACAGAAGTAATGACTTAAGAGATGAGGCGGCAGAGCAGCAATTTAGCTATCTGCCAAAACCTTTGAAGCCAGCAACATTTAAGCGACTGTTCAAACAGTCCTCTGTTTAACCGAGGACAAATTTATCTATTCATTTAGAATCGCAAATAAATAAAATTTTTTAGTTAGTGAATAAAGTACGTTAATACTATTGCGGCAACGCGATGTGAAGCCTACCGTAACGATAATCTAGCGTTACAACAAAATTCTTCAGCAAATCATAGCCAATTAAGCCCACTACCCGCTTTCCACCAATCCGGCTACCAGTTCTTTCGTATTGACTTTCTAAGTTTGTTTTTTGCCCTTCAGCAGGAAAACTAATCTTGACGTCACCAATCTCATAGGGACCAAACTTCACCACATCAGACGTAGCAAACTCATTTACGCCGGAGCTGTTTGCTCCAAAGGATGTGCTTGTGCCTTCCACTTTGTCTAGCAATCCAGCCTTTGATGCAGCACGTCGGTCAATTAAAATTGTGCCTGAGTTCCCGGTATCGATAAGCAACCATAAAGCTACACCGTTTATCTCGACTTGTGCGATAGGCATACCGCTTCCCTGTTGGGACGAGGCGGTAACATTTGCAACCTCTCTCATATCCAGTGAATCACGCGTCACTAAACGAATTTTTCTGTGGGGATAATCTAGCTGGACGATAAAATTGTTAAAGAAGCCTGCACCCAGCAACATGCCATTGGAATGGTGACCCAGGCTGGTCTCGACTAGTGAATCTAGCTCGAAACCAGTACCAAAAATCTCAACGCTTACGTTGTTATAAGCATTGCGCCTCTCCACATCATAGACACCTTTAACATTTACTGGACGCCCTTTATCAAGATCCAATTCATGCTTCCTTATGAACGCGCGATTAATACTGTTTATTTGTGCCCCTGAGTCCAACATAACCCGAGATTCGATACCTTCAATGGTAACAGGTAGAAACACGTGACCGTTATCTAGCGTGAAGTCTGTCCATGCCGTGACGGCACTCAATGCGCTGAATGAACTAAAAAGAAGGGACAGTAAAATTAAGCGAATCATAAATATCCTTTTATGTTAGTAGTTTAATCCTTTGTTTTCACGCTATCACAAGAATGAATTTAGGTCGATTGAACACGACGAATTGCATAATAAGATTGCTATTTAAAGAAGAGAATTTACAACTGCGGAAGAACAACAAGGAGGGTTAGTACAAGAGCGAAGTGATGTGCTTTAAGATTTATAACATCACCTTATCTGAAATGAGTGATAGACTGGCTACAACTTTTCTATGGACTATGACTATGAAAAAATTCGGTATCACTTCATTGCTTATAGCAATTATCGCTATAGCGATATGGCAATGGCCGAAACCTGACGCTCCTTTACTTTCATCAAACAACGTCATGCCCGCCATGGAGAATTTGCCCGACAATTTCTTTGACACACAAGTAAACCCAGTACTAACGCAGCGCTGTGTTGTCTGCCACGCCTGTTACGATGCGCCATGCCAACTAAAGATGGCATCTCCAGAGGGTATAGCCAGAGGTGCTAACAAAGAGAAAGTGTATGACGGTACGCGGCTTACTGCTGCCCAACCCAATAGAATGTTTCTTGATGCACACGGTGTGAACGGATGGCGCGAACGCGGCTTTTACGATGTATTGCCAATAAAAGAAGATAGCAGCATTTCGCCAACACAATCCTCTGTACTAGCGCAAATGCTTTTGCTAAAAAAACAGCATCCTCTGCCAAATACTACTCATTTAAGTGACAGTTTCGATGTAAGCTTGAACCGACAAAACCAGTGTCCAACCATAGTTGAAATGGGTGAATATATAGCTGGTGAGCCTCTAGGAGGCATGCCCTACGCCCTGCCAGCCCTGTCTGACGCTGAGCACACTACACTCATTCAATGGTTAAACCATGGTGCGCCGTTACCCTTACCCAAAGCGCTCTCTCAAGAACTGAATGAAAAAGTATCTGACTTAGAAGCGTGGCTAAATGGCGATAGCAACAAGATGCAGCTTTCTGCACGTTATGTATACGAGCACTTGTTTACGTCTCACCTTTACTTCGAAGACATTTCAGAAAAAGGAAAAACCCCTCAGTTCTTTGACCTAGTACGCTCGCGTACACCACCAGGACAACCATTAGATATTATAGCCACTCGCAGGCCCTTCGACGACCCTAAGGTCGAGCGCGTTTATTATCGCCTTCAGCCTGTGCACTCGACTATTGTGAGTAAAACACATCAAGCTTACGCCGTTAACAAGGATCTTTTAGATAAATGGCAATCGTGGTTTGTTGACGCCAACTTTTCTGTAGAATCATTGCCATCATACAAACCTCAAGTGGCGGCCAACCCTCTAACTGCTTTTACTTTATTGCCAGTAGAAAGCCGTTATCGGTTTATGCTTGAACGCGCGCAAAACACCATTATGGGTTATATAAAAGGGCCTGTATGTCGGGGGCAAGTCGCGCTAAACGTGATTAACGACCGGTTCTGGGTGTTCTTTGTCGACCCAGACATTGCAGCTTCTGAAAAAGTGAATGCTTTTTACACCGCTCAAAAAGAAAACCTTCACCTTCCTGCTGAAAAAGATAGTTCAGCCCTTGCAGTAAACTGGGTTAAATACGCAAAGCGCCAAGGCGAATATATGCGTGCAAGAACCACCTTTTTGAACAATGAATTCAAAAATGAAGAGCATTTGAGTGTGTCGAGTATATGGGATGGCGACGGCGATAATACTAATGCCAGCTTAACCGTATTTCGTCATTTCGATAATGCCACAGTTGTTAAAGGGATGGTTGGCCAGCCCACTAAAACAGCATGGGTGATTGACTATGCCTTGTTAGAGCGCATTCACTATTTGCTTGTGGCTGGCTTTGATGTTTACGGCAATTATGGCCATCAGTTATTGACCCGTTTGTACATGGATTTCTTGCGCATGGAGGGTGAATCGAACTTCCTTAATCTACTTCCTCCAACTACCCGCCATGAGCTTCTCGACGATTGGTATCAAAACGCAAGCCCTGAACTTACCGATTATTTGGAAGGTGATATCAACAGTTTCGAACAACCTTCTGGCATAGCGTTCGAAACAGCTAATCCTCAACAAGAACTTTATCAATTGTTATCGCATTACTTGGCTAAGGTTCAACCGAATGCCTCAACCTACAATAAACGTTTGCTATCAGCTGAACAGCTCGAAGCATTAGAGCGCTTAGATTCACTTCCTGCTCAACAAGCGACGTTGATGCCTGAAACTACCATGATTGTGATTCAAGACGACAAAAACCCAGACAACATTGATGTATTCACTGCCCTTAGAAATAGCGCGCATTACAATGTAAATAGCCTATTTGAAGAAGAGGAAAACCGGGAGCCTTCTAAAGATTCAATCACGCTAGTTCATGGTTTGTTAGGCAGTTACCCTGACGCATTCTGGTATATCAATGCCTCAGAGATAACGTCTTCGATTGAGAAGCTTAAATCCATTAAAAGCGAAGCCGATTACAAAGCCTTGCTCGACGATGTTGGCATGCGCCGAACCAACCCTAATTTTTGGGCGTTTAGTGATAAATTAATGCAATGGTCTAGCGAGCGCTATCCTATTGAAGGCGGTCTTCTCGACTATAATCGGTTAGAAGATCGCTAAACCTTGCGCTGTGTGCCGTTTTACGCTTTTCTTTTGCAAAAAACCTGTGCTAATGTCCAACCATTGGAAATGAAAGGACATTAGCATTCCATGCCCTATCAAACCGTTGCTTTAATTGGAAAACCTCAGCACGCTGCAACCCACGACAGCCTGAACATTCTTGCCGAATATTTATTGGCAAAAGGCTGTAAATTATTGGTTGAGGAAAGTATTGCTGAAGAGCTTGAAACCGAGAACTTTAAAAGCTGTAACCTTGTCACTATTGGCAAAGAGGCTGACCTTGCCGTTGTGGTAGGCGGTGACGGCAGCATGCTTGGTGCAGCACGTGTGCTCGCTCGCTTTGACATTCACGTTGTCGGTGTAAACCGCGGAAATCTCGGCTTTTTAACTGATATCCACCCCGATGATATTGTTCAGCAACTTGACCTTATCTTTAACGGTGAATGCGTAGTAGAAGAGCGCTTCTTACTTGAAGTAGAAGTTTATCGACACGAAAAGCTTAAAAGTAACAACTCTGCTGTAAACGAAGTGGTGCTTCACCACGGAAAAGTTGCCCATATGATGGAATTTGAAATTTACATCGATGAGCAATTTGTATTCAGTCAGCGCAGCGACGGATTAATCGTAGCCACACCCACAGGTTCAACGGCTTACTCTTTATCAGCGGGCGGCCCTATTATAATGCCTAAGCTAGATGCGCTAACTTTAGTCCCCATGTTTCCTCACACACTGAGCAGCCGTCCAATCGTTGTTGATGCTGACAGTCAGGTATCGATGAAAGTATCAAAGGTTAACAGTGACTCGCTACAAGTGAGTTGCGATAGCCATATTGTTCTGCCGGTGCTACCTGGCGATGAAATTCGAATAAACAAAAGCGTAGACAAACTCCATCTTGTTCACCCTAAGGGCTACAGCTACTTCAATGTACTTCGTAAAAAGTTAGGTTGGGGTAGTAAGCTTTACTAACCTCTCGGCTCCATTTAGTTGATTCCATGTGCATTTATTACATAAGCCTGTAGCATTTTCTTGATTGCTACAGGCTTGAAAAATAAAGATTTTTTAATCTTCTCTAATTTCCTTAACGAAAACCAAGACTTATAGAAATATAAGTTTTCGGCATACCTGTTGCACCTATTACAATAAGTCGTCAGCACAAGGTTTTTGTTATTTGGCCTAAATGATGTTTCGCATCCCGCTGACTTATTTGCATTCAATAGGAGATATCATGAGTAACACCAATATCAAATTTACAGCCCCTGGAATGGATAACGATGCTGCTGCCAAAACAATCAAGGTATTGGATCAGCGACTGGTTGCACTATTAGATTTACAGTTAACGTTGAAGCACATTCATTGGAATGTAGTAGGACCAAATTTTATCGGTGTGCATGAGATGTTGGATCCGCAGGTAGATGCGGTACGCGAAATGACCGACACAATTGCAGAGCGAATTGCTACATTAGGTGGCGTACCGAAAGGTACACCAAAAGCCATTGTTGAAGGTCGCAGCTGGAACGATTATGAATTGGGTAAAGGTTTAGTACTTGACCACCTTAAGGCGCTGGATGCCGTATATGACGGTGTGAATGGTGACCATAGAAAAGCGTTAGAGCTTTTAGGTGAAATTGACCCAGTATCGGAAGATATGATCACCGGCCAACTTGCAGATTTAGAACAGTTCCAGTGGTTTGTGCGCGCGCACATTGAGTCTGGCAGCGGTGAACTACAGCAATAATGTATAATTGCTGGTAAACCACATAGTCATTCGGACTACCTGCTATTTAATTGAAATTGAATTTTAAGGAGAGCTTACGCTCTCCTTTTTGCTATCAGGTTCTCTACTGCGTTGTGGAATTGTTTACCGCTTGCTTTTGAGTTATTCAGCTACTTAGCATTGAGCTAATTTACTACTGTATAACCACTGTAACGAACGCATCTAGCGCAGCCTATTATTAATGGGTTACTCATAACCACTCCTTTTTAAACGCTCTATACAATATTGATTTATTTAAACTTTTCACAATCCACTTTAATTTTAAGTAAAATATTTACGACTTAACTTTACACAGAAAAAATACTGTATATATTATCAGTTACTGTATATATCATCATGTTCAACTTTTTTCGAGTGTGGTTATGTTAGCGCATCTTTCTATTTCAAATTTTGCTGTTGTAAAACAATTATCGGTTCAACTGGAAAACGGGTTGACTGCTATAACCGGCGAAACCGGTGCTGGTAAATCCATCGCCATTGATGCCCTAAGCTTGTGCTTAGGCGAGCGCGCCGACGCAAATGCGGTGCGAAAAGGCAGCGCAAAAGCGGAGATCATTGCTCACTTTTCTCTAAACGGCAATGTATTAGCTAAAGCCTTCCTCGATGAACATGAGCTCACCTCAGATGAAGATGAGAATAGCTGCTTTATTCGCAGAGTTATTTCAAAGGAAGGCCGTTCAAAAGCTTTTATCAACGGTATTCCCGCCTCACTTCAGCAGTTAAAAGGCTTAGGCCAGTTTTTGTTGGCCATTCACGGTCAAAATACTCACCTACAGTTGCTGAAAGAAGACCATCAAAGGGAATTAGTCGATGGTTACGCTAAGCACAACGACATATTAGTGCAGGTTAGAGAAACCTACTCTCTTTGGCGTGATAAGCAGCGCACGTTAAAGGCGCTTCAAGAACAAGCCCAGCAGCGCGAAGACAGAATTCAGCTGTTAACTTATCAGGTTCAAGAACTTGATGAATTCGCCATTGAAGAGGGTGAATTTGAAGAGTTAGAAATAGAGCACAAACGCCTGAGTAACGGGCAAAGCCTTTTAGAGCAAGCACAGACTAGCGTATACAATTTATATGAAAGCGATGAAGGCAACGCACTGTCAGTTATACAAAGCAGTATTGAACGTTTAGGCGAATTAGAGGCGCACGACGCTAGTTTAACGCCAATCATTGCAATGCTTAATGATGCAGCAATTCAAGTAGAAGAAGCGGCAGGAGAGCTACGTAGCTACTGCGATCACTTAGAGATCGATCCACTTCGCTTACAGCAAGTTGAGGCGCGCTATGCGAAGGCGATGGAACTTGCCCGTAAACATACTGTGATGCCAGAGGGACTTTATCAGCATCACCAAGAGCTAGCCGCCGAATTCAATGCTTTATCGGAACAGGAAACACTGTTAGGTACGCTTGAAGGCGAAGTAGAAGAAGCACGAGCAACGTATTTAACCGCGACCAAAGCGCTTTCTGAGAGCAGGCAACGTGCTGCTGGTAAGCTAAGCGAAGATATTGAAGTGCAAATTCGCCAAATGAATATGCCCCACGCAAAAGTGGATATTCAGATTCAATACGACGAACTTAAGAAGCCGGTGAGCACAGGTCTAGATACCGTAGAATTTAAAGTGTCTACCAACCCTGGTCAAGATGCAGGCAAATTAGAAAAAGTCGTATCAGGTGGTGAACTTTCTCGTATAGGATTGGCTATTCAGGTTATCGCGAGCGGCCATCACGCTACCCCTACTATGATTTTCGATGAAGTCGATACGGGCATTAGCGGCCCAACAGCATCAATCGTTGGCGGGCTTTTACGTAAATTAGGTAAACAATCGCAAGTAATGTGTGTTACCCATCTACCTCAAGTAGCGGCACAGGCACATAATCAATTGTTTGTTACCAAGCTTACCGACGGGGAAAGTACTGAAACCCAGATGTTGGCGTTGACGAAGCAAGACAGGATCGATGAGCTTGCAAGACTATTAGCCGGTGATAAAGTAACCAAGTCGGCGCTAGCGAATGCAAAAGAACTGCTTAAAAGCGCAGCATCGAACTAAAATGCAGTTGATTGGTCATAGTTGTCAATGTAGCATGCCTTCGCGCTTGCAATAAAACAGTCTCGAAATTCGCTTTAGCGAAGTTCATTGACACTAACAAAGGCAATACTGGACAAATTAACGCATGAAGTTGCAACACCTATTAGTAATTCTTGGTATCACACTAACATCAACCGCTTGCTCGAACTGGATTTATCGAATCGACGTTCCTCAAGGAAACTTCCTTGATCAAAGAGATGTGGAAAAGCTGCGCGTTGGAATGACAAAAGAACAAGTTATTTATGTACTAGGTAACCCTGTTGTTCAAGACTCATTCGACGATGACACTTGGTACTACGTTTACGATATGAAGCGCGGTATGAAAAAGCGTGGTGAAGATTTTCAAAAGCAAATGGTGATTAACTTTGTAGACAACAAAGTGACAACGGTTGAAGGTGACTTCGAGTTATCTGAAGACTTCAATACACCGCTTGATAACTAATTTTGTTTAAAAGGTAGCGTTTCTCGCTACCTTTTTTGTTTCTAATACCCTTCATAAAAACGCCTGTTTTTTAGAGATATATCGCTTACCTACTTGAGGTTTATATGGAACATAGTTTTTGGCACAGTAAATGGCAAAAGAACGAGATTGGATTTCACGAACCTGAAGGGAATGCGCTTTTAGTAAAGTATGCGTCTTTTCTGTTTGGCGACGATAGTCCTAGCACATCTTTAAAGCGCATTTTTGTACCACTATGTGGAAAGACCCGAGATATTGGTTGGTTACTCTCCAAGGGTTGTGAAGTGGTTGGTGCTGAGCTAAGCGAAGTGGCTATTATACAGCTGTTTGAAGAGCTAGGTGTAGAGCCTACCGTTACCACTACTTCCAACGGTAAAATTTACGCTAAAGACGGTTTAACCATTTACGTAGGTGATATCTTTAAACTTACATCAAGCGACTTAGGTGACGTTACGGGCATTTACGATAGAGCCGCTTTAGTCGCGCTGCCTAGCCCGCTTCGCGAGCAATATGCTGCGCATTTAATGGCCATTACTCAATGCGCCCCCCAGCTAATCATTTCTTTCGAGTATGACCAGAATGAAATGGCCGGCCCTCCCTTTAGCGTAAACGAAAAAACCGTCGACGCTCTTTATTCAGCGGACTACAACATTCAAAGGTTAGAGCGCTCGGTGCTTGAAGGCGGTTTGAAAGGCAAAGTAGACGCTGATAATTTGGTATTTGCACTAACGGCGAAGTAGACTTTTTTAAGACTTGTTGCCAATACAAAGCGTTGAAATGGTTGCTTTATAGTTTGCGTTTTAGCGCTGATTAACAGCGACACTAAAGCTATTCATACCCACACCAGCTAATGCGACTTGCTTAAATAAATGACTAGAGGCCAAGCAGTGCCTCTATGCCAAACAATATTGCACCTATCAACCCGCCTACGATCGTGCCGTTTATGCGAACTTTTTGAAGATCGCGGCCAATATTCAACTCTACCTGCTCAGCCATTTCACGTTCATCCCAACTATTGATGGTGTCGCGAATGTGACGGGTTAGAAATTCAGCCAACTCAGGCGCCATATATTTAGCCGCTTCTCCAATGTGCTTATTGAACGCTTTTGCTAGCTCACTGTCTTGCGTTAACGTGGTACCCAAATCGTTTAAAAGGCTCGACACCTTTGTTTCTGCTTTACCATTTTGCTGTTCAAGAGACGTTAAAAGCCATTGATGAAACTTTGCCCATGATTGCTGAACATACGCGTTTAACGCTGGGTCATTAATAATTTTTTCCCGATAGCTGTTTACCTTTTTCTCCATTAACGGGCTGTGCTGTAGTTCGTAGAGGAATTCGTGTACTTGCTCATCAAATGCATGGCGAATGGGGTGATGCTCATCTTCGTATACATCTTCCAAAATACTTGAAACCGCTTTAACAGCAATGAGTGCCCCCTGCTCGCTTAGCCAACTAGACGGCAATAGCTTTTCGATACGACTGTATTCAGTTTTTAGCCAGACTACTAACGTATCTGCTATGTAGATTTGGGTTTCTGGCTCTGCAAGCAGTGAGGCCAATTTCCCTAACACCCTATCAAGCACTACCTGATGCTGGCGCTCTTTCGTAACGGCGCTTAACGAGGTTGCCATCAATTGCCTAAGATCAAGTTGGTTAATGCCCTTCTGTGCGGTTTTAGCGATAAACGCTTTCACAGGTTTGTCATCGAGCACACGCAGAACGCCTGCAAAAGCATCGCATAGAAAGCGACTTAAACGGGTAGCGTTTCTATCCTGTGACAACCACCTTCCCGCGCCCTTAGCAGGGTCGCTGTCCCGAATTAGCTTCTCTATTGCTTCAGGATGAAAGAACTTTTCCTTAACGAACAATGACAGGTTATTAGCAATAACAGACTTGTTACTAGCCACGATATTGGTGTGCGGAATGGGGTACTTCGCTGGAATTGGCTTAAATAATGCTGTCACTGCAAACCAGTCAGCTAGACCACCGATGAGCGCCGCCTCACTGGCCATCTTAATAAGCCCCAACCACCATGCTCCTTGCAAGTTTGGATAAAACTTGGGAAGTAAAACCGTTAAAACAAATACACTTGCGGCAAAAATCAAACAGGCCAATGCAAGCCTTTTAGCCTTATTTAATTGCGTGTACTTGTCCTGCATAAACTACTCCGTTTAAATTACTCGTTTACCATCTTGGTCTATAAGTGGTGTGCCGTCTTCTTTAGCAAAAGGGCCTTGTGGCCATACAGGCAAAATATCCAGTACAGCTTCACTTGGCCGGCATAATTTCACTGTTTCTTTTGCGTTATTCGAATAGGAATTACCTTCAACTCTCCCAAGAGGTAAAGAAACTGCTTTTTCGTGTTCACCTTCGGGAATGCAAACAATAGGCCTATTCACTAAAACAGGATGTTCCAGCATCAATTCAAAGATGATTTCGTTACTCACTGTTTCATCAAGTAACCCTAATTCAGCAGCAGGAGACTTTGTTGTGCGAAGCGCTTGTCGAGGGTTAAGGTTAGCTGCATTCAACAAATAAGTTAGTTGTTCACGTTCCCACCCAACACGTAAATACTCAATAACCTGCACCTCATACCCAGCGGCCTTGATCACCGCCAGTACATTCCTAGACGTGCCGCACTCTGGGTTGTGATAAATCTTTATCATCGCCACCTAACCTCACTAAAAAGTAAAAACCACATATACCAACATACTATTAAAATTCGAGGACAGACACTCGCATAGGCTAAAACCTTGCCTGTACTCGTTGGACACACACTCAAAAAAGCAGCTTGTAACCGAATACAATTCGAGGACGGACACTCACATAGGCTAAAACCTTGCCTGTACTTCTCGGACACACACTCAAAAAAGCAGCTTTTAACCAAACAGATGTACTCACATTGAGTGTCTGTCCATTTCTTTAAATAATTTCTTCAAGCGAGTGTCTGTCCCCTTCTGAGCTCCCTTCTGAGCATAGAGCCATGTGGTGCAGAATGGTCAAATTCGCCATCCGATAGCAGATGAAACTATAAAATTAGCCATTACACTATTAAGGCAGCCTCCCCCCTTTGGCATATTAAACTAACCTTTTGATTTAAAATACTTTTTAAGAGTGGCATGATACGTGAAATGTATTTTATAAATACACAATAAAATTTGTGTTTGATATTAATACTATTAAAGCGTGTTATTAAGTATTTATAAAATAATCAAGGATATAAGAATATGAAAAAGTCTATTATTGCTAGTGCAGCTATGTTGCTTTCAGCCTCTTTGCTTACTGGCTGCGTTATCCATGTTGGAGACGCTAGTGCATTAGAAGGCAGCGATTTCAGTTCTATTCTAGGCAATATTGACATAGCTGAAGGGAAGCACGCTGGCGATATTTCTTCTGTTAATGGCAATGTGGAAATTAGCGATCATGGTGGCGCGGATGAAGTCAGCATCGTTAACGGAAATATTGAAATGGGTAGCCATGTGTCTGTCCGAAATATCGATATTGTAAATGGCGATGTAAGTGCAGCTTCACACCTCAATGTGCTTAAGGGTGTAGAGACCGTGAATGGAAATGTTACGCTTCCTACGCAAAGTACAATTGGCGGTAGCGTTGAAACAGTGAATGGAGACATAACAGCCGTTGATACAACCATTGAAAAACACATCAAAACACTCAACGGCGATATTACTTTGTCTGGCTCTTCTCACGTTTTAGGCGATATCGTATATAAGGAAAGTGAAAGCTCTTGGGGTAAGAAATCAGACAACAAACCTACCCTATCGATAAGTGCATCGGTTACTGTAGACGGCAACATTGTTTTGCACCGCCCTGTTAACTTAGATATTGAAAGCGATGAACTAAAACAAAAAGTCATTGTAAGCTACGGCAGTGCACAGTAACGTATTAGCTTAATCATTTAAGCTTACCTACTGGAAATGCATGACTGAACAAGAAAAGATGCTTGCTGGCGATTTATACTTTCCGTCAGACAAAACATTAACGGCATTGCGCAAGCAATGCCGTATGCAATTAGACGAGCTCAACACAACTTGTCAAAGTGACCACAAAAAGCGTACGAGACTACTAAAAGCGCTGTTTGGTAGTACTGGAAAAAGGCTTTACATCGAGTCTTCATTCAAATGTGATTACGGCGAAAATATTCACGTAGGCGAAAATTTTTTCGCTAACTTCAATTGTGTGATTTTAGATGCAGCGAAGGTCACGATAGGTGATAACTGCATGATTGCGCCTCAAGTCGGTTTGTACACCGCTACGCACCCATTAGATCCTGTACAAAGGGCAACCGGCATCGAGTTCGCCAAGCCCATTACTATTGGCGATAATTGCTGGATTGGTGGTATGGCGGTCATAAACCCTGGCGTAACGTTGGGAGACAATGTGGTTGTTGCCTCTGGCGCGGTGGTAACTAAGTCTTTTGGGGACAATGTGGTCATTGGTGGTAACCCTGCCAAAGTCATCAAAGAAATAGAGCAAGCCGAATAGAGCATGTGATGTTTTCGGTATCACATGCCTTAAAAAACACCTTTACACGAGTCCATACCAAGTCACATCTATCGATTTAATCTGAACCGGTAATTCAAAGACTCTTCAAGGGCCGCCATTAGTACCTCAAAGGCGGCCCCTGATTTTAGCCTAGTACACAGAGCTAGGTAAAATTAAACGCTATCCCGTTAGTAGTCTAAAGACAAACGCGCTCTATAAATCGTTAATCCCAGTCTGGAGCAAAATCTGGGTTTACAATTCGGTCGCCGTTATCAAGATCATCAATAAGCGCGAGCTCTGAATCAGTTAAATGTACACCACCGTAAGCTAAATTCTCCGCCAAGTGTACTTTACTGGTTGATGAAGGGATTGCGTAAATGTGACGTTTCTCCATCCACGCCAGAACAACTTGCGCAGGCGTCGCATCGTGGTTTTGCGCTATTCGCAATAAAGTTTCGTCCTTCATTACTTTTCCTACCGCAAATGGCATATATGCAGTCGCTTTTATGCCTTTTTCCTTACACGCTTCAACAACTTTCTTATTTTGCATGAAAGGATGGATTTCAATTTGGTTGGTGTAAATCTCGCCTTTACCAAGAACCTTTTCGGCCTTATCTAACAAATCAATAGTGAAATTAGACACCCCAATATGACGAGTAAGCCCTTGCTCTTTCGCCTTCGCAAGATTACCTAAGTAACTTTCGAGTGAAATATCATTGCCAGGATATGGCCAATGGATAAGAAGCAAATCAACATATTCTAGCTTCAGCTTTTCTAAGCTTTCGTGAACACTTGGAATAAAATGATCATCGCCCAATAACTCGTGCCACACCTTGGTGGTGACAAACAGTTCGCTTCTATCAAGGCCGCTGGTTTTTATGGCATCACCAACTTGTGCTTCGTTGTCATAAAATTGTGCGGTATCAATGTGTCTGAACCCAACCTCTAGCGCTTTACTGGCTGACTCACGGGCCTCGTCACCTTTCAATCGAAACGTTCCCATTCCTAACTGAGGCATATCTTTCATTACTTTCTCCTTTTCCGTGTTGGTCTTACCCTACTTGACGTAGCAGCTTCACACTTTGCTACGCCATCGCTTAGAAAGAAGATCGTAATCATCGCGACTGAAATCAGAATTAAATGGGAGACAAACTTAGTGAATAAGTTGAAGAATGCACGTCACTGAAATAAAAAAGCCGCTAGCGAACGCTTGCGGCTTTGAGTATTCACTTACACGTGATGAATAAATAAGACTTTACTTACGTTTGGCGGGACGCCCAGCTCGTTTATTTAAGCCTTGTTGCTTACGCACTTTATGCTTTTTAACCGAGCGACGCATGCGACTTAAACGCGCGTGGTCAAGTTTGCCCTGGCGTACATTAACCATAGTTTGCGTTTCATCCGGCAGTTGAACATGGCTACGAAGCGCGTTCACGTCTTCTAATCCTAGTTCTACCCACGCACCTTGCGGTAGACGCTTCTGCAGTTCAATTGGACCATATTTAACGCGGATCAAGCGGCTAACTTGCACGCCTTGCGACTCCCAAAGACGACGCACTTCGCGGTTACGCCCTTCTTTCAACGTTACGTTGTACCAACGGTTCATGCTTTCATCTTCAGCATGCTGCGGCGTAGGCGCACCTGAAATTGTCAGGAACTTTGCTTCGCCGTCTTCCAGCTCTACACCTTTTTGAAGGGTATGTAGTGTTTTGCCTGTTACCTCACCGAATACACGTACTGCGTACTCGCGTTCTACTTCACATTTTGGGTGCATTAGGCGGTTGGCTAGTTCACCATCGTTGGTGAATAACAGCAGGCCACTGGTGTTCATGTCTAGACGACCAACGGTGATCCAGCGCCCCAATCGAATGGCGGGAAGGCGGTCAAATACCGTATCGCGACCTTCAGGGTCGTGACGGCTACACAATTCACCTTCGGGTTTGTTGTACATCAACACACGGCAAATTGGCTGTTCTGTTTGACGAGATAGCAAATGACCATCAACACGAATTTGTGCGGTGTGATCGACTCTATCTCCTAATGTTGCTTTGGTGCCATCGACCGATACTCGGCCTTCTTCAATCCAACGTTCCATTTCTCGTCGCGAGCCTAGCCCTTGGTTAGCCAGTACTTTTTGCAACTTTTCAGTCATGGGTTTTCACTCTTTAATTGCTTGTTTACGGTCGCACGGTCTATTCGGACGGTGCCTCATTTAACACCTTAAGCGGCGAGTCTGACGCAACGCTTTCAGCCATGTTTTCGAAAGCATCAGCATTGGGCAAATCGCTCAACGACGTCATCGAAAAATAGTCTAAGAAGCCTTTGGTAGTTGCATAAAGCGCTGGTCGCCCAGGCACTTCTTTATGACCTACTACCTTTACCCAGTCTCGTTCTGTGAGTGTCTTTATAATATTACTGCTTACCGCCACGCCCCTGACCTGCTCTATTTCTCCGCGGGTTATAGGTTGACGATAGGCAATGAGTGCCAAGGTTTCGAGCATTGCTCTAGAATACTTTGGCGCATTTTCCTGCCACAATTTGCTTAACCACGGGCTTAACGCATCTAACGACTGAAAGCGATAGCCACTTGCTACTTCCACCAATTGAATGCCTCTTGGCTGATAGTCTAACTTTAGTTCGTTAATCACCTTACTCAAGGTTCTATCAGCGACGGTAAACTCATTGAGTACCGTTTCTTTTAAATGCTGCTTTGAAATAGGTTTATCAGCAACAAATATTGCTGCCTCTACCAATTGTTTAAGCTGCGCCGTGTTAATTTTCTTCATGGGCACCTAATTTTACATGAATTTTTGCATAAGGACCTGCCTGAATGCATAAAATTAGCTGTTCTTTTACTAATTCTAAAATTGCTAAGAAGCAAACCACTACCCCAGCTTTACCTTCTTCAACCGCAAATAGGCGTTCAAGTGGCGTGTATTCTGATGTTGTGAGTAACGACAAGATGAGCGACATGCGCTCTCGCGTGCTCAGTGCTTCCCGTGCAATGGTATGGTGTTCAAACGCTTCAGCGCGCTTCATGGCCGCACTGAACGCCAATACAATTTCAGCTAAAGACACATCGGGCTCAATGCGAATGGGTGTCACGCTCTCACTTAATTCAACGTGAAGGGTGAAAACATCTCTTTCAAGCCTAGGCTGACTATCTAAATCTTCTGCGGCTTGCTTTACTAGCTCGTATTCTTTTAGTCGGCGAATAAGCTCTGCTCGAGGGTCTTCTTCTTCGTCGGAATCGTCACTGCGTTTAGGAAGTAGAAGCCTGGACTTAATTTCTGCCAATATGGCTGCCATCAGCAAGTACTCTGCCGCCAGCTCTAATTTTAGCGACATCATGGCATCCACATACTCCATATACTGCTTGGTAACATCAGCGATTGGCAGTGTGGTGATATCAAACTTTTGTTTTCTAATCAGATAAAGTAGTAAGTCGAGCGGCCCTTCGAAGGTTTCTAATATGACCTCTAGGGCATCGGGGGGAATGAAGAGATCTTCAGGCTTTTCAATTAGCGCTTCGCCATTAATAAACGCAAGTGGCAACGGCTGCTGAACAGGTGTCGAAAGCCCCTTCTCAACAGAGGCGTCATTATCGTTATTATTGTCTTCAACAAGCTCTGACACAGTTCCACAACCGTTTTTACGCGCTAACAAAGCGGCGATTATTGATATTATTATTTACGCGTTCGCACGAGGGCTTAGTTTGCGTTGCTTTACATCAAAGAACAACAACCCTTGGCTATTTAGCTTCTTAGCTTACGGAATCCTATAATAACTTTCACCTACAACTAGCAAAAGAAGCTATTTAAAATAACCTATTTAAAACAGTCTTTTCAAAAAGTCAGCCTAACGAAAATTACTCAAAGGGAGACGGATCGCCCGTGCCATGTCGCACAATTACTGGCGTGTCTTCCGACAAATCAACCACGGTAGTGGGCTGCTCACCAATGTAACCACCGTGAATAATAAGCCCAACTTGCTTTTCTAAGTTGTCGCGAATGACATCCGGGTCTGATTCGGCCATGGTGTTACCTGGCAAAATCAAAGACGTAGACATCAATGGTTCGCCCAGCTCCTCCAATAATGCAAGTGCAATGGCGTTATCGGGCACGCGAATTCCAATGGTTTTACGTTTAGGGTTTTGCAAACGCTTTGGTACTTCGCGGGTCGCTTTCAACACGAAGGTGTAACGCCCTGGCGTGTTGTTCTTAATTTGTCTGAACGCCGTGTTGTCTACCTTTGCGTAAATTGATAGCTCAGACATGTCTCGACACATTAAGGTAAAGTTGTGATCTTTATCGATTTGACGAATACGACACAACTGCTCAAGCGCCTTTTTGTCTTCCATTTGGCAACCTATGGCGTAGCCTGAGTCTGTCGGATACACCACCACTGCCCCCTCTCGAATTAACTCACAAGCCTGACTAATTAGGCGCTTTTGCGGGTTGTCGGGGTGCACATAGAAAAATTGACTCATAATTACTTCCTTTTCTTAAACGCGCAGAACGATACTACTTTGCCAACGGGGTAAGTGTCTGTCCACTTGTTGAGCTTGCTGGTTAAGCTCGTTGGTAAAACTCGCTTTTAAGCTTTTTACTAACCAACTCTCGGCATTTTAATTTGCTATAGCGCTCATCAACCGTACGTGAACCATTTGCCTTACCTTGCCCATTTATACCGAGAGCGTTGCAAATTAGATTTCCTTAGCTCTCGGCCACCTGCCCTTCAAATTGTTTCCAATTATGCCATACGGGTGTGAGCTTACTGCTAATGCCGAGGTTCTTACCCAGCTCAGTCCAACGAGACGGAAAGTGAAAATCAGAGCCCGCCGATGCTAGTAACTGATGGGTTTGTGCAAGCTCATTAATAAGCTCTTGTTTGGTTTTATTGATACCTGGAAATGCGGTTTCAATGGCGTCGCCACCGGCTTGTTCGAACAAGGCCACCAAGCGCCGTAGCCACTTCGCTGTCATATCATAATGAGCAGGATGAGCCAGTACAGCTTGTCCACCTGCATCGTGGATCCACTCGATAGCCGTTTCGATGCTTGGCCACTCTGCTTTAACTGCAGCTCGTTTGCCTTTGCCAAGATACTTTTTAAACGCGGCGTCCATACTTGGCACACCGTAGTTGTTTACTAATACGCGCGCAAAGTGCGCCCGTGTCACCTGGCCAACGCCCGCTAGCGCTTTTGCTCGCGTTAGAACACCTTCAAACCCACACTTTTCGAGCTTATCAGCAATTTTTTCAGCTCGAGCTTCTCGGGTTTGAGACTGGCCTTGCAGCCGCTCAAGAAACGTTGGGCAGTGTCTGTCCACATTTAATCCAACTACATGGATATCGAAACTGTGCCAAGTGGTGGAAATTTCAACACCATCAATAATGGTTAATGCACGTTTTTGCTTCGATTGAGTAGCATGTGCTTCTTCCAAACCGGCTACGGTATCGTGGTCGGTAACGGCAAGCGCATCCACCTGCATGGTGTGCGCGCGTAGGATTAATTCTTCTGGCGTTAGGTGGCCATCAGAGAATTTTGTATGACTGTGTAGATCTATTTTCAATGTCTTATGCAAATTTTAGGTTGACACAAACGGTAATTTGTTTTCTTCTATACACACAAAGTATACGTACTAACCGCTTCAAATCCTATTGAAGTTTGGAAAAACAACGAGTAATTCATGCATTCATACAATATTTCAACAGCAATGACAGTTGCAGCTTGGTGGTGGCACTCCCTAACTTAACGGGCGGTGTGCACTGTAGTGCGTGAATGAATACACATAAAGGCCCGTTTATACGGGTCTTTTTTTGTCTTTTTGCAGTTGGAGAGTAGCAAAAATGAGTTTAGCGGAACTGGGGATTTCTCCAGGTAAGGTAGAGACAATTGAGCAGGTGGGACACTATGTCGATGATCCACTTGCCGCGTTTGCCCACCTTTGTGGCAATAAAAATAACGCATTGCTTTTAGAGTCGGCGGAAATTGATTCTAAAGACGATTTACAAAGCTTGTTAATGGTTGACGCAGCACTGCGCATGGAATGCCGGGGCAACCGCGTTGAAGTGAAAGCACTGACAGGCAACGGCGCTTCAGTGTTACCTTTATTTGTTGACCACGCCCCTGACGGCCTACACATCAAAGAAAGGACAGACACTTCAATTACGTTGGTGTGTGATGAGGCTGACGGTGAACTTGACGAAGACAGTCGCTTGAAGGCCGCAAGCGTAATGGACGCGCTTCGCATTGTTATCAATAAGATTACGCCAATCCGCCAACATCCCCACGCCATTTTCTTAGGCGGTGTATTTGCCTACGATATGCTAGCAGGCTTTGAAAAGCTACCTGATGTTGCAGAAGGTGAAAATGACTGTCCAGACTTTGTGTTTTACTTGGCAGAGACCTTAATTACCGTTGACCACCAAACCCGCGAAACTCATTTAATTGGCAGTGTTTTTAGCGGACAAGACGTTGCCCAGCAATACTTTGCCATTGCTCAGCGCTTAGAAGCAATTCATCAGCAGCTACACGATATGCCCGCTGAGCCAGTGCTAGTAGGTGCAAATACAGCAAAGATTGCTGATGTAGAAAGTGAAGCTCAAAGCGGACAGTCACTCGTTTCCGACTCAGAAAGCTCAAACGAAACCGAAAACGGACAGTCACTTTCTTCTTTTGACCCAAGCGTTGAAGTGAGTGTTGATTTAAGTGATGAACAGTTTTGCAACCATGTGCTGGACTTAAAACAGCACATTTTAGCCGGCGACATTTTTCAGGTTGTGCCCTCGCGCACATTCTCTCTCCCCTGCCCGTCGCCGCTACTTGCTTACGCTAAACTTAAAGAATCAAACCCGAGCCCTTACATGTTTTACATGCAAGATGCCGCTTTCAGCATATTTGGCGCCTCTCCTGAATCAGCGCTTAAATACGAAAGAGAAAGTAATCAGGTAGAGATCTACCCGATTGCCGGTACCCGTCCACGTGGCAAGCGCCCTGATGGCAGTATCGACAGAGATTTAGACAGCCGTATTGAGCTCAACCTTCGCGAAGACACCAAAGAAAAGTCTGAGCACATTATGCTGGTTGACCTTGCCCGAAACGATGTTGCAAAAGTGAGTCGCCCAGGTACGCGCTATGTGAAAGACTTGCTAAAAGTTGACCGTTACTCTCACGTGATGCACTTGGTGTCACGCGTGGTTGGCCAGCTACGTGACGACTTAGATCCACTGCACGCTTATCAAGCCTGCATGAATATGGGCACCCTAGTCGGCGCACCAAAAGTAAGCGCAGCGACGTTAATTCGCGAAGTAGAGAAAAAACGCCGCGGCAGTTATGGCGGCGCGGTTGGCTACTTGAATGGTCAAGGCGACATGGACACTTGTATAGTCATTCGCTCAGCGTTTGTGAAAAACGGCACGGCTTATATTCAAGCGGGTGCAGGTGTAGTATATGACTCGGTTCCACAAGCTGAAGCTGATGAAACCCGCGCTAAGGCACAAGCGGTAATTGGTGCAGTAAAAGCAGCGCTACAAGAAGAAGCTGAAAGTATCAACGTTGCATTAAATGAAGGAGGCAACGCATGAATCAGCAAGTGACCACCCTATTTTTGCTCGACAATGTAGACTCATTTACCTACAACCTTGTGGATGAACTGCGTACCTTAAACCTAGACATTAAAGTCTATCGCAACACGGTTTCAGCAAATGCTCTGTTTGAAAGAATGCAGGAACAAGCAACGAAAGGCCCAGTGCTTCTTATGCTGTCGCCAGGCCCAGGTGCACCAAGTGAAGCTGGCTGTATGCCTGAGCTACTTAAAAAAGTACACGGCGTGTTCCCCGTAATTGGTATTTGCTTAGGCCATCAAGCTATTGTTGAGCATTACGGCGGCACCGTAGGTCGCGCCAGCCAAGTTATGCACGGCAAATCTTCTGCCATTACTCATTCTGAAGACGCTATGTTCAAAGGCTTACAGCAGCCCTTACATGTCGCACGCTACCACTCTTTAGTGGCACATTCATTGCCTGAAAACCTTACTGTTTGCGCATCTACAATAAACGATGACGGCAGTGAGGCCGTAATGGCAGTTTACAATAGCGAAGATCGCATGTTGGGTTTCCAATTTCACCCAGAATCTATTTTAACAGCCCACGGCAGTTTGCTGTTAAAGCAAAGTATTGACTATTTAACGTTACAGGGAGCGAACCATGCTTAACGCAGGCCCTCTACTAGAACAAATTATGTTGCGAGAATCACTGTCGCAAACCGAAGCATACAGCTTGTTTAACAGCATCATGCACGGTGAGCAAAGCGAAGTGATGATTGCTTCAGTGCTGACTGCGCTGAAAATGAAAAAAGAATCACCCAACGAAATTGCGGGTGCAGCGAGTGCCATGGTTGCCAATGCACTGCCCTTTCCCACACCTTCTTATGAGTTTGCAGATATCGTTGGTACAGGCGGAGATGGCCACAACACCATTAATATTTCCAGTGCAGCCGGTGTAGTTGCCGCATCTTGTGGCGTGAAGGTGGCGAAACACGGTAATCGCAGTGTATCGAGTAAGTCTGGCTCTGCTGATTTGTTTCGCCAGTTTGGTCTTAATTTAGAAATTAGCCCAGAAACATCCCGCAAGTGCTTAGATGAAGCAAATTTCACATTCCTTTTTGCACCGGTTTATCACGCCGGTATGCGCCACGCAGCCCCCGTGCGCGCTGCGATGAAGACCAGAACCTTATTTAATATACTAGGGCCGCTGGCAAACCCGGCGGGTCCAACTCATGGCGTTTTCGGCGTATACTCTCCTGAACTGCTTGAACCTTACGCAAAAACCCTTATGCTGCTTGGCCAACACCGCGCAATGATAGTGCATGGCGATGGCTTGGATGAACTGGCGCTTCACGGCGAATCAATGATTTACGACCTTGAGCATGGCGATATTCGCAAGCTTACCGTTACCGCCGAAGACTTCGGTTTACCTCATTATCCTCTTTCTGCGATTGAGGGCGGTGAACCTGAAGAAAACAGACAATTTGTTGAAGCAGCGCTAAACGGCGAAGGTAAAGAGGCGCACCGTGCCGCTATCGCCATGAACTGCGGGGCACTGTTGAAAGTAACCGGCAAAGCCTCAACCTTCAAAGAAGGGGCTGAAATGGCGATGAACGCTATGGCCGAAGGGTTACCCATGCAGTTATTAACGAAGGTTGCCAAAATTACTCAGGAGGTAAGCACGAATGGCTAATGTGCTTGAGAAAATTGTTGCAGACAAACGAGAAGAAGTGGCCGCACGCAAAGATGCACTGCCGCTGGAAAGCTTCAAGGCGAATCTAGTTCCTTCCGAAAAGAGTTTATTTGCCGCACTTAGTGAGCCAAACGCAGGCTTTATCTTCGAATGCAAAAAAGCATCGCCTTCAAAAGGCCTAATTCGAGAGCATTTCGATTTAGACGAGATCTTAGCGGCTTACACGCCTTATGCTGCCGGTATTTCTGTGCTGACAGACGAGAAGTACTTCCAAGGTAAATTTGAGTACTTAGCTTATGTAACTGAGCGTGTTGCTCAGCCTGTGCTTAACAAAGATTTCTTCGTAGATACCTATCAAGTGTATCTAGCCCGTCACTATAATGCCGACGCAGTGCTATTAATGCTTAGTGTGCTAAATGATGACGAATATCGCGAGTTGGCAAGCGTTGCCAATGCTCTGTCATTAGACATTCTTACCGAAGTAAGTAATGAAGAAGAAATGGAGCGCGCTATTGCCCTTGAAGCCAACATCATTGGTATCAATAATCGCAACTTACGCGACCTTTCTACCGATTTAGCCACAACCGAACGCCTTGTGCCCATGCTTGAAAAAGCCACGCACGACTACGTGGTTATTTCAGAGTCGGGCATATACACACATCAAGACGTGCTTCGTTTAGCGCCTGTATCCCAAGGCTTTTTGGTGGGCAGTGCGTTAATGGCAGAGGCTGACCTACCGCGCGCTGTGAAAACGTTAGTGAATGGCGCAGTTAAAGTGTGCGGACTTACCACCCCCGAACAAGCACAAATGGCGTTTGATAAAGGCGCTAGCTTTGGCGGACTTATCTTCGCTGAAAAATCGCCACGCTGTGTGAGCGAAGCACAGGCTTTGACTATAACGCAGAGCATTGACGGTGCTTTTGTTGGTGTGTTCGTTAATCACGACATTGATGAAGTGGCATCACTCGCCGCCTCGCTCAACCTTTTTGCCGTGCAGCTTCACGGCAGCGAAGATGACACCTACATTTCAGCGCTTGCTGCCAAGCTTCCAGAAGGTTGTGAAATTTGGAAAGTCGAAGGTGTTAAAGCAACCTCTTCTGGCGCACTACCAGACGCAGTGGACAGACACTTAAAAAATAGCCTTGTAAGCCGTGTTCTTCTGGATTGCCAAGTGGGTGATGCCAAAGGCGGTACAGGCGAAGCGTTCAACTGGCAGCTATTAAACGATATCGAAGCGAAGCATAAGTTAGTGCTTGCTGGCGGTATTAACGCCCAGAATGTTGCAGAAGCTATTGCAACCGGCTGTGGTGCTATTGATGTGAATTCAGGCGTAGAAACTGCACCCGGCGTGAAAAGCGAAGAAAAACTCGACGCGCTTTTTGCCATTTGCCGCCGTTACTAATTTAAATACAGGACAACGTAATGAACCAGTTAGATACAAAATTTGGTGAATTTGGTGGCATGTACGTGCCCGAGCTACTTATTCTAGCACTAGACCAACTGGAAAAAGCATTTTTGGATGCCAAGGACGACCCGACATTTAACGAAGAGTTTTTATCTCTGTTAAAAGACTACGCCGGTCGCCCAACGTCAATGACGTTAACTCGCAATCTGGTAAGTAACCCAAAGGTGAAGTTATACCTAAAGCGTGAAGACTTACTACACGGTGGCGCTCACAAAACTAACCAGGTGTTAGGCCAAGCGCTACTTACCAAGCGCATGGGTAAAAAAGAAGTTATTGCCGAAACAGGCGCGGGCCAACATGGTGTTGCCACCGCGTTAGCATGTGCATTGTTGGGGCTAAAAGCACGTATTTACATGGGGGCGAAAGACGTTGAGCGTCAAGCGCCAAACGTGTTCCGTATGAAGCTTATGGGCGCAGAGGTTATTCCTGTAAATGCCGGTTCTGGTACGCTTAAAGATGCCGTAAACGAAGCCATGCGCGACTGGTCGGCAAACTATGATAAAGCGCACTATTTGTTAGGCACAGCCGCGGGCCCACACCCGTTCCCGACTATTGTTCGTGAATATCACCGTATGATTGGTGAAGAAACTCGTGCACAAATTATGGAAAAAGAAGGTCGCTTACCTGACGCCGTAGTAGCATGTGTGGGCGGAGGCTCAAATGCTATCGGTATGTTTGCAGACTTTATTGATGAGCCATCTGTACGCCTAGTTGGCGTTGAGCCTGCGGGTAAAGGTGTGCACACCAAAGAGCACGGCGCAACTATCGTGACGGGTACAAAAGGTATTCTTCACGGCGCTTACACCTTTATCATGCAAGACAAAGAAGGCCAGATTGAAGAGAGCTACTCAGTATCTGCTGGTCTGGACTACCCTGCTGTTGGCCCTCAGCATGCTTATCTTCACGACATTGGCCGAGCGGAATACGTGGCCGCCACCGACGAAGAAGCGCTGAACGCATTCCAATTGCTTGCAAGAAAAGAAGGTATTATTCCTGCCCTTGAATCGTCGCATGCCTTAGCGCACGCGCTTAATATGGCAGATGAAGCGGAAGAAGAAACCATCATCGTAGTTAACTTATCAGGTCGTGGCGACAAAGATTTAGCGCACGTTATCAACATTTTAGGGGACGATTTATAATGGATAGATATGCACAAATGTTTGCCGGGCTTGATAAAAAGAACCAAGGCGCTTTCGTACCTTTCGTAATGGTTGGTGACCCCGATTTAGCGCAATCTGAAGCCATTATTTGCCAGCTAGTAGAAAGCGGTGCTGACGCACTTGAGTTAGGTATACCTTACTCTGACCCCATCGCTGATGGCCCCACAATACAAGCTTCAGCCATTCGCGCGTTAAATAATAAGGTGACGGTAGCAGATTGCTTGGGTGTTATTTCACGTGTTCGCGCAAAATATCCTAATGTGCCTATCGGCTTGCTACTGTACAGCAACTTAGTAATGGCCCAAGGTATTGAGAACTTTTACAATAAAGCACAAGAGGCAGGCGTTGACTCAATTTTGGTTGCCGACGTTCCTATTCGCGAAGCGGCACCTTTTCAAAAAGCAGCCGAAGCCACTGGCATTTCACAAATTCTGATTGCTCCACCTAATGCTACTGACGAAACCATGGAAAAAATCGGGGAATACTCGAAAGGTTACACGTATTTGCTGGGTCGTGCGGGCGTTACTGGCGCAGAAACTGCCGCAAACGTGCCTGCTTCAGAGCTTATTGAGCGCTTGAATAAGCACAAAGCAGCACCAGCATTGTTAGGTTTTGGTATTTCTACACCTGAACAGGTTAAATCTGCTATTGACGCAGGTGCCGCTGGCGCAATTTCAGGCTCGGCGACAGTGAATATTATCGCAGCCAATTTATCGGACAGTCACAAAATGCTAAGCGAGCTCGGCAGCTTTGTTGAAAACATGAAAGCAGCTACGGCAAAAGGATAAACGTATGCTATATATGATTTGTGCAACCGATGTAGCGGACAGTCTAGAAAAACGCCTAGCGGCGCGACCTGCTCACCTTGAACGTTTGAATGCATTAAAAGATGCGGGCCGTTTAGTTATGGCAGGCCCCTTCCCTGCTGTAGATAGCCCAGATCCTGGCCCAGCTGGCTTTACCGGCTCGCTAGTGGTAGCAGAGTTTGATTCATTAGAGGACGCCCAAGCATGGGCAGATGCTGATCCATACATCGAAGCAGGTGCTTACGAAAGTGTTGTAGTTAAACCTTACAAAAGGGTTTTGCCTTAATTTTTAGCTAAACGCTAAGTAACAAACTGCGATAAATAACGAAAGCCCCTTAAGATCGAATAGCTCCGGTTTTAAGGGGCTTTTTTGTTGCTTCAACAGTAATGAAGCTAACACTTATCTATTAAACTAGTGTGGACAGACACTCACTTGCTAGACTAATGAGGACACACACTCGTCAACTAGTGTGGACAGTCACTTATTTACTAAACTAATGAGAACACACACTCGTAATTGTTTGCCAAGCTTCATTTGGTTGATAATGGACAGTCACTTAATAATCAGCCAACAATCGCAATAAACAATCCCTTGTGGACAGACACTCGCTCCTCTGAGTAGGTGTCCCAGCGCCTCCAAGCTTCGCCATAAAATTGGCCCAAAATGCTGCGTTTAAAGTTTGACCTTCTCGTGTTCACCCATCTCTTCTGGTTTTACCGTTTTACCAGTAAGCATTTTAAACATGCCTTTGAGTGAAGGGTCTGCATCCCACACTTCTGCATCTATAAGTTCGAAGCGAAGCATTAATAAAGAAGGATCATCTCTACCTTTCTCGAACCATGCTTCTACTGGATTAGACCAGTATTTATCAATCACCTCTTTACGTGATTCAACAGTGAGGTTGCCTCGTATACAAGCAAATACATCATGACCTTTGGATGCAAAATGAACCATGGCTTTTCCACCTTTAGCAATGCGGTTGTCTCGACTAGTGTAAAACCAAAACTCGCTATCAGCGTCTTTATCAAGCTGGGCGTACATAGGCTCGGCATGCATATCCTCGCCTACCAGACTTACCATGACTTTTGGACTATCTGACATTGCTTTCCACATTGTTTTCTTAATATCGCTAGACATAGCTCCTCCTTGTTGAAAATAAGTGTCAGTCCGACGTTACTATTGAATGGAGCAGTTGAACTAAACGCCTTATTTTCATTTTATTGATTCATCTGAAGCTTATTCCTCGCACGTGGCATGCCAGAAAAGTCAATATCACCCCGCTCAGCTGCTAAAAGAGTTATTGAGAAATGTAAGCTCTTCACTACACACTAGTTAGGTACAGCTTTGGACACACACTCATACATCCATATGAGCGTTGTGAACTAATTTACAAAAACCGTGGACAGTCATTCGTTTGCACAATAAACATTGGTCCCCCTTAATAACAATCAACAAAGTGGACAGACACTTTTTCAAAGTAGGAGTAAAGATTACTCAATATGACTTACTAACGAGAGCACTTAAATATATGCGTCACTTTGAAGCTTAGAAATAGACTTGTGGACAGACACTCTCATTTTGACTTGTGGCCTCTTAGCAACTAAGTGTCTGTCCACAATATTTGCTCTTTCGTAAATGCCATTTACTTAAGGCTTATATACAGCTTTTGCTCCGCAAGGTAGACTAAACCCAGTTCAGAATCGGTTCAGTTAACCAAGTTATACTTATCTGTAGTTTGGCCTGAGTGGGATAATAATTGTGAGGTTGTATGAAATTATCGCTTCGTGTTGCAGTAGTTTGTTTAGTGTTAGCTTTGTCTAACACAGCGCCAGCTTTGGCGTTTCAAGACTCTGGCGGCGATATATCAAAAAGCGAAGCTGCTGAGCGTGCTCGCGTTGCTGTAAATGGACGCGTCTTAAAAGTTGAACAGACCTCAAAAAACTACCGGGTAAAAGTACTTAAAAAGTCAGGGCGAGTAGTATCAGTAGATGTAGACAAACGCTCAGGCAAGGTAAAAACAAATAAAGATAAGGACTAACATGCGTATCCTCGTAGCCGAAGACGATAGCAGATTATTAACCCAGCTTGATGCGCTCCTTCAGCAAAATGGCTATAGCGTAGACCTCGCAGATAATGGTGAGCACGCGCTTTTTCTCATTAAAGAATATAGCTATGACCTGGCTATCGTCGACATCGGCATGCCAAAGCTAGACGGATTTGAGGTTATACGAAAAGCCCGTCAAGCTGATATTTCCTGCCCTATACTCATTTTAACTGCTAGAGATAGGTGGCAAGAGAAAGTGGAAGGCCTTGATGTCGGAGCCGATGACTACCTCACCAAACCCTTTCATAACGAAGAGTTACTTGCTCGAGCAAAAGCACTAATTCGACGAGCTTCAGGACAAGCGAACCCAACCATTCAGTTCGGCCCTATCTCGCTGGATACCGTTAGTGAAGAACTATCGTTAAACGGTCAAGCTTTGGATCTAACAGCTTACGAATACAAAGTCATGGAGTACCTTATGCTTAACCCGCAAAAGGTCATCTCAAAAACAGAGCTAACCGAGCACATTTATGACCAAGATTTCGATTTAGATAGTAATGTCATAGAGGTTTTCGTGGGAAGACTGCGGAAAAAGCTGGACCCAACCGGTGAGTTAAAGCCAATCGAAACCCTTCGAGGTAGAGGCTATAGGATAAATAGAAGTTTATGAGGCAGTTGTCGCTACGTCTTCGGAGTATCTTTCTAGCGATTGTTCTTCTAGCGTTATTTGCGCCCTTTACTGTTGTCATTTTAGACGAGGCATATACTGATAGCCTTACGCAAGCCAAGATGAGTGAGCTTAGGTTGATGAACTTAGGTCTGTTATCGGCTTTCGAGTTAGATGGCGACCTGCCCTATATGCCTGAAATTTTATACGAAGAGCAGTTAAACCTTCCGGGATCAGGTTATCTTGGCGTGATTGTGTTTCGAGACGAAGTAATTTGGCAGTCAGCCTCAGCTCTTGAATATACCTTTTCACCACCTGAGATAGACGTTGCAGTCGGTAACGAGTTATTTTTGGATTCTCATACACCTAAGTTTGAAGAAGATTCCGAGTTTTTTGTATACGCCTTTACTGCGGAATTTGCTTCAAGTAGAGACTTCGAGCCTGTTCGGTTTTATATATTTAACAATAAAGCACTTTTTGAAGCAGAGCGGAATACGTTCTTAGACACGACGTGGCAGTGGATTTTCACGCTCTGTATAGCGCTCCTAATTTTTATTATTATCGGGATTAGCCTAGTACTTCTTCCTGTTAGGAAGTTAATTGACGAAATTTCACAAGCCTCAAGTGGACATAAACGCCAGTTAGAATCACGCTATCCCGTTGAATTCGATTCCTTAAAACAATCCATTAATGGTTTGCTTCAAACTGAGGCCGCCCAGAGGGCGAGATATAAAAACAGTTTAGGAGACTTAGCACATAGTTTGAAAACGCCTTTGGCAGTAGCATCGGGCACTAGCGATTTACCTACTGAGGTAAACGAAGCATTACAACAAATTGACCGAATCATTAAACGTCAGTTGAAAAGAGCGAGTGCTGGAAAATCTGGCTGGCAACACGCTATCGATATATTACCCATTTTGCACAAGCTTGCCGATGCAATGGACAAGGTCTACCAAGATAAAGCCCTTACTATTGAATTTGAACTGGATGAGGAGGTTCAGTTTAAAGGAGACGAGACCGACTTTATGGAACTTTGTGGCAATCTTTTAGACAATGCATGTAAAGCAGCGAACAATAGAATTATCGTATCAGTGACGAAGCGTGCTGGTTGGCTAGCAATTAAAGTAGAAGACGACGGCCCTGGTATTCCTGACGACAAAAAGGTACTTTTGTTAGAGCGAGGAACTCGACTTGATACCTATACCGACGGCCACGGAATAGGCATGGCGTTGGCGGCCGATTTAGTTTCAATCTACGAAGGTAGAATGCTCATCGAGGACAGTTCGCTTGGCGGTGCTCGTATCGTTATTCAATTTCCCAATCACGAATAGTGCTTTAAAAAGTACAACGAAGTTTGTGCATGATCGTTAACCCCTTGAGCTTTCAATTGCTCAAGTATGAAAGTGGACAGACACTTGAGTTCCTGCAAAAATTTGCTGCGTGTGGAAAGTGGACACACACTTAATCTTGCCCAAAAGTTTTTGGGGGACTGACACATTCTCAATTGACTGTTTAGCTAGAGACCAATGAGAGATTTTTTCAAATCGATTGAGTGTCTGTCCACTATCGACTTTCACAAACAAGTGTCTGTCCACTTTCTACTTCCACTAAGTTACGACACAGACTTCTCACCTTCACTCGACAACAACACTGCAAGCCACTTGCTCTCTTCTCGAGACTCTAATGCGATTTTCACTACCATGGTTAAAGGCACAGACAACAGCATCCCGACTGTACCTAGTAACCAACCCCAAAATATTAAAGACAGAAATACTACGAGCGTAGACAACCCCATGCCCTTACCCATCAATCGAGGTTCCACCATATTACCCATGATGGTATTAACAAGCACAAAGCCAAGCGCTGCAAAACCTGCTGAGGCTGGACCAAGCTGAACAAATGCGATGAGTACAGCTGGCACAGCGGCAATAATAGATCCAATGTTAGGAATAAAGTTGAGCATAAACGCCAAGACAGCCCAAAGCATGAAATGATCGACGCCCATCACATACAACCAAATGCCAATAATTAAACCTGTCCCTAAACTGACCACAGTTTTTATCGCTAAGTAACTGTTCACAGAACGAATAAATCTGTCGATATGCTTTAGCTTCATTCCAGGATCAGCAAGCGCAATATGCAACCGGCGTGGAATACTGTCTGCTTCAAAAAGCATGAATATGACAGTAAGAAGAATAAGGAAAAGGTTTGAAAGTACGCCGCCCATCCCGCTGATGAAATTTGTTGCTACAGACATAGCCGTTGCTGGATCAA
The DNA here is from genome assembly GCF_006538305.1 of Alteromonas sp. KUL17. Taxonomy (NCBI): domain Bacteria; kingdom Pseudomonadati; phylum Pseudomonadota; class Gammaproteobacteria; order Alteromonadales; family Alteromonadaceae; genus Alteromonas; species Alteromonas sp. KUL17. Next base: position 77,744 of record NZ_BJKJ01000018.1, read on the forward strand.
GGTGCGAAGCGATTAACTCTCTATTGATGTGAATATTAAATTCAGCCAATTTGGACACAACCCAGGCAAACTCTGTATCAAGCTTACTTCTATATTCTGGCAAATTTTCTCGAAACTCGGTCATAGACTGGCCAACTAAGCCAGCTAAAAGAAAACCAAAAACAACGATAAGCAGTATAACAAAAGTTATAGAGAGCCATTTAGGCACGCCAAATTTCGAGGTCCAACGTATTATTGGGCTACACGCGATCGCTATAAAAATAGAGAGAAAAAACGGTACCATGATCGTACTGGCGGCTTTAATACCAGCCATTACCACTACTAAACATGCTAAAACGATTAGAATTTTTGCTGTTGGCGAGCGTAGTTCCATTGACATTTTGTGCTACATTCCTGGCTGAAACGACAACACTTTACAACGACTTATAAACAACTACAAACAAGAGACTTCAATGAACTTTAATCTTGCCACTATTAAAATTAAAAACTTAAGACTACGCACGTACATTGGCATCAATGAAGATGAAATAAAAACAAGCAGGACGTTGTTGTTAACGTGAAAATTGATTACGACGCTGAAAAAGCGACGAACACCGACGATATGAGTGATGCGCTTAACTATAAAACGATTACAAAGGCAATCATCAAGCTTGTAGAGGACAACCGTTTTTCTCTTCTGGAAAAACTTACCGCCGATGTGCTAAGCATTGCCGCAGAACATTCTTCGGTGCGCTACGCTGAGGTTGAGGTCGATAAGCCACATGCCCTTAGATTTTCTGATTCCGTGTCCCTGACACTATCTTGCAATAAGACGGGATAAGGTCATACCTCGAGGAGCTAATTGTGAACATTCTTTTGACCGGTGGAACAGGGCTGATAGGAAGCAAATTTATTCGTCAATATTCACATGAACATGAATTCACGGTGATTTCTCGCGGTTTTGCAAAGGCAAAGAGCAAATTGGGGGATAACGTCAAAATCGTCGAGAACGTTTCTTCGTTAGAAAATTTTGAAAGTTTCGACGCAGTAATTAATTTAGCTGGTGAGCCTATCGCCGATAAGCGCTGGACAGACACTCAAAAGAAAATAATTTGCAATAGCCGCTGGGACATCACTTCTGAGCTAGTCTCAAAAATAAATAGTTGTGATGCGCCTCCGCCTGTTTTCTTATCGGGCTCCGCGATTGGTTACTACGGCAATCAAGGAGACAAGCTTGTAACTGAAGAAACTCCTCCTCATAACGAGTTCACCCATGAACTGTGCGCTAAATGGGAGACTATTGCCCAAAGTGTAGATCAAGCTAAGACACGTGTCGTAACGCTTCGAACTGGTGTAGTTCTCACCGAAAAAGGCGGAGCGTTAGGGAAAATGGCACTACCGTTTAAATTGGGGGCCGGAGGTACACTTGGGAGTGGTAGTCAGTATTTGGCCTGGATCCACTTACAAGATATGGTGCGTGCTATCTCCTTCTTGCTCGAGAATAGTGCATGTTCTGGTGCATTTAATTTAACGGCACCAGAACCAGTGACGAACAAGGAGTTCTCTAAAGCGCTCGCAAAATCACTTAACCGCCCTTGCCTGTTCAATGTCCCGGGCTTTGTTATGAAAATAGCAATGGGCGAATCGTCGACGATGATACTTGAGGGGCAAAGAGTCATTCCTCAAAAGCTTACTACCGCCGGCTTCAGTTTTGAATTCCCTTCTATCGACGAGGCGCTAAGAGAGATATATCGCGCTTAAATGAATTACTGAAATTAGCTACGTGCCTTGTGGACAGTCACTTGAATTGCTAAGCAAGTGTGTGTCCACATTTATTGCACAACATTATCGCGAGGCACTTTGCTTAGTCGCAGGCCTCAAAAACATCTATTTACTATCAAACCAGAGCACTTCTCAAACTCTTCGCGAAAACCATTCCTTTGTAATTAGTGAACTTTGCTGTGAAATGCACAGTGGACAGACACTCATTTGAATTGAGTGACTGTCCACTGCCCTAAATCTAAACGGCACTTGACCGAGCGTCTGTCCGTTTTGTATTAAAGCGCATTTTAAACTAACGCAACAATACCTAAACCATATTCCGCAGCATCTGACTGGTATTAAGTGTAAGCAAACGCCAGCACCCAAACGCACCTAATATGCCTACAACGACAGCGCCAACGCTTGGCGCTATTGCCCAATATTCAGGGTGTAAGCTTGCTTCCATTTGGAATACAGAGGTTTGAAGTAAATAAAGGCTCAACTCATTGGCCATTGCTGCCATAAAGCCTGCTACTACACCAATAATAACAAACTCAAAAATAACACTTTTTCTTATCAACGCCCCCTTTGCACCGAGCGTCCGAAGTATGGCTATTTCCTGTCTGCGTTCATCCATACTCGCCTGTACTTGTGCAATCAATACCAGACTGCCCGCTAACAATACCAGCACCAAAATAAATTCAACGGCAACAGACACCTGATCCACAATCTCTCGCAACTGATTAATTCGAGCATCAACGTCGAACATAGTTATTGATGCAAACGGTTTAAGTAGGTTAGTTAACTCTGCCTTTCTCTCGGTGGGAAGGTAGAAACTAGTAATATAAGTTGGGCTAAATGCGGCCATTGCCTCAGGGTGAATAACGAAGAAAAAGTTAGGCTGCATAGTCTGCCAATTCACAGTACGAATACTCGTTACTTTCGTTTCGACAATCTCGCTGCCCACATTAAAAGTAAGCCGATCGCCCATTTTAATGTTCAACCTTTCTGCAACGCCTTCTTCAACGGAAACCGGGAACCATCCTTCGCTGTAGTGTTTATCCTCATCGCCATGCCAGTTCCCGTCAATGACCTCGTTTTCTTTTTGAAGCGCGTTGCTCCAAGTTAGGTTTGCTTCTCTGCCTAAACCTCTTCGGCCTTCTCGATTCGGCTCATCTTCTTTAGAAACCTCGGTGTTTACCCCTTCTCCATTTACCGAAACAAATCGGCCTCGAATGACAGGATAAAACTCTTCAATTTTTACGCCATTGTCAGCGAAGTGTCTGTCCAACTCGGGTTGAATATCCGGCGTAATGTTAATTAAGAAGTAATTGGGTGTACCTTCGGGTAATTGCGAACGCCATTGCGAAACCATATCGTTACGCATTACCAACACCACTAAAAGCAACATAATGGTGACAGAGAAGCTAATAAGCTGTACGCTGTTATCCATTGCACGTCGCTTAATACGTGCCCATGCCAACTGCCACGCCCCCATTCTTCCACTGCCCAACTTGCGTCCCACAGCAATTAAGATATACGTAGCACCAAGCAATCCAAGCACCAGCGCAGCGCCAGAAACGAAAAGAATAGCGCTAATTTTTAAATCTCGACTATACATCCACATCAGTAAGAATATTGCGCCACCGGAAGCCACGAACTGAATGCTTCTGGAACGTAAATTCGCTGATATGTCCTTTCTTAATACGCGAAGCGGAGGAACTGAAAATAGCTGCAAAAGCGGATATAAGGAAAAAAGCAATGCACACGTAGCGCCTGTAGCAACGGCGATTAAAAGCGGCCGCCAATGCCACACGTCAAGAGACACATCCACTCTGTCCGCTACAAGTGAAACCACCACTTGCTGACCAATAAAACCAATAACAAGGCCAATAAAAATACCAAGCCCAGTGATAAATAAAATCTGGAACAAATAGACTTTTCGAATGGTGCTGCTTGTTGCCCCCAAGGTCTTCATTATTGCCACAGGGTCAAAGTGACGTTGAGCATAACGCTGAGCAGCAACGGCAATGGAAACTGCTGCTAGTACAATTGCTAACAAGCTTGCCAACAGAAAATAGCGCTCAGCACTTGCGACAGAACGTCCTATCGCTGACTCGTCATCTTCGACTGTCCGCCACGAATGTAGGTCATCGTTTAGTTGGGGCAATAACCAGGTATTGAAACTTTCTATATCACCCGCATCACCGGCAAAAAAGCCCACATAACGAGCGCGACTTCCTGGCCCGGTTATCGCAGTTTTTTCCAAGTCATCTAAGTTAATCAGCGCAATAGGGTCGGTATTAAACACGCTGAAGCCAGCATCTGGAATATCTACCAGCACATGGGTGACGGTAAAAGTTCCATCACCAATTTCGATACTATCGCCAATAGAAAGCCCCAAGCTCTGAAAAAGCCGAGACTGTACCCATGCTTCCCCAGACTGAGGTAATTCTGCAGTATTGCGTTTTTCTCCAAAAGGCTGGTCGGTAATATTGACTGTCCCTTTCAGTGGATAAGCGTCATTCACAGCTCGTAAATCAACAAGCGACATCTCGTCGCCTCTAAACACCATTGAACGTGTTGCTACCTGCTTTGCCGTCGCAAGACCCTCTTCTCGAGCTCTAGCTAACCACTCTTCGTTTATAGGATCGTCTGAGCGAAGTTGAGCATCTGCTGCAATGAAGGCCGCAGACCGAGACTTTAGTGCGCCTTGTAAACGCTCACTGAAAAGAGACAGCGACAACACCGCGGCCACAGATAGCACAATGGCCAGCAATATGATGGTCAGTTCACCACGTCTAGCCTCATGCTTGAAAAGCCGCCAAGCTAAATTAAAAGACGTCGACATCTAAACCGCCTCTTTCTTATTCATTGTGTTCGCGCCAGTTGTTTCAACTAATTCGCCAGCATTCATAGTGAGTTGCCTGTCACAATGTTCCGCAAGCTCGTTATCATGAGTTACGAGTACGAGAGTTGTGCCTTTTTTCTCTATTCATCTCGAACAACAGCGCTTCGATTTTTTCACTATTTTTGGCGTCTAGGTTGCCGGTAGGCTCATCGGCGAAAAGTATTTTGGGAGAGGTAATAAATGCTCGCGCGATGGCAACGCGCTGTTGCTCGCCCCCCGACAACTGATTAGGGAAGTGGTGTGCGCGATGTTTCAATCCGACTTGCTCTAGAATATCCAAAGCTAGTGCCTTTGGGTTATCAAGCCCTGCAATTTCTGCCGGTAGCATCACGTTTTCTAAGGCTGTTAAGCTTTGAACTAACATAAAGCTTTGGAAAATGAAGCCTACTTTATTTCCTCTTAAAATCGCGCGCTCTTCTTCATTCATGCTGTGAAGAGCTTCGCCATCTAAGAAAATTTCCCCTTCTGTAACTTGGTCAAGCCCTGCCAACAAGCCCAAAAGGGTTGACTTACCCGAGCCGGACGCGCCAATAATGGCAACGGACTCACCAGACTTGACTTCAAAAGAAATAGGACGAAGGATCTGCAGTGAACCTTCACTCGTATCCACTACTTTGGTTACAGCATTAGCTTTTATCATAAGAGGTCATCAATTCGTGTTTGTTAAATTTCGTTATTTGTTCGCTTTTTTACTTATTCTTTTAATACCCTTTCAAGCGCTATCAGATCAAGCCGAGCAGAGCGACACAAGCGAAAATGCGGTTTTACTTATCTTAGGTGACAGTTTATCCGCGGCTTATGGATTACAGCAACATGAGGGTTGGGTCAGTTTGTTACAAAAGATGTGGCAAGACGACAACATTCCGATTGATATTGTAAATGCTGCGGTAAGCGGAGAGACTACTGACGGCGGTTTAGCGCGATTTCCCCGTTTATTAGAGCAACACAACCCTACCCATGTATTGATTGAACTGGGCGGTAATGACGGCCTTCAGGGCCATAATATCGGTAAGATTAGGGATAATTTAGATTCGCTGGTAAGTGTTGCGAAGGAGAGTAATGCCGTAGTGTTTCTGCAAGAAATGCAAATTCCTTCTAATTATGGCAAGCGCTATACGCAGATGTTTACTCAAAACTTCAATAAAGTAGCGGAAGCTCAGGACGTTCAAAAAATTCCATTTTTCCTTGAAGAAATAGCGCTAAATAAGGACTTAATGCAAAACGATGGTATTCATCCAAATGCTGAGGCACAGCCTTTGATCGCTAATTTTATGGACAGACACTTAAGAAGTTTAATTCTTAGCGCTCAATAATTGTGCTAATCTTATCAAGTGATTTTTTAAATGCGAGGTTTGTTTATGGACGTTTCTTCTGTTAATTCGTCTCCTGTTTCCACTGTCTTAGAATCGCCGCAGCGACCTACTCAACAGGTTGAGCCCCGTAATGTGCAAGAAAGTCGCGAGACTCAGCTTCAGAGCACACAGCAGACCTCAAGCACTAACGATGGGCGTGTGGGTTCTAGAGTTGATGTATACGTTTAAATTCCCTCTTATTGAAAACTTTTGGGGACAGACACTCGTTCAGATTATTGTCTAGTCTCCTAGTAAGCAGAGGCGCATGTGCTAAATAAGGGAATTAGAGAGAAATTAGAAAGGACAGACACTTACTAAATAAGAGTGTCTGTCCTTTTTCTTTTTAATCTGTTTGATGCAACGATGAATGTCTATCCGCTATTAAGCTCGAGTGTCTGTCCAAGATTTTCAGTTCTAATTATCTAACTTCAACTGAGACTCTTTATGATATTTGATTGAAAGTGCACTCATTGGAAGTAATCTCCTCCTAAAACTGTCCCAAAGACCACTTAAAATTGACGCCGTAAATCTCATAATGTCAATAAATAACTATGGGATACGGATATGCCTCTACCTCGATACAAGCAAATAAATACTGATGTTACACCTTATTACCACTGCATTTCTCGCTGCGTGAGGCAATCTTACCTTTGTGGTCGCGATGCCCGCACTGGCATAAACTATGAGCATAGAAGAAAGTGGATTCAAGACAGGCTCCATAAGCTTTCTCAAGCTTTTGCCATCGACTTATGCGCCTACGCTGTTATGCACAATCACATTCATGTGGTCTTGCATATAGCAAAAGGCAGAGCTGAAGGCTGGACGATGGATGAGGTCTTGCTTCGGTGGAGGATGTTTTATAAATGCCCGCCCGTAGTGCAGCGATATTTAGAAAACTTTGATTCTGTAACGTCAGAAGAACTTGCTGAATTGAAATCATTATCTGTTTTATATCGAGAGCGACTTCAAAGCATCAGCTGGTTTATGCGTATGCTCAATGAATATATTGCTCGAAGAGCTAACAAAGAAGATGAATGTAAGGGCTATTTCTGGGAGAGAAGGTTTAGGTCACAAGCTATACTCGATAAGAAAGCACTGGCCAGTGTAATGGCTTACGTCGATTTAAATCCCATTCGAGCAAAAATAGCGACGACGCTAAGCAACTCTCACCATACGAGTATCCAATATCGCTTGAATGCCAAACGCTCGAATAAAACGCCTAAGTTTTTGATGCCCTTTAGCGATAGTCACCACAAGAACACCGTGCCGTTGCCCTTCGCATTTACCGATTATTTGCAGCTTATCACTGATACGATGAATGCGGAGAGTAATAAGGATACCTGCAAAGTCCCAAAGCTTCCTAACCGCTTGTTAAGTAAGCTTGGAATGACAAAAGAGAACTGGCAGCTAGTAACTAGTAATTTTGAAACACTTTTTACTGGGCCTGTCGGTTGCCCTGAGATGATGGAGAATTTCGCCAGATGCTGCCAAAGAGCATGCCGCCCAAACGTTGCAAATGCTCAAAGGTATCTGTCGTGAACCTCTAACACCATTGCAAAAGTACCTGGCTAAATATCGGCTTGGCGTGCAAGCACATCAACAATGTCCTGAGATTTCGTTAGGCGCCTTATGTCGTTGAACAGAACTTCAGCTTCAGGGTATTGTCTTTTCAGATAGCCGCACCATTGCTTAATTCGGTTGGGGTAATATTTGCCCTTATCACCAAAAATTTCGTAGCCAGAGTACTGAATCAGCAAAGCAGCCAGTTCAGACCATGGCATAGGTGCTACACCCTCTTTAATACTCAGCGCCAAATTAGGCATTGCCAATGCACCTCGTCCAATCATAAGGTTGGTACACTCTGATTGGCTCTGACATCGCTTAGCGTCTTCAGCGTTCCAAATTTCACCATTTGCAACAAGTGGAATATCGGTGTGTTGCTTTATCTTCGCTATCCAGTCCCAATAAGCCGGTGGTTTATATCCCTCCGTTTTGGTCCGCGCATGAACAACGAGCTCAGAAGCGCCCGCTTCAGTGATAGCTATAGCATTCTCGATAGCTAAAGATTTGTCTTCAAAACCTAGTCTGATTTTGGCTGAAACTGGGATTTCTGCAGGAACAGCGTCCCTTACAGCTTTCACAATGTCATAAAGGGTTTGGGTTTCTTTCAACAAAACCGCCCCGCCCTTACTCTTATTAACTGTTTTGGCAGGGCAACCAAAATTTAGGTCAACACCAGGAGAGCCCAGCTCTATTGCTGTTTGTGCATTCTCTGCAAGCCACTGTGGATGTTGTCCTAATAATTGAACTCGGACAGGCACACCTGCCGGAGTTTTGCCGCCATTATGAAGCTCAGGACAAAGTCTATAAAACGTTTTCTTTGGTAATTTTTGATCGACCACTCTTACAAATTCAGTAACACACTGATCGAAACCACCCACGCGAGTGAGCATATCTCTCATTAAGTGGTCGACAACGCCCTCCATAGGGGCAAGCATTACTCTCATTGCAAACGTCTCAGATTAATAGAACATAAAATTGGCGCGGGAGTTTAGCAAAAAGCACTTATATCAGCCAGGCTTTGATGCTTAGTTTTTCAACTTCTGTGACTGTCTACTTAAGGTGCATTCAAGGTGGTTTTAAATTGCAGCTGTTTAAATCTAGTAAGTGTCTGTCCGCTAGACACTTTACTTCATGTGGGAGTGATGCAGGCTTCTAATTCTATACGAATAGAAAAGCTTGTGTGTCTGTCCATACGTAGAAAGTTCTTGATAGAAGTTCGCACTTAGCCTATTTACGAGGCTGTAACTGGGTAGCGGCTTCCTTTTCTAAATTTTCAAGGCGAGTGAATACGGCCTTCTTTTGATTATCGGTGTATGTCCGCCAATTAATGATTTCTTCAATCGTACGTTTACACCCAATGCAAATGTCTTCTTCGGTTAATTTGCACAAGGCTACACATGGGGAAATTAAGTTCATAAAGCTTCTGTTTTATCCAGACCGTCTTTTTTACTCTGTACTCGCGAAGCTGCGATAGCTGCCATTGTAGTTTCTGATAGCTCTTTATTGGACCACAAACAGACATGACAACCAAAGCGCGATTCAAGATATGAGGAAAACTCAGTGTCTGTCCCACAGTCATACCTCACTAAATTTTGCTTTTTACCGTCGTAAATAACCGCAGAATAAGTAAACACAAAGAGCCTCCTAAAAAAGAGGCTCAAATATACATCTAGACGTCTAAACGTTCAAGCGTCTAATTTAAATAATCGAGTGCAGCGCAAATTGCGGCCACCTGAGCATCATTGCAATTTTCGGGTGTCGCATTATCGCTATCGGGATAGACTTCTGTAGTTGTGACGTACTTAGCATCTGTCATACCTCCACAAAGGTACAACGACTTCTTGTCATAGCAAATTACACCTTCACTCACCACATCTGCACCTATAATCTTTCCGTTTTCATCGGCCGGTGCGATATGCGTTACTTTTTTCACAGCCTCAATAACTGCTTTTTGAAACTCTATTTGGGGGCTTGGAGTATTAGCAACCGTATAGAAACCATCTGGAATGTTCCAGTTATCATGGGTCACCCCATCCCGCGCAGCCAGTGCTGGTCTAAACTCACTATTGTCCGTGTCTGTCGTTTCGTGCAAATCAATATGAAGCGTAAGAGATAACGCTAAATCAGATACTAATTGCATAAGCTGAGCAGACTCTGGTGCAGGAGAATCACTGTAAAACGAGCGATTCGGATCTAATGCCATTGGGTTCCATCGATTTATCGACTCGTATCCCCAGGGACTTACACATGGCACCACAACTATATTTACTTGCTCTGCGTACTGAGCCAACTTTGTTTCAATAAATTGAAGCGCTCCTTGCACACCACTAGTTTCGTAGCCGTGAACACCGCCTGTAACGAGTGCAGACGGCTTTTCAGCGTCAAAACTCTTGGGAATTACAGCATATAGTGGGTAACGCGCTGTATCATAAGGAAGTGCGCCATACTGCTTTAACTCAAAGCCTTCAGGGATAATGTTGAAGAGTTTATTAAGTACTTCTTCCTGATAACTTCTTTTCACAGTCTGCTGTGCTTTCCATTGGGCTTTTTCTTCTTCGCCCCACGGCTCACCAGGAGTTCCAATTGGATAATTCTGCATATAACACCTCTTTTGTATTTTTTAGATCATAACAGTTCAACAAGCTCACGTATCTATCACACAAAAGTTTCTTAAAGGGTTGTGACATGAGTTCTTTACGCATTGAACCTCTGAAAAGTACTTGCGCGAAGGTGTTGACGCCTCTTTTGTAAGAATTGCAAATTCCGATGAAAATGATCGGTGTATGTCTAGGTAGATGGTTTAAAGAGGGAAAGAAGAGTGTCTGTCCACTGAAGCTTTCTTAAGATGGCTTTGCATCTATTTGCTTACAGATTTAATTGCAGTGTCTGTCCACAAAGTTTTAAGCCAGAAACAAAAAACCAGCCGAATGGCTGGTTTTTTCGATATGGCGTCCCCTAGGGGATTCGAACCCCTGTTACCGCCGTGAAAGGGCGGTGTCCTAGGCCTCTAGACGAAGGGGACTGAAAATTTTCTTTCGAAAGCTACGCTTTCGAGATTTCAGTTAGGAAAAGTGAGTCAGCGAACTGAGCGACCTTACCCTACCGAAACTTTCAGTCAGAAGTTGAATAATCAACTCCAGCCTATTTCACAGTTTTAATCGACTGTGACGCGATAAAATGGCGTCCCCTAGGGGATTCGAACCCCTGTTACCGCCGTGAAAGGGCGGTGTCCTAGGCCTCTAGACGAAGGGGACTGAATTCTTTCTTCGAAACTAAATTTTCGAATTTTTCAGTCCGAAGCTGCGTTAACAACTTCAGCCTATATCAAACCACATCTCAATGTGACTTGGTGGAGCCAGGCGGGATCGAACCGCCGACCTCCTGCATGCCATGCAGGCGCTCTCCCAGCTGAGCTATGGCCCCATCATGGTACCAGTCATTTTGTGTGACTGTTCCGTGACAGCGGGGCGCATTCTAGGCATCCCCCCCGTGTCATGTCAACGCTTTTTTTATGAATTTTCTCTGTTTGCTATAAAAGTAAGCGCTTTGTCGATTCTCTCGCCAATTTTCTCTTTTGAGATAAGATTCAACGTGATATCTAACGACGGTGAATTACCACCACCTGTCACAGCTACACGCAGCGGCATACCTACTTTCCCCATGCCCACTTCCAATTCTTCGGCTGTACTATTTATAGCAGCCTGAATATTTTCTGGGTTCCACTCTTCAATTGCCATTAATTTATCTTTAGCAAGCTCTAATGGGCCGCGAGCGACTGGACGAAGGTGTTTTTTCGCTGCGTTCGCATCAAAATCTTCATAGTCTTGATAAAAGTACGTAGAAATCTCAGCTAATTCTTTAAGCGTTTTTACTCTATCGGCCTGAATAGCGATAATAGATTCGAGCGCAGGGCCTGTCGTTAAATCAACATTCAACTCTTCAAAGTGCCATTTAGCGTGTGACGCAACTTCACTTGCTGGTAATGTCTTAATGTAGTGTTGATTCAACCAGATTAGCTTTTCTGTGTTAAATGCCGATGCAGATTGCCCAATGGCATCTAAGCTGAATTTCTCAATCATTTCATCAACTGAGAAAATTTCTTGGTCGCCGTGAGACCACCCCAACCTAACAAGGTAATTAAGCACAGCTTGCGGTAGGAAACCATCATCGCGATATTGCATCACGCTTACAGCGCCATGACGCTTAGATAACTTCTTGCCGTCATCACCCAAAATCATAGAAACGTGAGCATATTCTGGAACAGGTGCACCAAGCGCTTCAAGAATATTGATTTGACGTGGCGTGTTATTAATATGGTCTTCACCACGAACTACGTGAGTAATACCCATATCCCAATCATCAACAACTACACAGAAGTTATATGTAGGGGTACCGTCAGAGCGCTGAATAATAAGATCGTCTAGCTCAGTATTGCTAATCTCGATTTTTCCACGCACGTGATCATTGATTACCACTTTACCTTCTAAAGGGTTTTTGAAGCGGATAACAAAAGGCTGACCTTCTGGATGATCCGTTCTGTCTCTCCACGTACCTGGGTAGCGAGGCTTCTCACCACGTTCTTTTTGCGCTTCACGAATCGCATCTAACTCTTCAGAGCTCATAAAGCATTTATACGCTTTACCTTCATCCAAAAGCTGCTGAATAAGTTCTTTATATCTATCGAACCGCTCAGTCTGATAGATTGGCCCCGTATCCCACGTTAAACCTAACCATTGCATTCCGTCTAGAATGGCCTGCTTTGCTTCTTCAGTTGAACGCTCGATATCTGTATCTTCAATACGAAGAACAAACTCGCCGCCTTTGCTTTTAGCAAGAAGCCAAGAATAAAGCGCAGTTCGTGCGCCGCCAACGTGAAGATAGCCTGTTGGGCTGGGTGCAAATCGTGTAACAACCGACATGGTCACTCTCTATTGTTAATGTATTTCTAAAGTTGGGCGCATTCTACCAGTGTCCGCGCGACTTCAAAAGTAAGATAAGAATAGAAGGAAAAAGAAATCCCTTGAAGTAGTTTAGATGGTACGAAGAAAGTGAGCTATAAAGTGGACAGACACTTATTGTTGAAGCCCACTTTTTCAAAATTCATTTCTTACTGAAGTGGACACACACTCAGAAAAGTCTAACGCTCAAAGAGTGCCAGAACTGAAAAAAACTCTAAAAAAGTAAGTGTGTGTCCGAAAAGACCAGGTACTTTAAATAAAAAGATTCTGCACGCACTTTATCAGGTTTACGTAAGTGCCTGTCCTTTCTCCTTCTCTCCTTTGTTTTTTCGTTGCGTGTTTTCTAAGTGACTGTCCACTTGGTAATTCAATTGATATTTCAAGAATAAAGTAAGCACCACTTTTATTTGGTTAGGTTTACTAGCGTTAAGCTATGAAAAAAATAAGTGGGTATCCACTTTGCGCTTGCACTTTGCCCTTGTTTGCCATTTCTTCTTTTAAAAAAATGAGTGTGTGTCCATTGTGTGAAGCCCCATTGTGCGAGGCCAATTTAATTATATGTTTGTGGTAAATAAGTGACTGTCTACTTCAATTCTAATTATATGTTTGTGGTAAATAAGTGACTGTCCACTTCAATTCCAGCCAACCTCTATTTCAACTCTTAGTAAGAAGCGAGTGTCTGTCCACCCAAGCTCCAGCTTTTTCGTGTAAACCCACGCTGCAGTTTTTGTCTATCGATGGATTCAAAACGCGATTAAAAACGCTGTTCTTTTCATCAATTTAGTTAAGATGCAGCCAGAGTGTCTAAAATTCGGCCACACAGTCATTTTTCTTTAATTTTATTGTTGACACTAACGGAACCGACTCTATAATACCGCCCCACTTGCTTAGGCAAGCTTTAAAGAAATATGGACGCTTAGCTCAGTTGGGAGAGCATCGCCCTTACAAGGCGAGGGTCACTGGTTCAAGCCCAGTAGCGTCCACCACTTCCTCACCGTGGTTAAAC
>NZ_BJKJ01000019.1:0-87938 GCF_006538305.1 Alteromonas sp. KUL17
CGAATCCAACCGCATGACCATTACAGCATGATATAAGCGCAGCGATGAAGACCCGAAAGCCAAGGCGCAAAGTCACCCGAGCTTTAACTCGCCAATGTTTCGCCATTCGCGCAACCAGTTTTACTGATAATTGAGCGCGAGAAACACAACAAGATTATCATGGGGGGAGTAGTGCGATTTTTCAACTACGAATTTAAGATTTAGTACACTTATTTACAGAACTCCAAGTAAAAGCTTTTGAGCCGCTATGCGGCTCTAATACCACGATTTTCTAATCGCCATTCGTGAATTCTAGTAATAACCTCTTTTTCGCCTAGCTTTATTCCTCGAAGCGAGATCGAAACAACACCGTCAAAGTAACTTTGCTTAAGTTCACCTGTTTCTGTATCGAGTTTTTCTTTATAAAGAGGCCGAATGGCCTGTTCGTTGCGCTTACAGAATACTCCACCCATAAGTTTTACAAAGTCTGCCCACTTGCCTTTATCCGCTGCTTCGAAAATATCAGAGAAGAGTTCAGTTTCGTTGCAAAGCGCTTTAAGTCTTCTTAGTTCGCGCCACACAGTAACAGCCCCTGCACCTAATTGTTGAAACTGACGTATTCCCCAACAGCTAGCCCAAGCTTCAACGCGCTGCGCTGCTTCGATAGCATTGCCTCCGTCAATATCACTATCTAGGTTTGCGCCGTTAACGTTTTTGCTTACGTACTTAGCTATGTAGCCTGTCGCGCTGCCTCTTGAGTAATCAATATCTTTAAAATCACAACGGTTTTCCTTAGCACCTGCTTCATCGCCGTCCTCTCTTAATGCGTAGTGTTCGATAATGGCTTTAAACTCGTTTGCTTGGTATTGTTCTAGGAAAATAAGCATGTGCCAATGTGGTGTGCCATCGTGTTGTGGTTCAGCAATGCGGAAGCCGTATAGCTTAATATCCTTACGGTTCAAATCAGCGCGAATAAGAGCCCACATATCATTTAAATACTGCTGTGCTTCATAAGGCGTTGAACCATCCCATTTTGGATTTCGGTCTCCGGACTTAGCGTACGTGTTATGAAAGCGGGAAGGGCAAGTAATTGTTACAAACAAGGCTTTGTGGTTTAGCTCTTTAGCAATATCTTCGTAACCAGCCATGCGTGTCATAAGTTCATTTTTACGATTAACAGGGTTAGATACATTTTTATCTGACAATTCAGCAAGCGAAAACGACTCATTATTTTCGTTAACGATAACGAGATTTTCGAGCATTTGCCTCTGCAGTTCTTTTTGAATTAAGCGATGTTTTACAGTGTTATCACTACAGTACTTTCCTTTTCTACTGTTTACCTGTCCTAGATGAATTTGCACTTTTTCTTCTGTACGGCGTAGCACCTTCCGTAATTTCCGATGCCACCAGTATTTGTCCTGCATTCTTTTGATTGCCCCGTTAACGTTAACGGGTTTGTTTAGCTCCGGAGGATTAATACCATACCCGTTAACGAACTGCGCACATTCATTGTAAAGCGCTATATTCCCGTTAACGGGTTTTTCACCCGTTACGTTACGGTTTGCATGTGAATTAGTATAGAGCTCAAGACGTTTGCAGCGTTTTGCATTTTCTTCTGAGAGTTCTCTTAGTTCAGACTCGCTAGCATCAAAATAGGGAATGATTTTTTCTGGAATAAGCGCATTCAACGTCTCAACTGTTTTACGCAAATAGCTGTTAGCGTTATACGGCTTATCAAAGGTTTGATACTGGTTGATAAGTATTCGCTGAATAGATTCATTAAAATGAGACATTCTTTCTTTTACAAACAGCCGATCTTCTTTTGATAGGGAACGGTAAAATTCACCGTTAATCTTATCTAACTCATCAAGTGAACGCGCGATTGGAGTTTCTTTAATCGCTTTCATTGCGACCCTCCAGTTCGTTGTGCAGCTTTATTCCCTTTTCAGAAATCGAGAAATTGCTCCAACGAATGCCAAACGCCATTTCCTCTTTGTTTTCTTTTAATAACCCGATACGAACTAACGAAAAGAATACCGTCTTGGAAAACTTTATCGGCTTTTCTGTAGGGAAGTGATAATCCCCTAACTTGGGGCTCACACTAGTACAAAACTCAACAATTCCGCCGTTATAGAAGAAGGTGAGCAATTCGATTTGGTGTATTGATAGTTTTTTCATTACGCTACACCTTCATCTTGATAAAGGTGGGTGCGTCGCACGAAGCTTTCTAGCCAAGCATCAAGGTCTTCTCGAAGATAACGAACGGCTCGACCAATTTTGATAAAGGGTGGGGCAGGTGTACGATTTTCGCGATTACCGTCCATTCTTGCCTGACGCAAGAAAGAACGACTCATGCAGATGTATTGAGAGGCTTCTTTTTCTGTAAGAGCTCTACTTTTGATTTCATTATTCATAGTTTTATCTCAACTAATTTATTGCTTGAGATGAAAACTATCTTTCCCGGCTTTCCCGGGAACTTACTAGGGAAAAATTATTTTGATTTTTTTATTTCAGAAACAGTATTTTGAAATGTCTTTAAGGACATGGTGTGTTCCCTAACTCCGGGCTTACCCCAAATAATCTCATTTCTATCAATGCTTATTAAAATACTGAGTGGGTCTGTAGCATCAATATCATTTTCGAAGTTTTCGCGTATTAACTTGTAAAGCTTTGTTGCGCCTAAATGAGGGTTGTCTCTGCATACTAGCTTAATTTGCTCTTTCATTAGATGCTCACGACTTTGGTTCGTTTCTGTATCTAAACCTAGTTGTAGCTTGCACCAGTCTACCAGTTCTCTTTTTAGAACTAGGTCATTAAATCTGATATCTAAACCTTCAGGTATCGGTGTATCTTTAGCATGAAGTAACTCTCTATTTTCCTCGCCTATAAGAAATGCATCACACTGCGAAAGATTTAACTCGTTGAACGATGAGGCGCGGTTAACTTCAAAATTGTCTCCGAATAGCTCCTTAAGTAATTCCTTCGAGCATGATTCCATCGTATTAATGTAAGAAACATCATCTAGATAAGCTAAGCTCAATGAAGCGATGCCATCCCTCAAAAGGTTCTTTCTTGTGTGAGGAGGGAGCTCTACAGTTCCGCTATAGTACGCAACTCCTTTTATAGTTTTTTTGAATGAACGTTGCTGTCGTTCGGATAAGATGAAGTAGCGAGAATAAATGAATGTGTGCAGCGGTATATTAAAGTTTTCAATTAGATATTTGTAATCAAAACTGCTGAAACCAAGTGCTTTTTCAAGCTCCTGCATTCGATAATAGCGCTTTTCAATCATACAGACTTACTTTGAACACTTTCTGTCTAAGGATTGGTCTTGAATAGACGATCTTTTATACTTATCCATCTTCGCTGGATAAAGCTAAAGTAAAGCTTTCGGTGCTTCCTTTTAAAGTTATTTCTTGAATGCTCAAACTCTTTCAGCTGTCGGTTAAAATTATAGCTCTTAGGGCAACAATTTGAGTGACTTTCAAGATACTGATTGAAATTAAAAAAAGTCCGGTTTAAGTTCATCAGTGATTCTTTTAATTCAATGCCCTTACGAAACTCCAGTGCTCGCTTGTGTTGCCATCTGACGGCTAGTTTAGTGAATCCTACAAAGTATCTAGGGTTAGTTGATTGTATTATCTCAATGAAAGGTAAAAGATCTTTATACAAACCTATGACTGTAGAGCTATGTGCTTGATACAGAAAGTTTGAATCAAATAGACCATGATGAATCGCGTTAGCAGCCCTTTCCCACTCATTAAGGAGTAAAATAGCAGCCTTTCTTTCATCGGTTCCTTTTTCAGTTGCTAATTTATTATGTTTATCAGGGTCTTTGTTATCTTTGAAGGCTCTCAAGTGTCCCCAAGCATCTTGAACTTTTTGGTTTTCTAAATAGTTTGCTTGAAAATCTAGCGAGTTTTTTTCTTTAGAAGTCCTCCGCTGAGCTATTATCCCCAAAGCCGCAATTAGTAGTGCAAACATACCGACAATTGCTGTTGGATGCTCTATTAAAGCCGACACTAGATTAGTTAGTGATGTATCTGAATCTTCCATTTTTCAGTTTCTATTAAAAAGTGAAGCAAAAAAAAGAAGGGCTAACCCTTCTTTTTCATTTTCTTGGGAATAATTAATCCCAAAGCTCTTCTTGAAATTTTTGCTTATGATTAATCAATATCATCCGATTTCTCCCAATGCCAGAGGTCAAATTAAGACTGTAGCACTATAAATTTTAGAGCTTTCAAATCTAAGAGGTTGCACATTATATGTACTTCTAAAGGGAAGTAAAGATCATTTGGTCCCCGCAATCTCAAATTTAATATAGATTAGTATTGAGAATACAGTCAAGTCTCAAAGCTCATTAAGTTTTTACTCCATCCATTAGTATAGACATGATCTATTATAATAAGTTCACAGCTTTAGCCTTATGCTCAGGTGCTAAATGAGAGTACCTGAGCGTCATATCTAAAGAACTATGACCAAGCAACTCACGAGTTGTATTTAAATCTACACCAGCCATTACAAGCTTGCTTGCAAAATGATGGCGTAGGTCATGGAAACGAAAATCTCTTATTTTCGCTTCCTCTAAGACTGTAGACCAAGCTTTCTTTATATCTTTAAGGGGGTGGTCTGGCTTACCCTCAAAAACCCATAGTAGGCTTTCACAGTCGTTTCTCCAGTTTGTTAGTGCTGACTTAGCTTTCTGGTTAAGTGGAATGTGCCGAGCTTTTCCGCTTTTAGCATTTGCCGCTTCAATCGTTAGAAAGTCTCGCTCTAAGTTCACGTTTTGCCATCTAAGCGAAAATAGATCACCCCTTCTCATTCCGGTATTCATTGCCAATATCACCAACGGCTCTAGGTAGTCCGCAAATGTTCGTGCACTTAAGTTAGGTAGAAGTGGATAGCCCCGTTCGGCTCTATGTTTGTTGCCGCTTTCCCGTTCACGCTTTATTCTAAGGTCTCTTGTTGTTAATGCTTTTCTTAGGCGTTCTTCTTCGTCAAAACTCAAGTAACGAATACGGCTATTGTCTTCAATTAATGGCTTTAACTTTTTAAATCATGGCTAGGTATAACTTCCCATTCAACAGCTCTGCTCAATACAGATTTTAAAGTGGTAAATCGCCTATTAATGGTCGCGTTGCTTTTCTTTTGGTTAAGCATTTCGGTACGTAATTTTTCTAGCAAAGAAGCATTAATATCACGCAATTGCATTGGCAGCAGAGTAGGGAAGTTGACCCTTAAGTTTTTTAGCTCACGCTCGCCCGTTCGTGGATATTGCGCGGTGTACCATTTTTCAAACTCCAGCTCGATAAATGCTTGAAGTGTGGTGAGCCTCGCTAGCTTTTCTTGTGCTTTTAACTCTTTTTTGTTTTCGTGCGGGTCAACACCTTGCACAATTGAAGCGCTAGCCATCTTTGCGGCATCTCGCGCTTGTGCGGGTGTAATTTCTGGGTGTGTACCCAACTTAACATTCTGTTGTCTTCCATTGTGGCGATAATATAAAAAGTAAGTCACCCTACCTTTTGGAGAGATACGCGCATGAAAACCTGAAATATCGGTGTCGTTTAGCCTTTTATCTTCAGGTTGAAGTGCATTAATGCTGCTGTTCGTTATCTTTTTCTTGATAGCCATAAGCAAAATATGTAGCAAATATGTAGCAAAGTGAGTGATTTTGGGTGAGTTTACATGAACAAGTGTGAACAAACTATGAATGTATTTATTTGCTAAAAAATCAATGCCTTATTGTCATTTTTTGATGCATCCTTGTTCATGGCTGTTTACCGAGAAATACCCTAAAATCAGGCTCCGGAGGCAAAGGTCATAGGTTCAAGTTCAAAGTCGGTAATACTCTTAGTCAACTGAAAACCCCTTCTTTTTGCATTCATATCGCTGCTTTTTAAGGCTTCGCAGTTGTTCCTTCAATTGTTCGCCTTCCCTCATACTGTAACCAGCACGCATCCTGGAGTTAATTGTGTCTATACGCTTTTCTATACCGGAGCATTGGTATTTGGAAGGTGTAAATTTAGAGTTGGCAACTGAATTTGTAGCGGCAAGCATAAATAGAGCTAAGGCGATCGTCTTCTTCATTTTCATCCTTGAGAATTTATCTAGCCTCACAATGTTGCTAAGTCAGCTTAGTAAATTGTACTTAAGAGGCTTCGTGGTTACTTTGACATAAACATAGCGTCTGTTAGGCAGTTTAAGGTTGTTTCGGAATTATCAGTGTTTTCGATTAATAACTATGTATAGAAATTCACACCTATTTAGATTGGTAAATTTTTGATTCTTGCGAGGCGTTGTACTGTGATAGTAAATCAAGTTATGTAAAGGTGTTGAAGGGATAGCATGGCAAGCAAAAATGGAATTGGCTCAAAGTTTGTTATAGTCACGAGTGTGCTAACTATTAATAGTTTAGGGGTTTTGTATTTCGCGAGAGACAACTTTGAACTACCTCAGTTTCTTAACATTGCCTTTGAGTTTGTAGAAGCCAAACTTTATGACAATAGCGATCATAAAAGTCTATTACGTCGTACGCCACATTCTTCAACAGATGTTTCTCAAGCACAGAGGGACTTAGAAATTGAAACATATTCTGAAGTCAAATCTAAGCTAAGCAATACAGGGTCTGATGAGCATGCAGCTCCACACACTCATAAATGTTTAGACAAGATAAAACCACCCGAGAGAAAGATCATGTATACATGGACAGATGGGAAAGGCGTTAAGCATATAAGTGACTCTCCTAGGAAGCTGAACAGTAATACTTCAGTACAAGTAGCCAAAATAATTAACCCAGAGGCTATTTCGTTTAACTTTCACTCGCATAATTTACCGTTTGACGTTCAGCGCGCGGTACGAGGAAGAGTACAAGAAGCATTAGATGCTTTTGCGCCAGTTACACCTACAGAATCAATGGTTCCTGTTGTAGCTAACATAAGGAGTTTCAGTGATAAAGGTGAGTATGAAAAATACAGTAAGCGTTTTAATCTTTCTAAATCCACAAGCACAGGCTTTTACTCTTCGGGCAGAAATGAATCTGCCATTTTAATTCGGGACAATAAGGAAACACTCCGAACTATAACGCATGAGGTAATGCATACCATTAATCGATACTGGTATGGCCAAGTGGCGAAATGGTTGAATGAAGGAATGGCGGAATATTCAGAAACCCCGGGAAGTTTGACTAACAGCGCATGGGTTAATCATTTCAAAAGTAATCAGCCGCTAGCATTGACGACACTCTTTGAAGGGACGGAGAGCAGTTGGCGCAAAGATCCGCATCAATTCTATGCTTCTAGTTGGGCTTTCGTTGCTTTTCTAATGAGCGACAACCAAGATTTTATGAGCCGACTTTTGCTGTTAGAAAGCGAAAATGGCTGTGAAGAGCTTTCCATGAGCGATATTCAGCGATTGTACGGGAGAAATATCGCAACGCTAAACAGTAATTTTAGACGCTGGTTTAGAAGTAAGCTTCAATAAACTATCTTCCAATGTTATCGCCAATCCTCCAACTGCTGCAGCGCTTTAATACGGTCACGTTGCAGAGCGAACGCTTCAAACACGTCATCAAAGTTGGTGTTATTTGGCCTAAGGTTAGGTAGGGCTAAATTGGCTTGACTAAAAAACTCTGTTTGATTGCTTTGCCAGCCTTGTTTCCACCAAGAAACGATTAGTTCACGAGAACTAGAAAGCTTCAAACCTGTGGGTAATTTATCGGATTTTTTAGCGTTTATGCCCGATTGGGTCGGTAGCAAATTCCAAAGGTCGTTATTGGGCCATCGCGCAAAAGGAAATGCATGATCGATAGCATAGCCAGAAAGTTCTAGTCGCTTTCCAGACCAGCAGCATGCAACGCCTTCATTGGTGAGCAACTCATTTACTCGGTTTCGAATTTTAGAAGTGGAACGTTCTGGGTCCTCCCACCGAAGTGCATTAAGATAATCGACTTTAGTAAGCGGCCTTTGTTTGTTTAAACCATAACCTGCCATTAAAGATGACCACTCGTTAATCAATGTCGGCTCTATCCATACGCTAAACTGAGTCAATGAGTCCCAAATATGCACGGGTACATAGAACTTTCCTAACGATGACAAAAACTCGAAGTCTAGTAACAAATCGTTTTTAGGCTTTCGAGTTTGATTAAGCTCTACGTGAAAAACACCTTTATCAGTGCCAGGCAACGTGGTGTGCTTAGCGGGCATATTTTTTACAGTCGAAGCGATGTCTTTTAGAGTTCGGTAAATTGCTTGTACCGTTGCACTATCTGAATAGTGCGCGCCAATATAAAAATCATTACTAGAAAAGGCTGTAATCTGCTGCCAGCCGTCAGTTTTAACAAACCCCAACCCTCTACTAGAGTTGCTGTTTTGTTGCATCTCGAACTTATCTATTAGCGGTTTATAAAGCTTCAACCAATAAAGGGCTACTAATCCAACAGGCAGAATTACGTGTTCGTTCGTTTGTTCTATAACCGCGCCCGGATGTCCTTCGGCTATTCTGAGTAGTGTCCGTAAAAGTGCAACCTTGTATGTTGAGGATTTACTGTCGTTTATTACGATGTTTCTAATTAACGGAAATGCACCTGTACCGTTATCGGGAAGTGTAAGTAAAACCGTTTGCCATTGAACGTCAGTGCGACCCAGCGCATCGTCCGAATTCTCAGGGGTAAGCAGTCGATAGGTAAGTCCGAATTGACTTGCAAACTTAGCCAGTTCATCTGCTGAAACAGGGTACATAGTGCGTTCGTCAGCGCAACTGCCATGGCGTAGAGATATAACTAGCTTACCGTTGGGTTTCAGTAACGAAGATAGTTTTCTAAAGGCGCGTTCTCTGGATGATGGCGCGATGTGCATCCAAACTGCACTTAGAAGGATTAGGTCAAATTTTGTTTGTAGGCGAAAAACTTCAGTTAGTTCAGGTAATGAATCGGATATCCAGTGTATAGGACTAGAGACCGTATAGGCTTGCGCAAGTTCTCGAATGCCAGAGGCGGGTTCAACTGCGACTACACCTAAGCCTTTTGCAGCTAAATAACGAGCATCGCGACCGGAACCAGCACCTACATCCAGCACCATTCCTTCTTTAGGTATTGCCTTTAACCAGTCTTTGTGAACAGACTCGAAGGGTATGCTGTCATATTGTTTCGCAAGAGCAGAAGCGTTGGTTGAGTAGTACGTTATATTTTGGGTCAAAACCGCTAACTTGTTGCCAGTCCATTGAGTTTCTATTTCTAAATCATTTACCTAATAAACTCAAATATTCCTTTCTAACAGTGCTCATAATGATTGTTTAGTAAATAATAACAATTATCATTTAAATTAAGTTTAAGCTGTTTTATACTTCTGCCCGAAATACCAACCCTTCATAACCAAATAACAGAGAAAACCATGAAACTAAGCAGTTTATTTGCACTAACGCCTATCGCGTTTGCTTTGTCGGTAAATGCGCAAACAACTCAAAGCGATACAGTAGAAGTTAAAGAAGCAGACGTAGAAAAAATTCGTATTGTAGGTGTTCGCCAAAACCGTGTTAGCCGCGGTGCAACTGGCTTAACCATGGAAATCAGTGAAACGCCTCAGTCTATCAGTATTCTTTCTGAAGACCTTATGCAGTCGTTCGGGGCGTTCAACATTAACGACGCACTAAAGCTAGCACCAGGTATCAATGTAGAAGAGTGGGAAACTAACCGTACTAACTATACCGCACGTGGTTTTGAAATTAAAAACACCCAGATTGATGGTGTAGGCCTGCCTAACGACTGGGGTATTGTTACCGGATCGGTTGAAGCTTATGGCTACGAAGAAATTGAAGTTATTCGTGGTGCGAACGGCCTGCTTACTGGTGTAGGTAACGCGTCAGGCACCATCAACTATGTGCGCAAGCGTCCTACTAACGAAGAAGGCGGCGAAGTGGGTGCAAGCATTGGCTCTTACAACTTCAAGCGCGTTCAAGGCGATTACTCTATGCTGCTTACAGAAGACGGCAGCTGGGCGGCGCGTGTAGTAGGTAGCTTTGAAGATAAAGAGTCTCACCTAGATGGTTTAGAAAACGATCGCGGCTTTGTATACGGCGTTATTGATGGACAGCTAACTGATAACGCTACGATAACCTTCGGTTTGTCATACCAAGATGCCAATACCGACGGCAACACGTGGGGCGGGCTAGTATTCAACTATACCGACGGTACGCAAGCTGAGTGGGATATTAATGACACCACTACGCAAGAATGGACCAAGTGGGATACTGAAACCACTAACGCCTTTATTGAACTAGACTATGAGTTCGATAACGATTGGCAATTGCTACTTAGCTATAACTTCCGTGGTTACGAAGATGAAAGTAAGCTGTTTTATGCTTACGGTACCATTGATAAAGAGACTGGCCTTGGCTTATTTGGCTGGCCAGGTCGTTACGATTCTGAAATTGACTCTCACCTGTTAGAAGGCCGTGTATTCGGTGATTTCGAGCTGTTTGGTCGCAGCCATGAAGTTAATTTTGGTGTAAGTCACGCTACTAGCGACGACGTGTCTTTTGTTCATGCGTTTGACTACGCTACTACTCCTGCATACGGCCCAACACCAGCATTCCCATACGGCTTGGATGCGATTGCTGAGCCAGAGTGGTTAGGTGTGTCTGAGTACTCAAATATTGAGCAAACACTAACGCGTTACTTCGGCTCTGCTCGATTCAGCGTAACTGACGCAATGCACATCATTGCTGGTTTTAACGCGATCGACTTCGAGCGTACTGGCCAAAACGCAGGCGCGGTTATCGATAACTCAGAAAGCGAAGCCAGCCCTTATGTTGGTGCGACTTACGCGGTGACAGAAGATGTTAATGCTTACGTGAGCTACTCTGACGTGTATCAGCCACAAGAACAGTATGACGTAAACGGCCAATACCTTGACCCAACAAAAGGTCAAAACTTTGAGGCGGGCGTGAAAGCCCAATGGTTCGATGACCGTTTATTAACCACGTTCTCGTACTTTACTGCAGAGCAAGACAACCTAGCCGCCTACGCTGGAACTAACCCAGACACGCTTCAGTTTTACTACAAAGGCGTATCGGTAGAGTCTGATGGTTTTGAAATTGAAGTGGCCGGCCAAGTAACCGATGCTCTGCGTGTTAACGCGTCTTATACCGCTATCGACGTAGAAGACGAGCAAGGTAACGATGCTAACCTGTGGGCACCGCGCGACGTAGTAACCTTCCAGTTAGCGTATACAGTACCGCAAGCGCCCGAGGTAGAAGTAGGTTTTGGTGGCCGTTGGCAGTCTGAAATAAGCAATGTTGATTACAACGTTGAACAGGGGGCGTATTTCTTGGGTAATGTGTACGCGTCGCGTGCGTTTACTGAAGACCTAACCGTTCGCATGAATATCAACAATATCTTCGATAAGAAGTACATTAACAGCCTACACACCGTGGGTTATTACGGCGCGGGCATTAACGCCCAGCTAAGTGCGTCGTATAGCTTTTAATTAACGCGCTTTATTAGGGTAAAGGTAGCTAACCTGTAGGGGCGCTACCTTTTGCCTTTGCTTTCAGCAACCTGTCTTGCTACTTTCATTTGCTCCTTTTTATGCATAAGCATGCACACGCCGGTACTTGCTCAGCCCGATAAACAGTCTGTTTATATTATCGATGTGCAGGGCGAGAAAACCGCGCCTCTTACACCAAGCCACTGCCTTGATTAAAATTAGGGCAGTTGCTAGTGTATCTAATCTGCATAAAAAATGGACTTTTAAAAACGTATGTTTCAACAAACAAGGGTTCATTTAACTGGCCGCTTCTCGCTTTTTACCAATGAAAGCGAGTAATAATAAAGTAGGTGAACTCAATGTTTTCAACCGCGTTATCGCGCTTAATATTAAAGGGCTTTATCGCCACTGTAGCCTTTGTATCTCATGATGTTTTGGCACAAACCTCGGAACCCTGTAACAGCTCAGATGTAGTGTTTTATAACGGTGTTATATACACCGCAGACGATAACAACTGGCAGGCCGAGGTGGTTGCTGTTAAAAATGGGCGCATTACGTTTGTTGGTAAAGAGGTCGATGCCGCAGCCTGGCACTGCGGTGCAGAAAAACGTATTGATTTGAAAGGCAGCACGCTTTTTCCAGGTTTTACCGACAGCCATCAGCACCTTGAAGGTATAGGTAAGCGCACGCGCACGCTAAGTTTGTTTGGCATTCCTACGCTAAAGCAAACGGTAGCTGAAATTAAAAGCTTTGCCCAAAACGTGCCAGACGGTGAGTGGGTATTAGGCCGTGGATGGATAGAGCGTGAGTGGCAAGATGAGCAACGCTTTTTAACGGCTGCCGACCTAGATCCATTCACTCAGAACAAACCCCTGTTTATGCCTCGCGCCGATGGAGTATCGGCGGTGGTGAATTCAAAAGCGTTGGCCCTTGCTGGTGTTACTAAAAACACGCCCGACCCAGAAGGCGGAAAGTTTGAGCGTTACGACGATGGCACTCCTACCGGTTATGTACTCGCCACGGCGATGGATTTTTTTCGAGATATCTTACCGCCCGAATCCGACCAATATATACAAGACAATTTAAAACGCGGCATGCAGGTCAATGTATCGCAAGGATGGACGGCAACCCACGACGCCGGTATGAAGTGGCGAGAGGTTCAGCAGCTTAAGCAATTGGCCAATAATGACGAGATGCTGCACCGGGTTTATATTGCTATACCTATTAGCGAGTCAGATAAACTTTTTCAAAATGGCGCTGAAAAACTTGCAGGTGGGCTGTTTCATTTAAATGGAATAAAAGTGTTTATCGACGGTACTTTAGGTTCCCGTGGCGCCGCGCTACTTGCACCCTATAGCGACGCTGATCACAGCGGCTTTATGAACCGCACCACAAAAGATGAACTTATGCCGGTACTGGAGCTGGCCTTAAAGCAGGGGTTCCAGGTGATGACCCACGTTATTGGCGACCGTGCGTTATATTCCACGCTGAATTGGTACGAAGAGGCATGGGAGGCGTTGCCCAAGGCTAAGTGGAAAACCGATGATCTGCGCTGGCGCCTAGAGCACGCACAAATAATTCCGCCCAAGCAGCAAGACAGACTTGCTCAAATGAATATAGTGGCGTCGATGCAGCCAAGTCATGCCATAGGCGACTTAAATTTTGCGCCAAGTCGTTTGGGGTACAGCCGTTTGGAGTATGCCTACCCTTGGAAACCGCTGGTGGATAAAGGCGTTGTTTTGGTGGGTGGCTCAGATGCCCCGGTTGAAGTGGGCGATCCGCGCATTGAATTTTATGCTGCTATTACCCGCAGCAGACTGAACGGTACGCAAGATAAAGGTTGGCACCCGGAACTATCGTTATCAAGGGAAGATGCACTTCGCATGTTTACCCTATGGCCTGCCTATGCGTCGTTTCAAGAAGATAGCTTGGGGTCTATTGAAGTTGGCAAATACGCCGATTTTTCTGTTTTCGACACTAACTTTATGACCGCTGAACCTGCCGATATTTTGAAGGCTAACGTAGTTATGACCGTGGTAAACGGTAACGTGGTTTTTGAAAACCTTAAGCATCATTAATCCTTTCGTAATTAGCGCTGCTTGCATCTAAAAGCAGCGCCAATCCACGCTTTCTAAAAAATGACCTAAACAGCATTATCCTAAAGGCTAATATTAATCTTATCTAATGAGTGATAATTATCTCATTAAGGTGTGTTTTTTAGTTAATTTATTCTAATTTTAAGATGCTTATTAGTTTGGGTGTCTCACATTCTTTTAGCCGCCGCTAATACGCACTCGTTTCCTACGCCAATAATAAAAACATTTAAACCATATAAAAAAACAACAAGTCTTGAAGGAGAAACACAGTGGAGCAAGGTAACTTCCCCAAGGGGAAAAAACTTAATGGAATAACCTCGGCCATTATTGCTAGTTCATTACCGTTTTTTGCGGCAATGTCAGCACCTACTTTTGCGCAAGAAGCTGAAGAGAAAGCAGAAGATTTTGAAAATATCATTGTAACGGGTACACGCATGAGCAACCGCTCTGCAGCTGACTCGCCAGTGCCGGTAGATGTAATTACGGGTGAGGAATTCCGCCAAAACTCGTCAAGCGACGTGCAAGACATGCTGCGTACCAATGTACCGTCGTTCGACGTAAACACACAGCCAATTAGTGATGCGGCTACCATTGTACGCCCAGCTAATATGCGCGGTCTATCGCCAGATAATGTGCTGGTATTGGTTAACGGTAAGCGTCGTCACCGCGGCTCTATTATCTCTTTCCTAGGTGGTGGTATTTCTGACGGTGCGCAGGGGGTGGATATTTCGGCAATTCCATCACTCGCTCTGAAGCAAGTAGAAGTACTGCGTGACGGTGCATCATCACAATACGGGTCAGACGCTATCGCAGGTGTACTTAACTTCTTGCTTCGCGATAACGATGAAGGTTTCGAGTTCCGCGCAAACTATGGCTCTACCTATGAAGGCGATGGCGACAACTACACTATTTCAGCTAACGCCGGTTTCTCGCTAGGTGCAGATGGTTTTATAAACATTACAGGTGAAATTCGTGACGTTGAAGGTACGGTGCGCTCGGTAGTACGAAACGATGTGCAAGGAATGGTTGATGCGGGTTACTTAAGCCAGTCTGACTTTTCTACTATCAATACCTATACCAACGAAGTGCCACAATATTGGGGCCAGCCAGACGTAGAAGACGATTATAAAGTTTTTATTAACTCAGCGTATGAGCTAAACGAAAAAGCAGAGCTCTATTTATTTGGTAACTACGGCAAGCGTACTGTAACCGGTGGTTTCTTCTACCGTAACCCAGTAACTGAAGGTAGCCAGCGCGGCGGTGTATACGCAGGCCCATTGGTTAACCCACTAACAGGTTTAGCCGACCCAGACGGCGTGCACTCAGTACTTGTTGGCGACCTTGACGGTGTAGGCGTAGGCGGAAGCTGTATTGACGGTATTCCAATTGGCGGTGAAGGCAACGTATTCCCCGACCCAACCTTCCTAGCGCAAGTTCAGGCAGACGATAATTGTTTCTCGTTCATTGAAACCATCCCAACGGGCTTTGTACCGCGCTTTGGTGGTGATAACGAAGACATGGCGTTCACTGTAGGTGTACGTGGTGACTTAGATGTTGGTAACGGCTTAGGCTACGACTTCAGCGCGCAGCGTGGTTCGAACCGCACAGACTTCTTTATTAAGAACACCATTAATGCGTCATTAGGCCCAGCAACTCCTCGCGACTTCGT
Source organism: Alteromonas sp. KUL17 (assembly GCF_006538305.1). NCBI lineage: Bacteria > Pseudomonadati > Pseudomonadota > Gammaproteobacteria > Alteromonadales > Alteromonadaceae > Alteromonas > Alteromonas sp. KUL17. Next base: position 15,225 of record NZ_BJKJ01000019.1, read on the forward strand.
ACCTGGTGGTCAAGAGCAAACTGAAACCCTAGTTAACCTTAACTTTGTATACGGTGTTGATGTAGGTTTAGCGTCTGACTTGAACGTTGCGTTTGGTGCTGAATACCGCAAAGAAGAGTTCGATCTATTTGCTGGTGATGAAGCGTCTTATGCGCTTGGTCCGCTAGCAAGCCAAGGCTTCTCGTCTAGCTCTAACGGTTTTGGTGGTTTCCCTCGTGATACCAGCTCGTCGCAAGACAGTAACGCGGTTTACATTGACTTGGAAGCCGACGTAACAGAGCAGCTTACCCTACAAGCAGCGCTACGTCGTGAAGACTTCAGTGAGTTTGGTGATACTACCGACTTTAAACTAGCGGGTATTTTCCACGTCACTGACGACTTCCGTTTACGCGGTGCATACTCAACCGGTTTCCACGCGCCAACAGCGGGTCAAGCAAGCATTACTAACGTTACCACGCAAAACGTGAACGGCGTGTTGATTGACCAAGGTACACTGCCATTGTCATCGGCGGCAGGTCAATTAGCGGCTGACTTCATTGAAAGCCAAGGTAACGGTCGTCCAGACCTAGGGCCAGAAGAAGCGGTCAACTTCTCATTCGGTGCATCAATTGATGTGGCAGACATGAGCTGGACCATCGACTTCTACAACATTGAAATGGAAAACCGTGTAGCACTTGGTGCTAACGTAAATTTCCTAGATGCGCTTAACTTTGCCGGTGGCGGTACAGATTACGCAACCGTATCTGAAGCGCTTACCGAACTTGATGCGTCGGGTATTATCGACCGTTCAGACTTTATCGGTCTTGATGACCTATCGCAGTTCCGTTTCTTCTCGAACAGCTTCGACACCACTACACGCGGTATCGACATTGTAGGTAACTACAGCTTCGATTTATGGGAAGGTAATTCACGTATTACCCTAGCGGCAAACTACAACGAAACCGAAGTAGACGATGTAGGCACGCTTAACCCAATAGGCGAGGGCCGTGTTGCTGCAATTGAAGACTTACTGCCAAACCTACGCGGTAATATTTCGTGGACGCACACGCAAGGCGCACTTCGCACCCTAGTTCGTGCTAACTACTACGGTGGTTGGGACGACACAGGTAACGGTGTAGACGGTATTGATGCGGCTATCTTGATAGACGTTGAAGCTAAATACTCTTATAGCGAAAACCTCGATCTTGTTATTGGTGTGAACAACCTGTTCGACGAATATCCAGAAGAAAACCCAAGTGCGGGAAGCTCAGGTCAGCTTTACTCAGAAGCTAGTCCGTTTGGTTTCAATGGTGGTATGTGGTACGTGCAGGCACGCTATACTTACTAAGCCATTTTTAGCCAGATAAAAAGCTAACTAATTAGTTTATAAACAAAATTGAATACCGCTTCTTGTTATAGGAAGCGGTATTTTTTTGACTGGAATTTATTCAAGTGCTAGGTTGAAAAACGTACAAGTAAAACAACGAGGATGTTAATTGTGATAAACCCACGTAAAATTGGATTTCATGCCATTAAAACAGCTGCGCTTTCGCTAGTACTTGCGGTAAGCTTTCAGGTAGCCGCGCAAAACGACAAAGAACGCGTTGAAAACATTGAAGTATTCGGCCAAAAGACTACACCGCAATTAAAAAGAGCATTCGATAAACAGCGCTTCGAATTCTTGGAACTGTATAACAGCATTAATGAAATCGCGAAGTTCGATGTTATTTGTAAATATCTAAAGCCTATTGGTAGCCAAATTGCCCGTAAAAGCTGCGAACCCCGCTATGTGAAAGACTTTCGCGTAATGCAGATTCAAACCTCTTCTACAGGCGTAGGAATTGACCTCAATCGCTTACCGAGCGATGACGATATTCGTTTTCTTACTAACGACACGCGCGAAGAAGCCTTCGAGCATGTTGCAGCGCTTATTGCCACACACCCGGAACTGTTCGACAGCTTCAGCAAGCTAGACGCGCTACATCAGCGCATTGAGCAGCGCAAAGAAGACAACTAATTTTTAGGGCATTCGAACCAAAAAATGCGGCATTAAGCCGCATTTTTTGTGTTAGTTTTTGCTACTGATATTTTTTAAGCTCTAGTCGTGACACCATGCCTTTATGCACTTCGTCAGGGCCATCAGCTAACCGAAGGGCTCTTGCACCAGCGGCAAATCGCGCTAGTGGGAAGTCGCTACACATACCCGCACCACCGTGAATTTGTAGTGCCATATCTACCACGCTTTGTAGCATATTCGGCACCACCACTTTAATGGCTGATATTTCGGTCATAGCGTGCTTTACGCCTAAGTTGTCAATTTTCCAAGCGGCGTGGAGCGTAAGCAAACGCGCTTGCTCAATAGCCATGCGAGCATCGGCTACGCGTTCTAAGTTGCCACCTAAGCGTATGATTGGTTTACCAAACGCAACCCGTTCGTGACCGCGTTTAAGAGCAAGCTCTAGCGCTTTCTCTGCCATGCCGATAGCGCGCATGCAGTGGTGAATACGGCCTGGGCCCAAGCGCCCTTGTGCAATAGCAAAGCCTTTGCCTAAACCCATAATTAGGTTGTCTTTGCTCACGCGCACATTATCGAAATGCATCTCCCCGTGGCCGTAAGGCGCATCGTAATCGCCGTAGGCATCTAGCATGCGCTTAATGGTAATTCCAGGTGTATCAAGTGGCACTACGACCATACTGTGGCGACTGTGCTTGTCGTTATCGGGGTTAGATAAGCCCATGAATATGGTTATAGCAGCGTTAGGATGGCCTAACCCTGTCGACCACCACTTTTTACCGTTAATCACTACGTCATCGCCATCTTCAATAATGGTGGCGGCCATATTGGTGGCGTCAGACGAAGCAACATCAGGCTCTGTCATACCAAACACTGAGCGTATTTCACCTGCAAGCAATGGTTTAAGCCATTTCTCTTTTTGGGCGTCGTTGCCGAAGTGATACAGCACTTCCATATTGCCGGTATCAGGCGCATTACAGTTAAAAATCTCTGGTGCAAAGAGGTATTTTCCCATGCGCTCTGCCATAGGCGCATATTCAAGTGTGGTAAGGCCCTGGCCTAGCTCGGCATCGGGCAAAAACAGATTGGCTAACCCTGCTTCGCGCGCTTTAGCTTTAAGCGCTTCAGTTCCAGGGTGCAGCTTCCAGCTTTTCCAGTCGCCGTGATTATTCTCTTTGTGGTGAAAGTCGTAAACTTCATCTTCAATTGGCGCTATATGCTCGGCTATAAAATTATCGAGCTTCTCTAGTAAGGCTTTGGTTTTGTCGTTATGTGAAAAATCCATAGGGCACCTTTTTACATTCGTTGAAATTGTACTAATTAAATATAGAGAGTATTTGCTTCGCATCTCGCACTTGGGTCGCCGCAAGTTAAAATGTAGGGGCTGTCTCTAAAGCGTGCGATAACTGTCCGTTAAACGCATAGTAGAGAAAGTTGTTAAGTGAATGAAATGAAATATAATCCTTAGATGGTGTGAATCTCATTCATGGTGGTGGCAATGTTCGAAAATAGACAATTCGAGAAGTTGGATCTAAATCTGCTAAAGGTTTTTGAAGCGCTTTGGCAGCATAGGAATATGACCCGCGTAGCTGAAGCGCTTCACATTACGCCATCGGCCGTTAGCCATGCCATGCGCAGGTTTAGGGATATTTTGGGCGACCCACTTTTTGTTAAAGAAAAACAAAGCATGTTGCCTACTGCGGCCTGCGAACGGTTAGCGCCCGCTATTCTAAAAGCCTTAAGCGATATTCGAAAAGCATTGGGAGAGTTTGCCGACTTCGACCCGGTACATAGCCATCAGCGCTTTGTTATTGCCATGCAAGAGTCTCTTGAATTAGGCGTTTTACCTGTCCTGCTTTCAACCCTTGAAAAACAAGCACCTAATGTCGAAATAGTAAGCACTCGCTTACATCGAGATGCAATGCTGGCAGACTTAACAAATCGAAACCTCCACCTTGTTATTGATATTGGTCGCGCTGTTGCTGCGCCCATCTCTCACTCACTATTGCGCCGCGACACCTACAAGGTGCTTATGAATAAGCAAAACCCGTTGGCACAAAATATAGATAAGAAGAAGTATGTGGCGGCACGCCATATAACGGTGTCGAACCGGGCAAAAGGGGCGTCGGTAGAAGAAATTGCACTGCAGCAACTAGGTATAAGCCGTCCTTCATTATGGCGTTGCCAAAACTATCGCGCCGCGGCAGATGTGGTGGCTAGCACTAACGCTTTGTTAACTTTGCCAGGCTCTGTGGCTGATGCGGTAAGCGATGATAACCTGATTAGCACCAAACTGCCGTACCAGCTTCCCGCGTTGGAAACACACCTTTACTGGCATAGCCAGCAGGAAGGCGAGCCCGGGCTAATGTGGTTACGCAATTTAATGCTACACTTGTTCGCTGAATCTGGTCTAACCAGATAGGTTCTGATAGGATTCAGCGCTATAGGCATTATCACGCAGCCCACATTTTGCCAGCGATTAGCGGGGTTTAGTGCTAGCGTACATGAGGTATGTCAGATACCGCGGTTGGCGCGTGTTTTGGTGAAAAGGAAGCAGTAATGAATATTCACACACTTGCAGGCTACATACAGCATATTTATCTTGTTGAAGACAGCAAGGGGTTGCTATTGCTTGATGGCTGTAGCCGCGCCGATGTAGACAACGTGTGTCGATACATTACGCAAACCTTAGGTCGTCCGTTAAGTGACTTAAAGCTGATTGTGGTTACACACATGCACCCAGATCACGCCGGAGGCGCCATTAAACTACGTGAACGTACTGGTGCGCAGGTGGCATCTCATCCCAAAGCGATTAATTGGTATGCTGGGTTTGCTGGGCGTACTGCTCACGGCATAGATTTGTTGCTAACCTGGTGGGTGGCCAATCGTATTGGCAAGTCAAGAATGCCCATTTGGTACAACCCAATACTAGCGCCAGATATGACGCTTGCCGACAATCAGTTACTGCCCGGTTTTCCTGACTGGCAGGTTATGTACACGCCGGGTCATACCGACCACGATTTAACGCTTAAGCACGTTCCCACGCAGCAGGCTTACATTGCCGATGTATTGGTACAGGTGAAAGGTGAATTAGTACCGCCATATCCGTTATGTCACCCAAACCAATACCGCGAAAGCTTAAAGAAGCTGGCCCAGTCACATATTGATACATTCTTTTGTGCTCACGTTCCGCCCACCAAAAAGTCGGATATCGATTTTGAACACGTTATTGAAAACGCGCCGCGCAAACCTAAGAATCACTGGCATTCCAGTAAAAATCGCATAAAGAAAAAGCTATTCAATAAGACTCGCGAGCATTAGTTTATTAGCTGTCACTAACGTTACTTATTTACGAAGCGGCGTGTTTAGCTGGCACTGCCCTTGCTTTTCCCCCTTAATAACCACATTAATCCTTTAGGCATATCTATAATAACGAGAGGGCAATAATGTATAGGCCGCACCCTCTGGATATTATTTTTAAAGGTTTAGGTTTAAGGGAATAGGAACTGCAAAGGCAGAATACAAACAAAATAATGCAAAAAAATATCGCTACGCTTTTTGACAAGACTCGGGCAATGGCGTCGCTAACTGGCGACAAACTTAGCAGTGTGTTTAACAAAGAAACTCACAGATTCACCATTACTGGGCTAAGTCGAAGCGGTAAATCTATGCTGTTCACCAGCCTTATCACTATGCTGAAAAGCCGTAGTGAAGAGGGCTATGCGTGTTTGCCTTTGCTACGTTATTTGCCGCCATCCCAAGTGCTTGATATGCGCATAGAGCCCATTGAAGGCTACAAACCGTTCCCGCATATACAGAACATTGCTGATCTTGAAAACGGCCAATGGCCTAAAGCCACCGAAGAAGCATTCGGTTTTAAGCTGGTGGTGCGTTTAAAAGAAACCGCCTCATTGAAGCGTCATGTACTGCCTCATAGCGATGTGGTGTTTGAGTTTATCGATTACCCTGGAGAATGGGTGACCGACATTCCCATGCTAAGTAAAACCTATGCTCATTGGTCAGACTCTGCGTGGGCTCAGCTTAGCAGTGGGCCGCAGCAGTATTTTGCCAACCAGTGGAAAGCGTTTGTTAATCAGTTTGATTTTGAGCAAGAGCCAACCGAACAGCGTATTCAGCTGCTGGTTAATGCCTATCGCGATTATTTAGTAGAAGCGAAGGCCAACGGCATATCTCTCCTTCAACCGGGCAGTTTTTTACTGGAATCGAGCGACTTCGATTGGCAGGCCTTTGGTTTTACGCCGCTTCCGTCTAGCATCACCAGCGATGTATCACATCCTTGGTTTAAAATATTCGACAAGCACTTTGCTAAATTCCAAAGTGGGTGGTTAACGCCGCTGAAGCAGTCCATTTTCAAAGAAACTGACAAGCAGATAATTCTTGTCGATTTGTTTGAAGGGCTTAACCACAGCAGACAGCATTTGTATCAGTTAAAAGAAACTCTGAGTCATTTGGCCGACACCTTTGTGTACGGGCAAAGCACGTGGTTTTCACGCAATGTGCTGAAAAAAGAACAAATAGGCAGAGTGGCGTTTGTGGCCACTAAGTCTGATTTAGTGCCTGTAAGTCAGCGCGCTAACTTACTTAATTTACTTACCCAAATTACCGAAGGAGCGAGAGCACGGTTTGACGGTAAACCCATACAATTCGAGCATTTTTTAGTGTCTAGCATGCAAGTAACCGACGAAGGTAGTAACGACGATGCTATTCGTTACAAACACACTGATGGCCGCTATGTAGAGTCTACGTTCGAACCTATTCCCAGCACTTTGAAAGAGATGGAAGAGGGTAGCCACTTTCCAGTACCTGATGTGAGTGTACCTAGCGATTTTAAGGCGCGTATTTTAGCGGGTAAGGGCGTAGATAGATTGCTTCAGTTTTTACTGGGCAAAGGAGAGTAAGAATGAGCGATAAACCTTATACATTTGACGAAAGCCCAGAAGAAACAAGCCAGTCTACGCTTAGAAGCGATGCAATTTACGGCGGTGTCGGTGAGGAAGAGCAGCATAATGCGGTGACTGGTTATGGTAAACCTAATAATGACCATGAAAGGGATGCGGTAACAAAACCGCAGTACAAAACCAAAGTTAAAACACAAACCTTAGACATAGCGCAGCCTGAAACCAAACTTCCGCAACAAGTTAACGAGGATGTATGGGAAGTGGATACAAAAAAAGGTGGCCTGTCGTTAGGTGCGGCAACATTAGGGTTTGGCGTGGTTTCATTAATTGGGTTTTTCGTATTTGAAGCTTATACCACCCTTGCGGCAAACGTTTCCGAGCACCCCATCGGTACGGGCGTACTGGGCGCGCTATTAGTTGGGTTTGTTAGCTGCTTTAGCTTTTTGAGTTTTAAAGAGTGGCGAGGCTACAAGCAAGTAAATACGGCGATGGAAGATGCAAGCGTTATCCGAGATTTGCTGGCTAGTAATGGGACAGAGCCTTCAGCGCAGAAAGAGCCTTCAGCGAAACAAAATCCATCAGCGGGAACAGAAGCATCGCCACAGAAAATTGATCGCGTGCTAAGCCAGCACGGCAAACGCTTTTCGCGAGGGTCTTACGCGGCGCACTGTTTCGACCATTATAAGCAGCAGCTTCAAGACGATATGTCAGGCCCAGAACGATTAGGCCTGTACGAAGACACGGTACTAAAACCTGTTCAGGAAAAGGCGCACAAGGTGCTGAATAAAGAGTCGGTGACCGCCGGAAGCCTTGCTTTTATAAGCCCCAATAATCTTATTCAAACTTTTGCTGTGGTATGGATTAGCTTTCGTACCATTCGTCGAATGGCCCGCGTGTATGGACTAAGGCCAAGTACAGCAGGGAACTGGAAGTTGCTTAAAGTGTTGGCGCAAAACATTGCGGCGCAAGGCGTGTTTGACTTAGCTACCGACGAAGTTGCAAATCAAATTGGAGGTAGCTTGTCGGCGAAGTTTATGGAAAATTCTGCTGAAGCGATTGCTGCGGGCGCGCTCAACGCCCGTTTAGGACGAGCGTTGATCAAGTTGCTTAAATAGCGCGTCTTGCCTGCTTGTTAGGCTGCGCTATTGATTTTGCGCAGCCTAACTACAACAACAGTGTGTTAGCGAAAGCCCCAAAAGGTTGCAGTCATTACGTTATAGCGCCTTTTTAGTGGGCACCACCACGTTAGCAAAGATTAATCCCGCCACTAGCGACATAAAGATAAGAAATACTTCCTGCCCCAAATGGTCGGCCTTCACAAAGTCTTGGCCTGTCATAAACGAGTTCAAGCCAATATAGGTCTTAGACCCCGGCACCAGCACTATAAGTCCGTGCATAGCCACAATGGTCGCGGGCTGGTTAGCAATGCGGGTGAACGCATTCGCAAAAATGCCTAATGCAAATGCACCCACGAACGCGCCCAGCCCAGGGCTCATGTAATCAGAGCTCCATGCGGTAGCACTGTAGGCAATAAATGCTGCTGCCAATGCCCATGGAATGTGTTTAATACGCGTTCTGAATATTGCAACTAGGGCAATACACAGCAAGAATACCGCTAGCCAAGTAGCCCAGTAAGGCAGCGATTCTGCAGGGGTATACACGTTTTCACCAAATGCACTAAAGCCCACTGACACACCCAAAAAAGCACCGAAATACAGCTTAAACAGCTGCATGATGGCGTCCATAGTACGAGCCGTGCCCGACACCATGTTTCGCGATGAAAGTTCGGCAAGGCCCATTGTCAGCGCTAGTCCGGGTACAAATACAATGACCGATGAAAGCACAACCAGCGGAATGTTAATGCCAGGGTCAACGTATTGACCAATAGCACAGGCAAGAATGCCGCCAACGAACGCGGTGACAGGCTCTAGCATCAAGTTTACGCGTTTAGACTGCTGTGCCCATAAGGTCCAAAGATAAGCCACTATACCCAAGGCACCCGACCAGCCAATTTCACTCCAGCTTGCACCCATTAGCATAGCAAACGCGCCAGTGGCCATAGCAAAGGCAACGCCAGTAACCCATTTGCCATAAGGGCTGCCCATTGCATCTATTTCATTTAAGCGCTTGTCAGCTTCACTTAAAGTTAATTTGCCCGTCAGCAGTTCGCTGGCCAGTTCATCGGTAAGCGACAACGCGTTCATGTCTAGTTCGCCTGGAAGCAAACGCGCAGCGTGGTTATATTCGTCTTCGTGGCGGTCACTCCAGATAACAAAAGTCAGTGAAGTTGGCGTTGAAATAAATGAAGCGTGTACGCCTAAATACTTAGCGACTTCACCTAGGTAAGCTTCAAGTCGGAACGCAGGGGTACCGTACTTGTGCAGCATTTTGCCTAGCTTCACTATAAATCTACGAATTTGAATAAATTCAACGGTATCCAACGCACTGCCCTTTAGTTTTGATAAATCTAATATGAGATAAATGAGACAAAAAAGCCAGACGCATAGGTAAAGTGTCTGGCTAAAATTTGGGCGGATTGTACGGAGGGTTTTGCACGAAAGCAAAACAAATTTTCTCTTATTTTCCCTTACAAAAACTAATCGATTAATCCATTAAAAGTGCACTATTTTAGCGCGAGTTTTCAAATGAAAAATACAGGTATTCTTGCGCTTAAACACGTTCTGTAAACGGCATCCAGTCTTTCCATACGGGTTCCAGTCCTTTCATTGAAAGTGCGCTCACGACGTCTGATACAGATCGGTTGTCGTCAATATCGAATTGATTTAGTGCCTTCGATGGGGCGCTGTAACCGCCAGGCTGTGTTTGCGACGCTGCACTCATAGACGTTATGCCAAGCGGCATTACGCCATCCCGAAATACTGCCGACTCTCGGGTAGACAGCGAGAGTTCAGCTTGTGGGTTAAAAATGCGGTGGGCGCATATTAGCTGCAGCAGATCTCGCTCGTTAGGGAGTTTACTGTTGGTGAGGGCGTTGCCGCCAGTGCTGTTACCTTCACAGCTACGAAGGCGCGGAAAAGCAATAGATACACGGCTTTGCCAGTAGTGTTGCTGTATTAACTTGCCGTGAAGGGCGGTCATGGCGCTATCAACCCGCCAGTCGCCTAAACCCAGTAGTGCGCCAATGCCAATTTTATCAATGCCGGCTTTCCCTATGCGATCGCTGGCTTCTAAGCGCCATAGGAAGTCCTGTTTTTTACCTCGAGTGTGGTAATTAGCGTAATGCTGCGGTGAGTAGGTTTCTTGATACACTAACACCGCGTCTAAGCCCAGGTGCTTCAAGGTTTCATATTGCTCGCGCTTTAAAGGCTGTACCTCCATCATAAGGTAGCTCACCTTTTCGCGAATGGCGCTTAGTGTTTGCTCAAAATATTCCATCCCCACTTTGGTTTCATGTTCGCCAGTAACCAGTAACACCTGTGAAAAGCCTAAATCTTTGATGGCTTCAATTTCGGTTAACACTTCGCTTATAGACAGGGTTTTGCGCTTTATTTTATTGCTCATGGTAAAGCCGCAATAGGTACATTCGTTGGCACACAAGTTTGATAAATACAAAGGTACAAACAGCTGCATGGTATTGCCAAAGCGATGGCGAGTAATTGCTTTAGCGCGATAGGCCATGGCTTCTAAGTACTTAGCGCCAGCGGGAGAGATCAGCGCCATGAAGTCGTCTAAAGAAAGTGTATCTTTACCTAACGCTCGTTCTACGTCGCCCGCTGTTTTGCTGTTTATCGACATAGCCACATGCGACAAGTCTTGCTGCATTAATGCCTGCGCTACCTTCATACCGCCGGCTCCAAAAAGGCGGTAAGCGGGCTAGAGGCTTGGGCAAAACTGCTGGTAGCACCAAGTCCAGCTTCAAAGGCTTTTCGCCCCGTTTTTACGGCGCTTGCGAAAGCTGCTGCCATAGCAACTGGGTCCTTAGCCGTTGCGATGGCCGTATTTACCAGTACCGCGTCTACTCCCAGCTCCATGGCCGCCATAGCTTCGCTTGGCTTACCAATGCCTGCATCTACAATGACGGGTATCGACACTTGCTCAACAATAATTTGCAAAAAGGGTTTGGTTTGTAATCCCTGATTACTGCCAATAGGCGCGCCCAATGGCATAACGGCAGCGCAGCCTACCTCTTCTAAGCGTTTACATAAAACGGGGTCTGCTCCGCAGTAAGGCAAAACGTGAAACCCTTTTTTTACCAGTGCTTCTGCGGCAAGCAGGGTTTCGATGGGGTCGGGCAACAAGTAGCGTTGGTCTGGATGAATTTCCAGCTTCACCCAAGGGCTACCTAATGCTTCGTACGCAAGTTCAGCGGCGAATATGGCTTCTTTCGCGTTCTTCGCTCCCGACGTGTTCGGCAAAAGAGTAACGCCCAATGCTTTTAATGCCGAAAGCGTTTCATCTTGTGAACTATGGCTGGCGACACGCTTCATTGCCAAGGTCACCATGCTGCTCTTGGCTGCCTGTACCGCGTTTTTCATGGTGTCTGGGTTACTAAATTTGCCAGTGCCAGTTAACAGGCGGGAAGGGAAGGTGTGATTTGCGAGTGTTAGCATTTTAGCCTCCTGCCACTAGGGTAAATATATCCACGGTATCGTTGTTACTTAAATACGTCGTCGGCCATTCTTGCTTGCTGATAATGGCGGCATTTTTGGCAACGGCAGTGCCTTCGTCTTTCAATTGTTTAAGGGCAATTAATTCACTAAGTGATATAGGAGAAATCACGCTCATTGGTTGATTGTTCACGTTAATGTTAATTTGGGTCATTGGCATACCTCACAAGAAGAAGAGGGGGGAAGCTTGAAACTTTGAAGCGTACCTTGGCCTGCATGCGCGTTTACGTAATGGCCCCATTTAATATCGGCATCGAAGCCTCTTGCCAGAAATAACAAGGCTTGGGTAGCTTGGTGGCATGCTGCCATGCCTACTACTGGGCCTAGTACACCTTTGCTAACGCAATCTTCGCGTATGGCAACATTATTCACTAAACACTCGTAGCAACCGCAGGTGGCTGAGTTTTGGGGCAAATTCAGCGCTTGCCAGGTAAGCCCACTGGCTGCGGCAATAAAAAGTGGTATAGAGGCGCGAAACGACGCTAGGTTTATCTGTCTTCGTACCGTCACGTTGTCGGTGCAATCCAGCACGCAGGTGGCTGATGCAATTAACGTTGGTAAGTTGTTACTATCAGCAAATAAGCTTTTAAACTGTATGTTTAAATGCGAGTTCACTTTACGCAGTTCATTGTAAAGCGACTTGGCTTTTAGCTCTCCTAGGTGCATTTCGTTGTAGCTTATCTGGCGCTGCAAATTACTAATGTCGACGGTGTCACCATCTATAAGTGTAATGTTGCCCACGCCTGCGCCTGCTAAATAGCGGGCGGTTAAGCTGCCTAATCCACCTAAACCAACGATAACAGCGTGTGCACCCGCCAAATTAAGCTGTCCGTCGTGATCAATGCAATCGAGTAAAAGTTGTCTGCTGTAGCGACGTATATCCTGATGCGCTAACTGTTGGCCCAGTGAGTGACTAAGTGAATGAGTAGCTGAATGACTAAGCAAACCCAGCCTCCTGAACCAATGCTTTGTAGGCTTTTAGCGGGTGTGCTGCCTGAGTGATTGCACTTACCACAGCAATGCCGTTAACGCCGGTTTTAGCTACATCGCCTATACGCGATAAGTTAATACCACCAATAGCAACGGTGGGAATGCCATCGCAAAGCTGCACATACTTTTCTAAACGTGCTACACCTTGGGGCTTCGAAGGCATGTCTTTGGTATTGGTGGGGAAGATATGACCAAGGGCAATGTAAGACGGGTTTAAAGCCCGAACACGTTGAATTTCAGCGAAGCCGTGCGTTGATATTCCAAGCCGTAAACCCGCACTACGGATGACGTTTAGGTCTGCGGTGTCGATATCCTCTTGCCCCAAGTGCACACCGTAAGCCCCGAGTTCTATGGCCAGCTCCCAATAGTCATTAATGAATAATTGGCAGTCGGTGTGTTTCACCAATTCTATTGCCTCTTTTATTTGCTGACGAATGTCTTCTTGGGAGCCTTGTTTAACCCGTAGCTGCATTATTTTTACGCCCGTTGGCCAGAGGCGGGCTATCCATTGCACGCTATCCACTACAGGGTAGATGCCTAAATGAGTATGAGTAAGTGCAGGAAAGTGGGCTTCTTTACAAGACGAGGCTTTAAGAAGGGAATCCTTATCCCGCTCTTTTTCATTAGCAGTGGCGCCACGTTGGTGAAAGGTCACCAGCGGAAAGCTCTCTGGTTTTGCGGGAAAGCCGTTGGTTTGTGCAAAGTAGGTGGTTAATTCGTTACTTATGGCGTTTGCGTTAGCCGCTGCGCATTGCTTTGGTAGTGTATGGTTGCGAACTTCGCTGACGTAAGCATTAGCAAGCGTAAGTGCGTCTTCAATGCAGTAGTCGTGCACAATGAATGCCGCTAATGCGCTGGCTAACATACAGCCTGTGCCGCGAAGGTTGCCGTTAGCGTATTTCGGCTGGCTTAAACTAAGAGTGTGAGAGGCACAAACAAAAATATCGCTCACGTTTTTTTGCCAGTGGGCGTGACCGCCTTTCACGTACACGCTCTTTGCGCCTTTACCCCTTAGCCGATTGATTGCAGTTAGCAAGCTCGCTTCATCAACAACTGGCAAATGAGTGAGCCACGCAAGCTCATCGATATTTGGCGTAACGACATCTACCGTATTCAACAGTTCGTCAACTACGCTTTCGCTTAACTCACTCAGCACGCCACCTGACGAGGTAGTCAGTACAGGGTCCCATACAACGAAGGGGCGAGGGTTAGATGTTTTTTGAATACGAGCACACAACAACAGCGCTTGCTCATCATTAGCAATGGCGCCAATTTTAATAGCGCGTGGCGGGGTATCTTCAAACAGCACTTGCCACTGATGATTTAATGCCGACGCGCACATGCTTTCCTTACTAAGCATGATTGAGTTGGACTGCACAGTAAGCTGTGTAGTGAGCACACAAGCATGGATGTTCAGATCGGCCAATGTAATGGCGTCGCGGGTAACGCCCGCACCACCGCTACAGTCAACGCCTCCCACACACCACACTACAGGAAGTGCAGTGGTGAGGTTGTTGGATGCAGGGCTTATGGACGCTTTCGCCATCATGGCAGCTCTACCTTGCTATCTGCAGCGTGATAAAGTTCCGCGCCAGACTGATTGAATGCCTGGGCCATGTCTTTCATACCTTTTTCTTTCTCAAACTCTTGCTGCTCTGCTTGTTTAGCCACATCGCGCACTTCCTGAGAAATTTTCATGCTGCAAAATTTAGGGCCGCACATAGAGCAGAAATGCGCAACTTTGCCAGACGCCTGCGGCAAGGTTTCATCGTGATAAGCGCGCGCGGTATGTGGGTCGAGAGCTAAATTGAACTGGTCTTCCCATCTGAATTCAAAGCGAGCTTTCGACATGGCGTTGTCGCGAATTTGTGCACCAGGGTGGCCTTTTGCCAAGTCGGCAGCGTGGGCTGCAATTTTGTAGGTGATTAGCCCCTGTTTAACGTCTCCTTTGTTAGGTAGGCCCAAATGCTCTTTAGGTGTTACATAGCACAGCATTGCGCAGCCATACCAACCAATCATGGCGGCACCTATACCTGAAGTGAAGTGATCATAGCCAGGAGCGATATCGGTGGTGAGGGGGCCAAGGGTATAAAACGGTGCTTCGTGGCAGTGCTTAAGCTGCTCTTCCATGTTCGCTTTAATCATATGCATGGGTACATGCCCCGGGCCTTCAATCATTACCTGAACATCGTACTCCCATGCAATTTTCGTCAGCTCACCAAGGGTACGTAATTCAGAGAATTGCGCGTCGTCGTTAGCGTCAGCTACGCTACCAGGGCGCAGGCCATCACCTAGCGACAGCGCCACATCGTACTTAGCGCAAATTTCGCAAATATCGTGAAAGTGCTCATACAGAAAGCTTTGCTGGTGATGGCTTAAGCACCACTTTGCCATTATCGAACCGCCGCGCGATACAATGCCGGTTACCCGCTTTGCGGTAAGGTGTACGTACTCAAGCAGCACGCCAGCGTGAATGGTGAAGTAGTCTACGCCTTGTTCGGCTTGCTCAATTAGGGTGTCTTTAAACATCTCCCACGTTAAATCTTCGGCTACACCGTTTACTTTTTCTAGCGCTTGATAGATGGGGACGGTGCCAAGAGGAACAGGACTGTTTCGCAGCAGCCACTCTCGGGTTTCGTGAATATTTCTGCCGGTAGATAAATCCATGATGGTATCGGCGCCCCAGCGCGTTGACCACACCAGCTTTTCTACCTCTTCTTCAATAGACGAGGTGACTGCTGAATTACCAATGTTTGCGTTAATCTTTACTAGAAAGTTACGCCCTATAATCATTGGTTCCAACTCGGGGTGATTGATGTTGCATGGAATAATGGCGCGGCCTGCGGCCACTTCCTGGCGTACAAATTCAGGCGTGATGGTATCGGGTAAATTCGCACCAAAGTGTTCGCCTTTGTGCTGCTGCGTCAGTTCTGCATCTTTAATGGCTTGGCGACCCATATTCTCGCGAATGGCAATGTATTCCATTTCAGGGGTAATAATGCCCTGTCTTGCGTAGTGAAGCTGGGTAACGTTTTTGCCTGCTTTTGCTTTTAGTGGTTTGCGGCTGCGAATAAAGCGGAAATCTTCGGTAAATATGTCGTTTTCTCGCTCTTTTGCAAAGCTTGACGAAACGCCCTCTAATTCAAGGGTATCGCTACGCTCTTCAATCCACTTTTGGCGAAGCGGAGCTAGGCCTTTGTGCACATCTATGTTTTCTTGTGGGTCGCCGTAGGGGCCTGAAGTGTCGTACACAGGAATGGGCGGATTTGGTTCTAAAATAGGGTTGTCTTCTGTTCCACCCACTAAACTGTCGTGTTGGTGAATAAGGCGCATGGCCACACGAATATCGTCACGGCTGCCACACTCGTAGTGGCGTGTTGAATTTGGGTAAGCTTCGCCCGCAAGTTCATTAATGAATTGTTGTGCTTGTTGGCGCTGTTCGCGTCTGTTCGACATAGCATTTTACCTTGTAAAGTTAGGTTCTAAAAATGCTTGTCAGGAGTGAAGGAGAATACAAAGTGTAAGTGTAGAAGGGGATAACCCCGTTACTTTAGCGAGATTGTTGGTAAAGGTTCTGGTGATTACAGCCCTTTACACCGTTGATGTTGACTTGGGGATAAACTTGAACAGTTTACCTTGAGTGACGAGCAGCACCGGAATGGGTGTGTCTGTATCATCAACAGCAAAACAACTTCGCTTCACAACGCTAAACCACGGTTTAACATTTGTGCACATTGTATTTTCTTGTTCCCTTCGCAGGTATTAGCCTGATCAGGTTCTACGGATCCCACTTTCGCGGTCTCAGCTTACTGGGTTACCAGTGAAGCACTCCGACAAGTTGATTAAGTCAATTCGGGTTGTTGTTGAAACAACCCGAATTGAGAATTCCTTTTTACTATATCTTCAATTTTACGGGTAATACAAGTACTACCAGAAAGCTAAATGAATATTCATCTAGCTGGCTAGCTGCTGACCTTCCTTGTAAAGCTGAAGCGCAGTGGCTGTGTCGTGCTTGCGTTCGCTAATTGCAGATAGCAGTAATAAGTCCTCTTTGCGCGACTTCATTTTAGTGGCTTTAAGCAGCGCTTTTTCCGCCAACACATCATCGCCTGAGTTAAATGCAACTTGACCTAGCGTGGAGTATAGCGACACGTTTTCTTCGTCTTGCTTTATCCAGCTTTCAAGCAGTCGTAGTGATGGCGATGCATCAGGAATATTAAGCTGCGTGAACAGCGGAAACAGGGCGCTGTTCGGGCCACGTTTTTGCCATTCAACTAGCAAATTCTGTGCGTCGGCATGCATACCTTGGTCAAGCAACTGTTGAATGTACGCCGCGCGGTAAGCATCGTTGTGGCGAAGCTTACGAGGTAGGGTCTCCCAATACGATTTAAGCTCGACAGCGCCTTGTTTACTGGCAATTTCGGCAAACTTACCTTTGGCGATGCGCTGGCTCCACGCAGTGTAGTCTGCTTTGGGCAATGCTTTACGCCAGCCTGACAAATTCTCTTGAAGCACTTGCCATTTACCTAGCTTGGCAAGAATTTGCGCTTTTAACTGCACAACTTGCTTGTTTTCACGCTCTTGCTCGTCAAGTTCGTTAAGTTTCTCTAGTGCCGCATCGTATTTTTCTTCAGCCATATCAATACGCGCGTGCATGACCGTTGCGGCTACTTTCGCTTTTGGAAAGTCAGTTGCCTGAACAAGGAAATAACGGGCTTTGGCTAAATCGTTATTGGCAAAAGCAATTTGCGCTGACGCCAAATAGTTAACGCCTTCGAAATCGCCGTTGGTGGTTTTGCTTAGCGCCTTTTGAGCCGTATCAAAATCACCTGCAGCCATTGCGTGTAAGCCGTCGTAAAACGCACGCTTACGTTTACGCTCACCTAAGGTGCCAAACCATTTATGTGAACCTGTGATCAGGCTTAACGCCCACAATACAAGTCGAGATAGTACGTACCAGGCAATGACGGCACCTATCACTAAAATACAAAAGCTAATCACCGTCATTTCAACAGCGGTGTTACCCAGTGATATGAGTACGTAGCCCTTATCGCCTAACAACATCGGGCCAACAATTAGTGCAACAACGAATGCGGCTAATACCGCAAGGGCAATAGCTAACCATTTCATAGTGCACTTGCTCCTTGTCCGAACACCTGTTTAACGCGGCTATCCAATAGACGCTCTAGCGGTTTTTGTGACGCTAGCTCTGTAGGTATTGGGCGCGATACATCAGTAGCAATGAGGTTTTGTAGTGCATCTACAAAGCCCGTTACTTGGCTTTTTTCTGTGTCGAACTTTTCAATAATTAACGTTTGAGCGTATTGAAGCGACTGGCTGTAAAGCCCTGCATCGCCCTGAAGCGCGGCGGTTTGCGCGTGCATAAGCTGCAGACGAAGCTGCTCTTTTGCTAGGAACTGGGCTTCTAGTGAAAGCACCGGTTCAACCGGGCCTTCAATGGTTTTTACGGTAAGAAAATCGTTCACCAGTGAACGCCACACCTTTGCAAGGTTCTCTTGCCAGTCGTCAGTAGACTCCGATAAGGTCGTGTTTTCTGCATTAGCGTCTTGTGGTTTTTCAAAGGTATCAAGTGGTAGCTTATCTATTTGCGCTATCATGCCTGTAAGCGCAAGGGCTACGGAACTTTGTGATACAGGGTTAAGCTGTTGAAGTGCTTGAATGTCTTCAGCGAGTGTTGCACGAACAGGTAGTACCGACGGGTCGGCCAGCGATTTTAATCGCTTATCTGCATTAACCAACAGCAAAATTGCTGTGCGCACGTCATTCTCCAGCCAAAGCTTTCTGCCTGCCATGCGAACTAAGTAATCAGCTTCAGCAATGAGCCAGTCTGCCGGGCGGCGACCTTCCATATTATTTAGTTGTTCAAGGGTCGATTCAGCTTGCAGCGTCAGCTTTTCGTTTTGCGCTTTTAACTCGGCTACCGTGCTTTCTAACGTTTGGTTGGTGCGAGCTACTTTGTCGATAGAGGCAACAAGACCAGCGCGCTCACGCTCAATAGTGTTTAGCTGAGAGGTCGTCGTTTGAAGTGCAGATTTAGAGTCCTTGCTTGCCGACTGTTGCTGCATGTAATACCAGTAACCTGCGCCAGCCATACCAAGCACAATAAGGAAAAGGATGATTACAACAAACCACAGTAGACCATTTCCCGACGATTTCTTTTTAGCAGCACCCGACGATGTTGATTCACTGTGCGTGGCAGAAGATTCGATAACGTCTTTTTCAGCTTCCACTTTCACGAGTTCCTCTTTTTGTGGGCTACTTTCATTGTTGTTGGCCATTCAATACTCCCAGTTATCCTTTACCCAGGCGATGAGTGCCTGATCGGTGGCTCGCTGACAAACCGCTACCTCTTTAATGCCTTGGCTAGTGAGGGTTTTGGCAATTCGATCGCTCACTGTTAACCATTTAATAGATTTAAGTGCTTGGCCAAATTGCGCAATTAGTTGCAGTGCCATTGCTTCGCTTGTAGCGATAATGCCGCTAACTTCGCCCATTTTCCACCGTTTTGTGTAAATTGGGCTTGTAAGTTGCTCTCTCTTATAAACGCAAAAGCTATTCACTAAAATACCTTTTTCGTCTAATCCAGTGGCTATGGCGTCGCGCCCACCTTCACCCTTAATGATAACGACATGCTGACAGTTTGCCTCATTAAGTTGGTGCATTGCCAGTATACCTTCGGATGTATGGGCTTCGGGAATAGCAACCTGCGTCGATGAAAACGCCTGAAGTCCCGCTTGTAATTTTCGTGCAGTGGCATCGCCCACAGCTATGATCAATGGTAAGTCGTTAGCCGTTTCGCGTAAGCCTTCAATAACGGTGTCTACAGCATATACGCTGGTAACAACAATTGCGTTTACTGCATTTGACGCTAAAAATTCTGCAGCAGCTTTTCTTTCAGACGAAATATCAATGATGTTAGACGTGGCAACGCCTACCGCGTCAATTCCGGCTTTTTCAAAGGCAGAAGCGCTTGCTTTTAACTTTGGCAGTGGGCGTGTAAACAGCAACATACTATCGAATTTTCATCCTTTTATTTTACTGCGTAAACCTGCACGCATTCGACAAACTATAACTTAGTTATAAAGCGCCTTTAAGATTTCACCGGCACCTTGCTCAAGAAGGGATTCCGCAACTTCAACACCAATATCTGCGGCTTTTTCTCGCGACGCTGTAGCAGAAGCAAAGAGCAGTTCTGAACCATCTGGCTTACCAACCATACCGGTTAGTGTCAGCACATCGCCATCAAGCGTGGCAAAGCTACCAATAGGTACTTGGCAGCCGCCTTCCAATCTCTCGTTCATGGCGCGTTCCGCAGTAACGCGTGTATTAGTGTCTGTATGGTTCAGCGCCTGTAGCAACTTAATTAGCTCTTCATCGTCGTTACGGCACTCAATACCTACGGCGCCTTGTCCAACGGCGGGTAGTGAAATATCAGCAGGTAACGGCATGCGAATACGAGATTCCATTTCAAGGCGAATAAGGCCAGCAGAAGCTAAGATAATAGCGTCGTACTCACCTGCGTCTAGCTTGGCTAGACGAGTATTCACGTTTCCGCGCAGGTCCTTGATGATAAGGTCAGGGCGATACTTGCGAATTTGGCACTGTCTGCGAAGGCTAGACGTACCTACTACTGCGCCTTGGGGTAGGGCATCTAAACTGTCGTGGTTATTTGAAACAAAGGCGTCGAACGGGTTTTCTCGCTCACAAATAGCGTGAAGGCCAAAACCTTCAGGAAATTCGACCGGTACGTCTTTCATAGAGTGCACGGCTATATCGGCACGGCCTTCAAGCATGGCAATTTCAAGCTCTTTTATGAAAAGTCCTTTACCACCAATTTTCGCCAGAGGTGTATCTAAAATTTTGTCGCCCTGCGTACTCATAGGCACAAGCTCAACGGTCATTGACGGATAATGCTCCAACAATTTTGCCTTCACATACTCTGCTTGCCAAAGCGCTAAAGCACTTTTTCTAGTAGCAATTCGAACGGTGCGGGTAGTGTTGAGGTGACTCATGGCTATTCCAAACTATATAAAAAGAAACTAAAACGATGTATCACAAAACGTCATACGATATACCCCGTAGTATACGCATTTTCTGTATTAATGTTTGAAATTAGGCGCAGTTTTCTCCTTGGTTATTATTAGACATTCAGTCTATGCTGAAAGGAATAATGGTCAATTAGTTTTAAATGCGGAGATAAGTCTTTTTATGGACAGTTCGTCGTTGCGTCAATTACTTAGAAGTGCTCAGCAAGATGAAGCGGAAGCAAAACGAAGGCGCTTAACGCTATATTTCATATCTTATGTTGGTGGCACCATTATGGCGTTTATGGCGTGGATCAACATGGGCACAAACAACCCATTGCTCGTTGGAACGCTGGCGGGGTCAGCTGCTTTTGTGTACGCCAATGTGGCGTTATCCCATATGTTCCCTCGCGTTGATGTCTTCTATTATCTAGCAGGCTTAGTGGTAGCATTTACCATAAACGGCTTGGTTTATACCGGCGGGCTCAATAACACTGGGCTTTATTTTATTTTTCCCCTGCTTTTTATTCAGATAGTTGTTGTGCGTTTCAAGCCCGCCATGGTTTACGTAGCAGTGACCATGGGTATCGCTATTTTTATGCTCTACAATCAAGAAAAAATAGTGGCTGAGTACCCAGCAGAACATGTTTCCCGCTTCCTAATCGCTACGTTCTGTTTCATTTGCGTCGCTTTTATAGGTGAAAATTTCTGGCATCAAAGCAGAAAAGAAATGCTGCGTGAAAATCTAGAGCGCATGCGTCAGGCTAATACCGATCCGCTTACAAAACTTCCTAACCGGCGATTCCTTGAAGCTGTTTTTTTTGAACGCGCAATGCAAGATCCCGGTGCTCATTTCCCTTTAAGTGCGGTGGTGGTAGATATTGACCATTTCAAAACAATCAACGATACCTATGGCCACGATATTGGTGACGAAGTGCTTATACACATCACTCGCCTAATGAAAGAAGCAGTAAGAACTACTGACGTGGTGGCAAGAACCGGTGGTGAAGAGTTTTTGGTTCTATTCCCTCATGCAACGTTGAGCCAAGCGGTAAAATTAGCGGAAAAAATGAGGAAGGTGATTGAAGCTAATCCGTTTGTAGAGGGTGATGTTAATCACTCGATAACCGCAAGCTTTGGTGTAGCCACTGCGCTTACTGATACAAACTTGCACGCTTGTTTGAAGCAGGCCGATGACAACCTTTACAAAGCTAAAAATGCGGGGCGCAACAGAGTCGTCGAATAGTTATTGGAATAAACGCGAAATAAAGAAGAGACGGAAGGCGCAACTTTGCAATCGATAGACGTGTAGCCACTTACGCTAAGAATAAAGCTGGCTTTTGTTGCTTCACCAGCTTTCTCTTTTGTTCAAATACTAGGGCCTTTTGATCTTTATTATATGAACGTAATTTGCAGCAAGAACCAACAGGCTCTTAAGGCATTACCCTAGAACTTTTTGAAGCCACGCACTAATGTCGTTAAGCTCTTGCATACAAACATTGTGCTGCATTGTGTAAGTCTGCCACGTGGCATTAAAGCCACTTCCGCTCAGCGTTTTAAACGCAGCATTGCCCATAAATACCGGCACCACTTCGTCTTGCTCGCCATGCGCCATCATAATTGGCGTTTCGCGGTTTGTGTCTTTTGCTTCGCTTCCAAGAAGTGATGGCTCGCACATGTAGGTAGATAGAGCGATAACACCTGCAAATTTATTGGCATATCTAGGTGCTAAGTGCAGAGCAATAACACCGCCCTGAGAAAATCCTGCAAGTACAATACGTTCACTAGGAATGCCACTTTCAATTTGTGCTTCGATAAGCGCTTCTACCTGAGCAGCCGACTCTTTTACACCTTCTAAGTCCGCACGGCTTTCAAAATCTAACGATTTGATATCGTACCAAGCGCGCATTCTCATGCCGCCATTGATAGTCACAGGGCGTTCTGGAGCGTGAGGAAAGAGAAATTTAACCGCCATTGATTCGGGCAGTTTTAGCTCGGGCACAATAGGCGCAAAACCATGGCCTGAATCGCCAAGACCGTGAAGCCAGATAACGCAGGCATCAGGCGTAGTGGATGGGTTTATCTCTACGCACGGCAGAAGTTGCTGAGTCATGCTTTATTTCCTAGTTTTGGGGTCAGAGTACATTTAGGGCCAGAAAAAGTACTCTGACCCCATTAATTTTTGCTGTGGCAACCCATCGGCATAAGCTTGATAGAATGAACCAAGTTTTCACTATGCAATGAAAGGTACGGCACAACCGCTTAATATGCTATCATTGCCACTTGAAATCACCACATTTTGAAAGAATTTTAATACCCTATGGCTTCACTACTCGGCAACTTATTCATTCTTGCAGCTCCTTCTGGAGCAGGAAAATCAAGCCTTATAAAGGCGCTAATGGAAAAGTATGAAAGCAATACAGCTACGCCAATGCAGGTGTCTGTATCTCATACAACACGTCAACCTCGTCCGGGTGAAGTCGACGGCGTGCACTACCATTTTGTGAGCCGAGAGCAGTTTGAAGCGCTGATTGAACAGGGTGTGTTTTTTGAATACGCAGAAGTATTTGGCAATTATTACGGCACATCCCGCGTGACGATTGAACAAACTTTGCACCGTGGCATTGACGTATTTTTAGATATCGATTGGCAAGGCGCGCGCCAAGTTAAAAAGCTTATGCCAGACACATGCGGTATTTTCATTCTTCCGCCTTCACTCGACGTGCTAGAGCAGCGTTTAAATAATCGCGGTCAAGATAGTGAAGAAGTCATTGCAGGGCGTATGGCGCAAGCCGTAGCTGAAATGTCTCATTTCAATGAATTCGATAGCGTAATTATCAACGACGACTTTGCGACTGCGTTAAACGATTTGGAAGCCATCGTGATAGCACAGCGACTTCGCACGGGAAAACAACAAATGCGCCATCAAGTGCTATTGGATGAACTGCTCGGTAGCGCTTGAAGTTAGACATGACTCAAAAGCTTAGTTGTGTCAAATTAGCAAATACGAACTTGGGTATATTTGAATAAATTTTAACAGATCATGGATAGCTACTTTACTCTCTTTAGCTGATTCGAGTGAAAGTAATTGCCACACTGAATGAGGTGTCTTTAATGGAGACTATGCGCGGTGAGCAGCCATACTCGCTGCTCGCTAGCAAAATTAAAGGCCAAGCCAAATTGTTGTAATGGCTTGGCGTCAGATAAAGTGGCATTGTTGTGGCACTATAGTTGTTGAATCTTGTATCCTTTTTTTCTAGTAACTTCAGGACATTACCATCGCCCACAAGGTGACCAGCACCAACTAGTACAAATTCTTGATCTTCGTCGCCGAACATGGCCTCAATTTGAGGTACCCAGTTTACGTTTCGCTGTGTGAATACTTCGTCAAAAGACGCTGGTGACTCACGTTTAAACTTCTCAATAACATATTCGTTTATTTGTTCAGTATCGCCAGTTCGCCACGCCTCTATGGTTTGTGTAAGTAACTTCTTAAGTTCGGGGAGCGTAGTTAGCGTTTCTGCAATAAAGCGATCTTCTTCGCCTTCACCCATGTTTGCCATCATTTGGATTTGAAAGTCTAATGTCTCTAAGTACTCTCTTGATTTATCGTCGCGCTTTGCTAGCTGGGTAAAATAGGCATCAACACCATCGCCCGCTAGTTGATTGCGTTGAGCTTCCATAGTAACGAGCATTGATGCGACCATTCCAGGTTTAAAACTCGCCAATTGATCTGCGGTGGCGCCAAATGCGCTTACATAAGTATTGAGGGCGCTATAGGTTTCTTCGGAAAGTTCATCCTTAAGAGATTGCCCGTTTTTATAGGCAACTGCGGCCATGATTTTCTGTTGCGTAGCTAAATCAGCCGGGTCTGGCAGTTCTACCTCGAATACTAACGTATCGCTTTTCTCATAGGTCGTACTGAAAGCTTTGGGTAGAGGGAATTCTGATATTGGCAAAATGTGTATTGTGCCACCGACATATACCACATCTTTTCCATTTGAAACTTCCCATATAGACGTTGTTGCATTGCTAGTGTCGCTTGCTAATACGCTGGCAGATGAAAAAGTCAGGCTGAGTGCGAGTGCTATATTCTTTAATGATAGTTTTTTCATAATGTTAATCCTTGTAAGTTCAAGTGTGAATGAGTAAGTGGCTCAAACGGGGTTTCTTACTGCTGCCCGATAGCACTTCCAAAGTTAAACTGAAAATTTATTAAATTCTCTTATGAAAAACTTACATATTTATCCTTAAGTGAAATATGCTTTCTTGAGGGTTTATCTATTTGTAATTTAAAGTTTTTTTAAAATCTTATGAAATTATTATGAGTCAAGAAGAGGTAGTATAGTGTTGGTATAGAGGGGTTAATCCATGCGGTGAATTAAAAAGTAGTAGGTTTCGTAGACCAGTATGAAAAGGAGAATTTTAATATTAGTCATCGTGTAAATTAAAAACTCGATAACTCTACTTATCCTAAACGTGAAATGGGTAATGTAGCTACAATCAGAGGGAAAAGTATCAATCAAGGGTACTTTTTTTCTCGATATTGAGCTTTAGCAACATGTTATTCTTCCGTTCTATCAACGTGAGGAATAAATTCGGCTTCGTTTTATCATCATTTGCTATTAAACGCCATATTTCCTTTTCGTGTGTGTGAGCAATTTTTTTCACTTCCCTGTTCTGCTCATCCAGAGCTACTTGGTATACCGTTTTAGCGTCATCAGTGTAATAAACAAATTGCTCATCAACTGTCCAACGAAGCTTAGCTGCCGCAGATAGTTCTACAACAATATCTATTTCTCCAGTCTTAAGGTTTTGCTTTACGAGATTATGGTCGTAATTCAAGTAAACCAAAGTATTGTCATTAACGATTCTTGCGGCACCGAGAACGTCTTTTGCTATCAAAGTATAGCTTTTTGAATCAAGGTCATATAACCAAGCATTTGATTTGTCATTAACTTCATATGTGACGAGAAGTTTGTTGTTGAACGGCCAAGACAAATCGCTGAGCAGGCCTGGTGGACTAATTTCCTCTTCCAGCTCAAGTGACTCGGTATTGTAAATGTAAATTGAGTCTTTATTCGCCAAAGCAAATTTAACGTCATCTGCAGAAACGGCCATATAGCTGATTTTTTTATCTGGCATCGAATCTAATAGCACTTGCCTAGCTCCGCTTTCCTCCTTCCATAGCGTCTGTTTGCCCCAGCCAACTAAATAAAACGTAGCCTCTTTGTTATGTAGTGATGATGCTGTTATTTCTAAACGGTTGGTACTTGAAAAGTCTCTTAATTGGTGTTTGCTAGTACTCAAACTATAAAGATTTGAGTCGGCATAATCGGTTGCTACAATCATGGTGGTTTCATCTACTAGGTCTATACCAATTTTTCCACCCTCTATCGATTCTGTCTTTATTGTTTGGTAAGACAATTCCAACGAGTTTATTGATAATGACGCGATTGATGAATTATCACGATGAACCCAGAAAAGCCGAGAGTCATCTTCTGACCAGCTTATTGCATCAAGTATATAATCTAGTGAGACCACTTCCTGAGGGCTGCTTCCATCCTTGTTTGCGATAAGTATTTTCACTCCTTTGGCTCGTTTACGTATGATTGCTACTTTTTGGCCAGAATGCGAAACCTTAACAAAATAGTCTCCAAACTCTGACACCTGAGGCGAAGATATTTGGAACTCAGAGTTTTTTTTCAAATCTCTATGTACGATCGATGATAGGTGGGGAATATTACGATAGTTGAATTTAGTGTATATCAGGGTATTGCCATCATCAGCCGTATCAGCGTGAAGTAAATTAATACCATAACAGTCGAACAATTTTTCATGCTTACTGTTTAAACCGTTTTCTGTTAAATCGACTTTCCATACTTGGCAGGGGTGTTCCGCTTTTATATCTATTATTTGATAAAAAAGGCTATCGTTTTCTGACCAAGCAATTGGATATATTTGTGCGCCTCCTTCAGAAAGAACCATATCTTCGAGTGTTTCAGTATTCTTAATGAATAAATTAAATGAAGTTTCGTCAGAACCCGAGAACGAGAAGGCAAGAAAGCGTCTGCTTTTGGACATTAAAGGTGCCACTGAAACACCTTTTTTCCATGATAGAAGCGTTTCTTTAACTATAACAGAGCTCTGTTCGGGCGTTTTAAGCCCACTGCTTGAAAAAAAGTAATACGCTACTGCGAGGGCGGATGTGAGGATCAGAAGGAAGGCGGGGAAGAGCCTTAACTTTTTTGATATCACAGAATTAGCATTTTTATCTATGTCGATACTTTCTTTTGCTTTGGTAATGACCAGAGGAGTTTGCGTTTCTTTTGGCTTTGATGCATCTATATACACAATTTCTGGTTCGACAGTGAGGCTGTAGCCAACGCGATAATGGGTTTTAATGATTTGCGCACGTTGGTTTTCTGATTTCAGCGCTTTTCTTAGCTCTGACATCGCTCGGTTTATCGCGTTGTCGTCTACATAGTTTTGCTTCCACACTTCGTCAGCAAGTTCTTGCCTTGAGATAACTCGGTCGTTGTTTAGAGTAAGATATAAGAGAATATTAAAAAGAAGGGGCTCTAGCTCTCTAGAGATATCACCGTCATTAAGAGTTTGGTATTTAAGTGATAGATGCCAGTTGCCCAAGATAACATGCTTAATTTTCTTAGAAAAATTGATTCCGTTATCTACTCCGTGCTCCATTTTAACCCACAACTCCCTCTGCTACACAATTGCAATACTAGGCTAAGCTCTTGAGTTATATTACCACCCAAGCTCATGAGGAAACTAAGTACCTTGATATGTAATCGATATTAAGGTGTTATGCTCCGCTTACTCAAGATAGTAAGTTAAGCGATCGCCGTTTAAAACATGTTTTGCAAGATTTAATATTACTTTTAATTACATCGCTGCGACCATTGTCCAATGAGTCATCATTAACAATGAGCGTATTTAAAAGTAGTTATTCTTTTAAATTATTGCTTCATCTAAAGTGATAAGATAGTTTGGTAGTTTTTAGTATTACCCTAGTCTGGCACTATGAACTTTTATGTTCCGAGAGTCACTTTTAAGAGCTACACGCGCTACGATCTTTTTGTATGTATTGCATAAGCTAGGGATAATACCCCATTAATTACAAGATCGCTCTGCGATCTGACTGCTTCAAATTCAAACAAAACGCTAGGATCGCGCTACGTATCTGTGTATACTACGCGGCCGTTTTTTGAATAACTTGCTCAACCTAATTTTCGGAGAAATACATGGCTCGCGTAACTGTAGAAGATGCCGTAGATAAAATTGGTAACCGCTTTGACCTAGTGCTTGTTGCTGCACGCCGTGCACGTCAAATTGCCACTGAAGGCAAAGATCCTATGGTTGACGTTCAAAACGATAAGCCAACTGTTACAGCACTTCGTGAAATTGAAGAAGGTTTGGTAACGGCTGCTACGCTTGAACAAGCAGAACTTCAAGCTCAAGAGCAGCAAGAACATGCTGAATTTGCATCAGTAGCAAACATCCTATCTGATCAATAAAACCTCTTTTTAACGGTTTTATCGGTATTTTAGCGCCAGTGCTTTGAAAAAAGCACTGGCGCTTTACTTTTGGCGTATTGGCTTCTTGCACAATTAAACGTATTCTTAGGGTTGTAACGTTAGATAAGGGTCACGCTTCACTGTGTATTTGTTTGAAGGTTTAAAGCAGAAAGTTTTAGAGTACTTACCAGCCGACCGCGTTCAGTTGGTACAAGAATCTTTTGTGCTTGCGCAAGAAGCGCATGACGGACAAATGCGTTCAAGCGGCGATCCGTACATTACTCACCCAGTTGCAGTTGCCGGTATTTTGGCTGACATGCACCTTGATCACGAAACGATCATGGCGGCACTCCTTCACGACGTTATTGAAGATACCCATTACAGCAAAGAAGACTTAGCCGAAGCTTTTGGCGATACCGTTGCTGAACTGGTAGAAGGTGTTAGTAAGCTAGATAAACTCGCGTTTAGCACTAAACAGGAAGCGCAGGCGGAGAACTTCCGTAAAATGATGATGGCCATGGTGCAAGACATCAGGGTTATTCTTATCAAGCTTGCTGATCGCACGCACAACATGCGCACGCTCGGGTCATTACGACCAGACAAGCGCCGCCGCATTGCGTTAGAAACGCTAGAAATCTACGCGCCAATCGCCCACCGCTTGGGTATTCACGACATTAAAAATGAGCTTGAAGATTTAGGTTTTCAGGCCATGTATCCTATGCGTCATCGCGCACTAAAGTCTGCTGTGCGCCAGGCCCGCGGTAATCGTAAAGAAATTATCGAAAACATTCGCGAAGAGCTGAACACTCGTTTAGACGCCTATCAAATTGAGTCGAATGTACTGGGTCGCGAAAAACACTTGTATTCCATTTACCGCAAAATGAAAAACAAAGAACTGATGTTCAATGAGGTAATGGATATTTATGCGTTTCGCATCGTTGTTCAATCGGTAGATAACTGTTATCGCGCCCTCGGTGCTATGCATGGGCTGTACAAGCCTATTGAAAACCGTTTTAAAGATTATATCGCTATCCCTCGAACCAACGGCTATCAGTCGTTGCATACGTCATTAATTGGCCCGCACGGCATTCCTGTGGAAATTCAAATTCGAACCCAGGAAATGGACCAAATGGCAGACAAAGGAGTGGCGGCGCACTGGCTTTACAAAGAGCCTGGCGATAATGGCACCACTGCACAGCTTCGAGCGCGCAAGTGGATGCAAAGCCTGCTTGAGCTTCAGCAATCGGCCAGCTCATCCTTTGAATTCATCGAATCGGTAAAAACCGACCTGTTCCCTGATGAAATTTACGTATTTACACCAGACGGACGTATTATCGAGTTGCCAATGGGCGCAACCGCCGTTGATTTTGCCTACGCGGTACACTCTGATGTAGGTAATACCTGCGTAGGTGTGCGCGTAGAGCGCAGAAACTTTAGCTTAAGCAAGCCGCTTGAAAACGGTCAAACCGTGGAAATTATTACCTCGCCGAAAGCGAAGCCTAATGCGAACTGGCTAAACTTTGTGGTGAGCGCTCGAGCGCGAACACGTATTCGTCAGTATCTGCGTAAACAGCACTCTCAAGAAGCGGTGAACATGGGTAACCGTCTACTTCGTCATGCGTTAGGCAGCGTTAAACTAGACGATATTCCAAACGAAGATATCGAACGTGTGGTGGCCGAAACTAAGCATGCTAATTTTGACGATTTGCTAGTAGATATCGGCCTTGGTAACGAGCTAAGCGCAATTGTAGCGCGTCGTTTATTAGGTGAAAGCACAACAGACTTATCAGACAAGAAAGGTAATGTGGCTATTCGCGGCACAGAAGGCCTGCTTGTTCACTATTCTCGTTGTTGCCATCCTATTCCAGACGATGAAATTGTAGCGGTTTTAAGCCCCGGTCGCGGTATGACTATTCACCAAATTGGGTGTAACAATATTCGCAAGCTTACGCGAGAAGAACCTCAACGCGTATTGCCCATGCAGTGGGACGACAACCCGCAAGGCGAATTTAAAGCGTCACTGCGTATAGAGTTGTTTAACCATCAGGGCACACTGGCAACTTTAACGAACACCATTTCAGGGTGCGATTCCAATATCATTGGTCTGCAAACTGAAGAGAAAGAGAGTAATATCTACTTTATTGACCTTGAACTTACCACGCACAACCGTGTGCACTTGGCTCGCGTAATGAAGAAAATACGTACCATGCCGGAAGTTCAAAGAGTGTCTCGTCATAGTCAATCACGACACTAATTACTACACTATTTAGGAACTACTATGTCTAAGTCTATTATTCAGACCGATAAGGCACCTGCTGCTATTGGTACTTACAGCCAAGCGGTTAAAGCAGGCACTACCGTTTATCTTTCAGGGCAAATTCCTCTTGTTGCTGAAACTATGGAAATGGTTTCTGACGACTTTGAAGCGCAAGCTATACAAGTTTTTGAGAACATTAAAGCGGTGTGTGACGCTGCGGGCGGCACTACAAATGACTTAGTGAAGGTGAACATCTTCCTTATCGACCTAGGTCACTTTGCAACGGTTAATGAAATTATGAGTCGTTACTTCACCAAGCCTTACCCAGCACGCGCAGCCGTTCAGGTGTCGGCATTGCCTAAAGGTGCACAAATTGAAATTGATGGTGTAATGGAACTGCCGGAGTAAGCCATGTCACCTGAGCGTTACCAGCGCATAAGACAAGTGCTGGAAAGAAGGCAAACTGATCTTACGGTTTGCCTTGAAAATGTACACAAGCCGCATAACGTATCTGCAGTAGTGAGAACCTGTGATGCAGTGGGTATTCATCGCGTTCACACCGTGTGGGAAAAGAAATACCAGTTCCGTCGCGGCACCGCTATGGGCAGCCAACAATGGGTGCGTCAAACCAATCACGATAATATCAACGACGCGATGGCTGAACTAAAAGGCCAAGGCATGCAGGTGCTGGTAACCCACTTATCTGATACCGCTGTCGATTTTCGTGATATTGATTACACCAAGCCTACGGCTATTCTGTTTGGTCAAGAGAAATACGGTGCCTCTGATGAGGCGAAAGCCGTTGCCGACCATGACATTGTTATTCCTATGATGGGCATGGTGCAGTCGTTGAACGTATCGGTAGCCGCAGCGCTAGTACTTTACGAAGCCCAGCGCCAACGTACTATTGCAGGTATGTATAACACCCAGCAGTTACCAGAAGAAGAGTGCCAAGCATTGGCCTTTCAAAATGGTTACCCGCGTTTGTATAAACTTTGCCAACGTAAAGGTTTGCCTTTGCCTGCTATTAACGCCATTGGTGAAGTGGAGGCCGACGATAGCTGGTGGAAAGAAATGCAGATCACAAAAGCAGAAGCAAACGCGCTAGAGGCCGACTAGGGCCTAACCTATTGGTTGCACTTTTAGTTTTGCTCTTACTTGTATAGGGGCCAGCGTAAAAAACTGGCCTAAAGCGTACTCGCCAACCCCTCAACAATCCTTTACACTTCTTTTCCTATAACACGTTGAATAACACCAGCTTGTGCCAATTCAAAGGTTAAATAGTTAATGTTCCAAAAGAAGGATATCGCTTGATGCAAGCACTGGCCACTACACCCATTACTGCGCTTAAAGGCGTAGGCGCAAAGGTGGCAGAAAAGCTTAACAAAATAGGTTTGTTTACCCTTCAAGATATTCTGTTTCATCTTCCTCACCGCTACGAAGACAGAACACGTATTTATAGCGTGGCAGAGTGCCGCCCGTTTACCCATGTAAGCGTGCAGGGCGAGGTAATGAGCGCCGACATTCAGTACGGAAAGAAGCGCATGCTAGTGGTTAAGCTTAGCGACGGTACGGGTACCATAACCTTACGCTTTTTCCACTTTGGTGCAGTGCAGCGGTCTATTATGACGCCAGGAAACACGGTGCGTTGTTTCGGAGAAGTACGTACTGGAAAGTGGGGCATTGAAATGATGCACCCCGAATTTAAATTAGTGGATGAAGACGCGCCACCATCAGAAGAATCACTAACGCCAGTTTACCCCACCACAGACGGTGTTAAGCAGTTAACCCTTCGTAATCTAACTGATCAAGCCTTAAAACTTCTAGATAAAGGCGCGCTGGCCGACTTACTGCCCGACGGCATTTACGATGACCAAATTAGCCTTAATGAGGCGCTTCATTTGGTGCATCGCCCACCACCCGATGTAGACGTACACGAAATGGAAGAGGGGCTGCACCCTGCTCAGTATCGGTTAATTTTGGAAGAGTTATTGTCACACCACCTAAGTGTGTTGAAAGTACGCAAGCTATCTGACGCGCAGCCTGGTATTCCTATTAAGGTGAATCAGCCGCTTATCGATAAAATGCTCGCTCAACTGCCATTCTCACCAACGGGGGCACAGGCTCGGGTAGTGGAAGATATTCAAAAAGATATGCAGCATGCGCGGCCTATGATGCGCCTTGTACAAGGCGATGTAGGGTCGGGCAAAACCTTAGTTGCGGCACTGGCCGCGCTATCAGCCATTGGTGCAGGGCATCAGGTAGCATTAATGGCACCTACTGAGCTGTTGGCTGAACAGCATGCCAATAACTTTCGTGGCTGGCTAGAACCTTTAGGTATTGAAGTAGGTTGGCTTGCCGGCAAGCTGAAAGGCAAAGCCCGCAATGAAGTATTAGCCCGCTTAGAAGCTGGCGATATTCAAATGTTGGTGGGTACTCACGCCATCTTCCAGGAAAGCGTAAATTACCAGCAGCTAGCGCTGGTTATTGTGGATGAACAACACCGCTTTGGCGTACATCAACGATTGGCCCTGCGCGATAAAGGCGAACGGCAAGGTCGCTACCCTCATCAGCTAATTATGACGGCGACGCCTATTCCAAGAACGTTGGCCATGACAGCCTATGCCGATTTAGACACCTCGGTTATTGATGAGTTGCCACCAGGCAGAACACCGGTGCAAACCGTGGTATTACCCGATACACGCCGCGCCGATGTGATAGAGCGCGTACGTCAGGCCTGTAAAGAAAACGGCCGCCAAGCTTACTGGGTGTGTACGCTAATTGATGAGTCGGAAGTGTTGGAGTGTCAGGCAGCAGAAGACGCTGCGGTTACCCTTCGTACCGCGCTGCCAGACTTACACGTTGGTTTGGTACACGGGCGTTTAAAGCCTGCAGAAAAAGCGCAGGTTATGGCCGACTTTAAAGACGGAAAGCTGGATTTATTGGTAGCGACTACCGTTATTGAAGTAGGCGTAGATGTGCCTAATGCCAGCATCATGATCATTGAAAACGCTGAACGATTGGGTTTAGCGCAGCTTCACCAGCTTAGAGGCCGAGTAGGGCGTGGTGCGGTAGAAAGTCAGTGTGTACTTATGTACCAGAGCCCACTATCGAAAACCGCTACTCAGCGCCTTGGCGTATTGCGCGAATCTAACGACGGGTTTTATATTGCCCAGCGCGATTTGGAAATTCGTGGCCCGGGTGAATTTATGGGTACTAAGCAAACGGGAATGGCCGAGCTTAAAATAGCAGACCTAGTACGCGACGCCGCTCTTATCCCTAAGGTTCAGGAAATTGCCTATACCCTTTGGGACAAATACCCCTCTCACGCTCAAGCCATCATTAATAGATGGATAGGGCATAAGGAGCAGTACGGTCATGCTTAATCATGTGCCTTTAATTATTTGTGATGACACCAATAGGGATGACGCTGCATTAATTAGTGCAATCAGCAAAAAGTGGGGTTTTCCTGTTGTTAGCAGCAGTGAAAAGCCTAGCGAGGGCTTGTATTTGCAGGTACAAAACGGCGTGCTAGGGCTTGCCGACGCAGGTGAGAAAAAAGTGAATCCGGTAGAGGTTGATTTTGCTTCGCCGGCTAGTTTGTATCGCAAGCAGCACGGCGGTGGGCGCAAAGAGCCCATTGTTAAGGCCATTGGTCTTAAAGGCAATGAAGCATGGCACGTAGTGGATGCAACGCCTGGGCTAGGTCGTGATGCCTTTGTATTGGTAAGCGTTGGCTGCAAGGTCACTATGATAGAGCGATCGCCCGTGGTTGCCGCCTTGCTTGAAGATGGTATTCGCAGATTAGCGCTTAGTTTTCCGGAACTTGCAGCTAAAATGTCGCTTCAACATGGAAATAGTGCTGAGGTAATGCAATACTTCACTGGTGAGAATGTGAACGCTATTTACTTAGACCCCATGTTCCCACACAAAAAGAAGTCAGCCTTGGTGAAAAAGGAAATGCGGCTGTTTCAGCAACTGCTTGGTCATGACCCAGATGCAGATGCGCTGTTACCGCCAGCACTAGAGCTAGCCACGCACCGGGTAGTGGTGAAACGCCCAAACAGTGCAGACGTGCTGGCAGGAATAAAAGCATCAATGGCTATTGAAAGCAAAAAGCACAGATTTGATGTGTATTTGTGTCAAAAAAATCTAGGAGAGTAGCATGATACAAGTTGGGGGCACTTTGCCTGAAGTAGATTTTAGCCTTTTAGAAAACGGCGAAATAACCAACCCAGGAACGAACGAACTGTTTTCGGATAAACGCGTTGTATTGTTTGCGGTACCCGGTGCATTTACACCGACCTGTTCTCAAGCCCACTTACCGGGCTATGTAGCGCTTGCCGATAAGCTTAAAGCCAAAGGTATTGATAGTATTATTTGCTTAAGCGTGAACGATGCATTTGTTATGGATGCATGGGGCAAAGCGAGCAACGCTGAAGAGATCATAATGCTGGCAGACGGCAATGGTTTCTTTACCAAGCAAATTGGCTTAGACATGAGCACGGGCAATTTCGGCGGCTTGCGTTCGTTACGCTATTCCATGCTTGTGGAAGATGGCGAAGTGAAAAAGCTAAACGTTGAAGACCCAGGTCGTTTCGACGTTAGCGATGCGCAAACCATGCTAGATAGCCTGTAAGACCGAAACTACGGCGTTAATAATCTCAAGAGCCCGCAACTAAGGTTGCGGGCTCTTTTCGTTTAGATGTTTGTGAAGGTTCGTTCATACCAGTCCGCATAGTTAATTACTCGCCCTTCGAGAAGGTCTGGCAAGCTTCTGAGTGGGCAACTATCTATGCAGCTTGGTATTCTTTAGTTAAGCGTATACTTGGTTGCCATTTTCATTAAAATGTAACCTATGTATGATCTGGCGCTCTGTAAATAGCGTTGAATATCAGTACGTTCAGTGAAGGTTAATGAACTAACATGTAGTATTCTTTGTCGAAAGTGCAGAAAAAATAAGGGCTAACACACTACGTTACTTAGCATGTGGGCTCGTTCAGTTACCTTTACTTGCTTAATGATAATAAGTATCATTTGCGTGAAAAGACAAACGTTTTAGGAATAATTATGACAACAACACTGAAAAAAATGAGTGCTTTGGTACTGGCTTCTGCGGTCACTTTCTCGATGCTATCTTCTCAGGCGCTTGCTAACGGTGCCATTGGCGATCACGTGAACAATCTTCACGCGCACATCGGCGAATATACGGAAGAGGTACATTGGTTAGAAAGCAAGTTTGGCAGTGTTGTTGATGCGTATGAAGCAAAAGATAAATCGCTTAAGACCGATGCACTGATTGAGTATTGGGAAGAGGTGGATTTTCACTCTGCTATTGAAACCCAGTATGTGCCTATTTACGCCTCTATTTGGCAAGGTATTTATGGTGTGAAAGTCGCCATTGATGAAGGCAAGCCTGTTGCAGACGTGCGCGTAGAGCAAGAGAAGCTAAATCATGCCTTGTGGCAGGCGTTAGGCGCAGTTAAACTTGCGTCCCAGTATCAAAAGAAAGGCTTAGTGAACAAGGTTCAAACTACCGAAAAAGAACCTACCACAGGCCCTGAAGTTATCGACGATATTAAAACACGTCTTGATCGTGTAGTTGCTAAGTACGCGGAACAGCTTCACGAAGTAGCAACTACACTCGTTCACGATACTTACCTTCAACGATTTGAAGGTGTGGAAGGTGACTTGATTGCGAAAAACGCAGCTTTGGTTGAAGACTTGGAGAAAGACTTTAACGTAACGCTTCCACAAGCTATCTCAAAAGACACTGGCGTTGATTCAGTTCGTAAGGTCGTAGAGTCTATGCAGACCAAACTTGACCGCGCTCGCGTACTTTTGGTTGAAGTAGAACAAAGTCGTAAAGACGTATTTTAAGGAAGGTGTATGCAACGTAGAACATTCTTACAAGGCTTAGCAGCGGCCGGTGCATTATCTGGTTTGCCGTTTAGTTTTGCTCACGCTATGACACAAACAGGCAGTGTGTCAGTTGAGTCACTGCCTAAATTAGAAGGTGATCTCACACTTTACTTAGGTCGTGGTGAAGGCGGCTTGTACGAGAATGTTCTTAAGGCCATCGAAAAGCGCAATCCAAAGCTTAATCTTAAAATAAGACGCGGCGGCTCTGCGGCATTGGCCAACACCATCGTAGCTGAGACTAAGGCAGGCGTTAAACGCGCCGACCTTTTCTGGGCCGTAGACACGGGCTCGATTGGCATGGTTACTGATGCTGGCGCGGCTAAGCCGTTGCCAGACGACCTTACTGCGCAGCTGCGTGAAGATTTTCAGTATCCGAGCTGGTCACCGGTAACAGGTCGTGTGCGTACACTGCCTTATAACACTGAGCGTGTTAAACCGGAGCAAATCCCTGAAAGCGTGATGGCATTAGCCGACAGCGATTTAAAAATTGGCTGGGCGCCAGCCTACTCATCATTTCAGTCTTTTGTCACTGCAATGCGCATTTTAGAGGGCGATAAAGCCACTAAATCATGGCTTAAAGGCATTAATAAGCACTCGAAAAAGTACGCAGGTGAACTTGGTGTAGTGATGGGCGTTGAACGTGGTGAAGTCGATATCGGCTTTGCGAATCACTACTACACCCTGCGCCTTAAATCGGGTAAACCGAACGCGAATGTGGCCCTTGCTTACAGCAAAGGCGATGCGGGCTGTTTAGTGAACGCATCAGGTATTGTTGCGTTGAGCGACGGTGATTTGCCGGTTAACTTTATCCGATATCTGCTGTCGCACGAAGTACAGTCTTATCTTGCTCGCGAAGCCTACGAAATCCCTCTGGTTCAAGGAGTTGAACCACCACAAGGCTTAGCGGATTTAAGTACGCTTTCGCCACCAGAAATGGACCTTCGTAAACTGGCTGATTTACGCCCAACACTTAACCTGATGAGGGAAGTTGGCGTACTGTGACAAACTGGCCAAAGTCGTATCCACTGGCACTACTTATTGCGCTGATGGCTTTATTGCCCGTCGGCGTTTTGTTTTCTTTAGCTCAAGATAGTGCGCAGCTTTTCGATACCCATAACCTCCGCGTTTTAGGCAACACAATTTCGCTTGTTGTACTGACTATCATTGGCTCGGTGTTTATAGGTGTACCGCTTGCCTTTTTAACCGCCTATGTGCAAATGCCGTTTAAGCGGTTCTGGCTTATTTTGCTTGCTGCGCCATTGGCACTACCCAGCTACATTGGCGCATTTGCGATGTACTTTTCATTTGGCACAGGTGGCGAAATTGAAAACGTACTGGGAATTAGCACTCCACCTATAAGCGGCCTTTGGGGCTCTGCGCTGGTCATGAGCCTTTATACTTATCCCTTTGTAATGATGACAACCCGTTCAAGCTTACTGAGTTTAGATGCAAGCTTGGTTAACGCGGCGCGCACGCTAGGGTTAACCTTAGGCGCAAGCTTATGGCGAGTGGTTTTACCGCGTGTTGTGAATAGCGTTGCCGCAGGGGCACTCCTTGCTGCACTTTATGCGTTATCCGATTTTGGTACGCCTGCAATAATGGGCTTCGACACCTTTACCCGCGTTATCTTTGTTGAGTATAACGCCTTCGGTCTTAGTCAAGCCGCCATGCTGAGCCTTCAGCTAATGGTTATTGTTGGGCTTATTCTATTTATAGAAAGTCGTATTAGTGGCGCTCAAGAGCGCCCAGGTAAGCATTTATCGTTGTTTCCTGCTCGCTGGCAGCGAAACCTAATGTTGCTGGCTACTATGCCGGTGGTATTTATGGCTATTGTGCTTCCCCTTGCTATTTTTACGCTGTGGTTAGTGCGAGAAGGCGCCGGCGGTTTTGAATTTAGCTATGCGTGGAACTCAGCTCA
The DNA here is from genome assembly GCF_006538305.1 of Alteromonas sp. KUL17. Taxonomy (NCBI): domain Bacteria; kingdom Pseudomonadati; phylum Pseudomonadota; class Gammaproteobacteria; order Alteromonadales; family Alteromonadaceae; genus Alteromonas; species Alteromonas sp. KUL17. The sequence continues at coordinate 53,432 of NZ_BJKJ01000019.1, forward strand.
TGCGTCATTTATTGCAGCGATTGTTGCTGTATTACTCGCCATTCCGGTAGCTCACGCCGCTATTGCCGGAAAAGCTGGACGCTTTATGGAGCGCATTACTTATTTTGGCTTTGGGGTTCCGGGTATCGTAATGGGGACAGCCCTTGTTTATGTTGGCCTGCAGTTGCCCGCGCTCTATCAAACGTTAAGTCTGCTTGTGATGGCTTATGTACTGCGCTTTATCCCACTTGCTGTGGGAAGTGTAAGAAGTACGGCTGAGAATATTGATTCAGGTCTGGTAAAAGCTGCTCGCGTGCTGGGCGCTAGCCCGCGTGAGGCATTTATGCGAATTACGCTGCCGTTAACCCTTCGTGGTATGATTGCGGGTGCAGCGCTTGTGTTCTTAGAAGCCATGCGCGAACTACCTGCAACGCTTATGTTAGGACCTACAGGATTTGAAACCTTAGCTACCTATATGTGGCGAGTTTACGAAGCAGGTTACTTTGGCCGCGCAGCCGTGCCAGGGCTTTTACTTGTTTTATTATCAGGTGTGGGGTTAATTCTCATGCTGTCGGGCGAAAGAAAAGCCCAGTTTACCGTTACCGAGGATGATCGTTCGTAATGCTTAGTGTAAATAATTTGTCTGTGAATTATGGGTCTACCCGCGTTGTCGACAAGTTAAATCTTGAGCTTGGACAAGACGAAATCCTGATGCTGGTGGGGCCAACCGGCTGCGGTAAAACCACCATTTTGCAAGCGTTGGCTGGGCTTATTCCTATTTCAGAAGGTGCTATGAGCCTAGGTGAATGGGAAAGTACAGCAAACAAACATGTTCCGCCTGAAAAGCGTAACGTGGGTATGGTGTTTCAAGACTTTGCGTTGTTTCCTCATCTTACCGTTCAGCAGAACGTTTGCTTTCGTTTAAAAGACACTAAGCTTGCCGATCATTGGCTTCAATTATTAGGCTTAGATAACTTCCGCGATGCAAAACCTGCACGTCTTTCTGGCGGTCAAAAGCAGCGCGTTGCGCTAGCAAGAACGCTAGCTCACGAGCCGTCCTTTGTATTGCTAGACGAACCCCTTTCAAACCTTGATGCTGCGCTAAAAGACAGCTTGCGCTGGGAAATTCGCGATGCCTTAAAAAGAGCAGGTGTGCCTGCTATTTGGGTAACGCACGATCAAGAAGAGGCGCTAAGTGTTGGCGATAGAGTGGGTATACTTAATAAAGGTGTGCTTGAGCAATTAGACACACCTGAAGCCTGTTACTCTTCTCCTGCCAGCCGTTTTGTGGCGCGTTTTATGGGCGAGGCGAGCTTCTTAAGTGCCACATTCGATAGCAGCGCAGCAAATACAGACAAAACAGTGGTTACTGATATTGGTAATGTGCCAGGCACACCGCTTCAAGGTGCAAGCGGCAACGTAGACTTGTTGGTACGCCCTGACGATTTAAGCTTAGATGCTACACTTAGTGAAACGAACTGTACGGTTGAATGGGTACGCTACGAAGGCGAAAGTCGGCTTTATGCAGTTATGCTAGACAGCGGTGATGAGCTAAAAGTACGCGTAAGCCATGAAAACGCCATTAAGCCACATACTCGTGCGTTCGTTCAGTTAATTACTACGCACCCTTTGGCAGTGTTTCCCAGAAAAAACTAAAGCGTAAATGGTTTCATAACTGACTGAAAATATAAAATAAAAAGGGCAGCCTATCGGCTGCCCTTTTGCTTACTAGGACGTTATTTTTACCCGCGCACTATAAGACTACGCGTTCTCGTTTACCACAATCACTTTGCGGTGCGGGAATGGAATCTCGATATTCGCTTCATCTAGCGCTTTCTTCACCTGTTCTGGCACTGAGAACAGAATGTCGAAGTAGTGCTCACCATGACAGAATGGACGCACAATAAAGTCTACCGAGCTATCGTTAAGGGTAGATACCTCAACAAATGGCGCTGGGTCTTTAAGTACGTGCGGGTGGTCTGCCAACACTTTATCGATAACAGCGCGAGCGGCATCAATGTTTTCGTTGTAGGCAATACCAAAAGTCATATCTACACCGCGAATTTCATGGTGAGAGTGGTTAACAATTTGCTCACCCCAAATTTGGCTATTTGGAATGATGATTTGCTTATTATCGAAGGTTTGCAAAATAGTGGTGAACAAGTCGATTTCAGTTACTTTACCGAACTTGCCCGCGGCATCGACAAAGTCATTAACTTTATAGGGGCGGAAGATAAGCAGCATTACACCCGCAGCTAGGTTAGAAAGTGTGCCTTGAAGTGCTAAACCAATAGCAAGACCGGCAGCACCTAACAGCGCAATAATAGACGCGGTTTGAACGCCAAAGCGATTTAGTACCGCTATGCCAACAAAAGCAAGAATGGTATAGCGCGCTACGCTACCAAAGAACTTAAAAAGGGTGTCATCCAGTTGAGGGTGGCTATTAGCAATAGCGACAATAGCGCTATACACCTTGCTCGCTACCCACAGGCCAACTATTAAAATTGCCAAAGCAAGTAATATGTTCGTGGCCCACGCCAGGGCGGCTGGCAGGTATTGGTTAATATCAAGTGACGCTAAGAACTCTTCCATGGATACAATCCTCTGTAATTTGTGAAGTAGCTGCGATGTTTTGTTCGTTTGTTTATTCGTTCAAATTGAGTTGCACCTCAATCCTGGGGCGTATTTATAGAGGAATTAAAATTTCTTTAGTATTGTTAAAAAGTATTAAAATCCATAATTTTCTACTAAAGAACTAGATTAAATTTGCAGTAAGATTCGGCTTTGCGTTGTGCAGCATGGCTTATTACGTATAATCCCGAACTCTTAACCTGCGCTACGATGCGCGTGAGTTTTTTGGCTTGATGTAAGGTGGATACAGAGTGATTAAGCGCGATGTTATTGTTATTGGAGCAGGTGCAGCAGGGCTGTTCTGCGCGGCACAGGCAGGCGCGCGAGGTCGCAGCGTAGAAGTGCTCGATCATGCCAAAAAAGTAGGCCGCAAGATTCTTATGTCAGGGGGTGGGCGCTGCAATTTTACCAATATGTACGCAGAACCCGCCAATTTCTTATCGCAAAACCCTCACTTTTGTAAGTCGGCACTAAGTCGCTATACCCAATGGGATTTTATTGGCTTGGTTGCCGAGCATGGTATTGCCTACCATGAAAAAACTTTGGGCCAATTGTTTTGTGACGACAGCGCCAAAGATATCGTCGATTTATTGCTTAACGAATGTAAAAAATCAGCCGTTACCATTACTACTCGCTGTGAAATTACAAGCGTAGAAAAGGTTGAAGGAGGGTACTTACTAACTACTTCGAACGGCGAATATAGCTGTGAGTCTTTAGTTATCGCGACCGGTGGTTTAAGTATGCCAAAGCTGGGGGCGACGCCATTTGGTTACAAAATTGCCGAGCAATTCGGCCTGAACGTGTTACCCACACGCGCCGCACTTGTGCCCTTTACCTTACACGATAAAGACAAAGACACACTGGCAGAGCTTAGCGGTATCGCAGTTGATGTATATGCTAGTTGTAACGACACCACGTTTAAAGAAGCGATGCTTTTTACCCACCGTGGTTTGAGCGGCCCTGCTATGCTGCAAATCTCAAGTTATTGGGAGTCAGGTGACAGTTTAAGCATTAATACGCTACCCAATGACGACGCTACGGCGCTTTTGCAAACAGCGCGCGCTGAAACCCCCGATGCCTTACTTGCTACGTGTTTAAATAAAGTATTCCCTAAGCGGATGGTGCAAAGCTTTATCGAATATCATAACTGGCGCAATGTTCCGGTAAAACAGCTCACCCACGGCGAATGTGATGCTATTGCTGACACGCTCGAAAATTGGCAAATAAAGCCAAACGGCACTGAAGGCTACCGAACAGCGGAAGTCACCATTGGCGGCGTAGATACCAACGAACTTTCGTCAAAAACCATGATGGCCAAGAACGTCGAAGGCCTTTACTTCATAGGTGAAGTGGTTGACGTTACCGGTTGGCTCGGCGGCTTTAACTTTCAGTGGGCTTGGAGCAGCGGTTGGGCAGCTGGGCAGGTGGTTTAAAACGACACTCCAATTGCTAACCCAGCAACAACTGCACTTTTGTGGTTTCGATGATAGTCGTAATGAAGCTGTGGCGAGATGGTAAAACCTGACACTTCAAACTCATATAAAAAGCCTAACCGAGCTACTTCCATTTTATGGCTGCCGTGAAATTCAACGCCAGGGCCAATTTGGGCAATAAAATTGTTAGTAATGTGAAGGTCGGCGACGAGTAAATAGGTATAAGCGTCTAAGTCTTCAAAGGCGTATTCAGCAACAAATCCCACACCTAAGAAATCGCTTAGCCGGTACTCATAATCGATGCCCAAAGTGAACGCGTTGCCACACTCTTTTGTGTAAGTGGTACCTACTAGTGCCGATAAATGATGAGGTGACGTTTCCCAATGATGAGCATTTCCTTTTGCCGCCCCCTTAGCTGTAACAAGGGGAGCAAACGCCATGGCTGTGACCATTCCAAGGGCTATTTTTACTCGCATTTTGATGCTCGCTTACGTCTGTCTGTGACTTCCTGAAAGTTACACTTCCAGCACTTGATAAAGCGTAGGTGGTATATGGCGTTCTCACCAATGAACTTTAGTTGTAGCTATTTTTGAATTGCGTTATGGCGATGGTAACGCGACGCCAAGTTAGCTTTGATGGCGGTATCTAAAACGATCAAATATCGTTAAGGTATAAAGGCTTAATAAAAGGGATGCGCGAATGCAAAATAAGAATGAAAAAGACATATTTGTTAACGCTTGTAGAACTCAACTTGTGAGCCTTTATAACGCGAGCAAGGAAGGCAAAAAGGTAGAGGCAGAAAAATATCGGGTTCAAGGATTCATGCACGCCGGCGAATTAATGGGCTTGATCAGCAAAGAAGAAGGTAGGGCCCTAATTGCTGATTTGCATATAGAAGTGTTCGGGGAAACCATAAACGAAAGAGCTGAAAGAAAGCGCAAACTTGATGCGTTAAAAGAAACAGACTTAGATGCTTACTTCGCAATACCTGCCATTGAACGACGTTAAATAAAAGTATACCTATCAACCTACTTTGTGAAGTAGGCGTTTTCACTTCAAAATTTCTTAAAGGTAAATCTCTCGGAGGACTGTAAAAGAACGTTCTATATTCTTCCAATGTTAATTTTTTGTGCACAAGGGGTTATTTTTTTTAAGCGAACTAAAATTTATAAACTAAGCTTAATATGTGTTGGTTTTTCATACCTTAATATAACCAAGCATACTTATCTTAGTGTAATAGCCGTACAAGGATATTTTTGCTAAACGGATTTGGCTGCGGTACCAGTAGGAAGCAAATCTATGACATGGTGTGTGTCACGTAATTTTATTCGCTTATTTATCGGCCTTTTTTTTATGTGCAGCAAGTTCCCACTCGCTTGCTAAATGTTACTTAGAAGATAGCGCAGATCCTCACTCTTCTACTATGATGCTGCAATCAGGCGATCAGCGTCTCAGGTTGATATGCAACATAGATGCGCAACACATCCTTTATTTCCCGCGAAACTATATAATCTATAACCAGCTCTACGACAGTGAAATGCGCAAAGTTCAACGGTTACCTAGCGCGTTTGAAGCCTATGCGATCGACAGTTCAAATGACCGACTATACCTTGATATTAATGCACAGGTGGAACGTAGCGTGACGTTAAAAGTAACGCCGCTCAGTGACTTTCAAAAATATGTATCGGTTCACACGCTTACTATGAGCTTATTTATTGGTTTCTGTTTAGCGCTAACCATATATGTAGGCATGCTGGGAACCAGCATGCAAAACTACGGTTTTTATTCTTACAGTTTTTACGTTTTCAGCGCGGGTGTGTTCTTTCTACTGCAAGAAGGGCTTTTAAACATAGTCTTTCCGCAAGTTGCACTACTTGCAAACTTTCAACTGCATTTATTATTTGCAGGGATAACTGTCTTTGCAGGGGTGAAGTTTTTAGACCAGCTACTTGATTTCAAAGCGCTACTAAAAGGGTGGCAGCGCCAATTTATGCTTGGAATGGCCTGCGCAGCACTCGCGTTTTCAGTTGTTCAGCTTATCCTTCCAGTTTCAGATGCTATGAAAATAAACAGTATGCTGAGCTTGATCACTCTTATAACCATGACGTGCACCTTATCTGCATGTGTCTATGCCGCGTATCGCAAGGTACATTGCGCAAATTTGGTCATGCTTGGCATAGCCGTTATGGTTTTTACAATGCTTTTTCGTTTGGTTTTCGTAGACGTATCGGCATTCATGTACCGATATGCGCTTATAGTGGGTATTACTATCGAGGCCTTTATTTTCGCCATCGCCACATCGAGAAAAGTGAAAAAACTGGATGATGACAGGCTAAGTGCATTTAAACGGGCATCGACTGACTCGCTATGTAAAGTATTGAATCGCAGTGGCTGGGAGGGGGTAGCGCAATCGCTGTTGAATAACTTCAACAAAGAGGGCGGCTATCTGACATTACTTTTCATTGATATTGATAAATTTAAAGAGATTAATGATCAGTATGGACACCACGCGGGAGACAAGGTTTTGCAAGTTATTGCTAAAATTTTAATGAGCCGATGTAGAGAGCAAGATGCCGTTGGTCGCTTAGGTGGGGATGAGTTTGTGGTATTAAGTCACTGTTACAGTGAAGGTCAGGCCGAGCGGCTGGCTGCCCGTATTGAAGAGAGCTTGGCAGAGCGAGATATAAGAACGGAGAATGTTGTTATAAACGCAACAGCAAGTGTAGGTGCTTACATCACAAAAGAGCGCTGTAAAGACCTATCGAGCTTATTAACTAAAGCCGACGAGTTGATGTACAGCGTGAAAGAGAAACATAAATCTGCCCAATGCACTGCTAACCCTTAATAGGGTGTTATTTTAATTGCGCCTTGGCAACCTGTTTTACGGCTTTGGTCAGATCGGCTAGGGCGGCCGATTCTAGCGTAGTCCAGTGCCAAAAAAGAGGGACGCCTAGTTCTTTGTCGGGGAATAGCGAAATGAGCTCACCTTCTTTCACTTCTTGTGCAACCTGTAGCGTGGGAAGCAGCGCCCACACCACACCGTCTAACGCCATTTTCACAAAGCCGTGCGACGACGGGTACCAATGACATGTGGCAAACGATGGGGCCATATGCAGGCATTCTCTTTGATAGTCAGTAAGTAACGTAACATCGTACTCATCGTACAAAAGACCTGGTGTTTTCATGACATTTTCAGGCGATACGTCTTTGTGAAGGTATCGCTCGATAAAGCGTGGTGACGCGTAAAGCTGATAGCGCATGGTGCCTAATCTTACAGACTGGCCACCCGTAACGGGTGTGCCCGTTTGACTGATACATGCCATAACGCGGCCTTGCTGAAGAATGTCTCTGGTTTGTGTTTGGTCTGCATTGACGATGTGCACGGGGTTAGCCCGTTTATCGCTAAACGCCGCCATAACTTGCGAAAACCAAGTGGCAAGTACATCGTTGTTAACCGCCACGCTGATAGGAGCAGCTGAAGCTTCTAAACCACTTTTAATGTTAAGGGCTTCTTCTAGTACGCTCACTTTCTGTATATGTGCCAGCAGCTCTTTTCCCAGTGGCGTTGCCCGAAGTGGCTTTGTTCGCACCATAACTGGCCCGCCCACGCTTTGTTCGAGACGTTTAATTTTTTGCGAAACCGCAGATTGGGTGAGGTTTAAGGCCTGTGCACCTTTTTCGAAACCGCCATAGCGTAATACTTCATGAAAGCATCTAAGCGCGTCGTAATCTAACATTTTTGAATGAAGCCTGTGAAATGAACGTTAAAATTATTAATTTTGCTTATTCAATACAAGTATCATTAATTTAATTAAGTAACGCAAGGTGTATAAAATAGCGCCAGTTCAAATGTTTGCTTGGATACTCATGCCGATGTTAAGCGGCAAAGGGCAGCTATAAAAACCAAGCAAAAAGCACACACGCTATTTATTTAATTATTTATTCTAAGAGGCATTTATCATGTTGGCGGCAGCAACTAGTGGTTTCGTGATGGGCGGTACCCTTATCATCGCGGTAGGCGCGCAAAACAGCTTTCTGATCGAGCAGTCGATGAAACGACAATGGACCTCTCTATTTGTTTTGCTGTTTATTTTAAGCGATGCCATTTCTATTAGCTTAGGCGCTATGGGATTCGGGTTGTTGTTGCAAGAGTATCCAATGCTGGTAACCGTTACCAAATGGGCTGGCGTAGCCTTTTTGTTGTGGATAGCGTTTAACAAAATAAAGTCTTCTTTAGCTAACGATGCGCTTGTTCTGGAGATGGCAAAAAAGCAACTGTCTTTCAAAAAGGCTTTGCTTATTGCGCTAGCGGTAACCTGGTTAAACCCTCATTTTTATCTAGATACTTTGTTACTTATGGGGAACTTGGCGAGCCAGTGGCAGGAAAATAAATGGTGGTTCGTTGGTGGTGCGATTGGCGCATCTGTCGTGTGGTTCATAGGTTTAAGTACCCTGACAGCGCGTTTTGCACATCATATGCAGCGCCCTAAGTTTTGGCGCTGGTTCAACCGTTTAAACGCTGCGGTACTAGGAATGGTGAGCATTCAGTTGGCAAGCCTTTAGTGAGAAAACGCTGAATCGCAACATGCTAAGACGCATTGAATATCATCTTAAAACCTTGCAGGTATACTTTACCGATAAGCCAAAACAAGTAATTTTGAGGATGTACAAGTGAGCTGGATTTATTTAATCGTTGCGGGCTTACTAGAGATTGGTTGGCCCGTGGGACTTAAACTGTCGCAAGAAGCGGAAACTCGCGTCATAGGAATTCTACTTGCAATAGGGTTTATGGCTGCCAGCGGTTTTTGCCTGTGGATGGCACAAAAACAAATACCTATCGGTACAGCGTATGCCGTATGGACGGGTATAGGTGCAGCGGGCACATTTTTAGTTGGCGTAATGTTTTATGGCGACCCGTCGTCGTTAGCCCGATATTTTGGCGTTGCGCTTATTGTGGCAGGCGTAGTGGTTCTTAAGTTAGCTCACTAGTATAGGGAATGGCTTTGATTTAGAGGGCGCTAGATTTAATTACGACTGTACACCTTAACGAAGTCAAAGTATTAAAAAGCCCGCTAGTAATTAACTAGCGGGCTTTCGCTTTTAATCTATTTGTTGGCGTACTTATTGATAACCAAGCTGGTTTCTTAGCTCTGCCATGAAGATTTCAATTCGTTCAGCATTTTTGCCCAAGTCACTTTTACCTACTCGCGACTTACTGCGAATATCGACAAGCGTATCATCGCTTTTTGCGGTTAATCGAATGACCACGTCGTCTTTGAAGCCAAACCAAGTTGTTGTTTCGGTTGCTTCTAGCGTATTGGGTAATGCGCCTTCGCTTGCTCGCTCCCAACCCAGTGCCGCGATAGCTTTTTCGGCAGCCATGTACACTTCATTTATAGGTTGAGGAAGTAGCTGAGTTTTAATTTCTGGGTAGGCTTCAAGCTGCTGCTTGGTAACATCACCACCTTCATAAGCAATTGAATTTGGTGCGCCTTCTCTAAGTGGCGCAATAGCAACGAACTCAGGTGGATTAGTTACGTCGGTGGTTATGTCGTGAATTGGAGGAACGGCGCTCGCTTTACTCATCATGCTAACGGGCATGCCAACGGCTACTAACGCGAGAACAGCACATATAAATGTACTACCCCAACTCACGTTCTTCCGATTAATCAATACTTGTAGAATAATCAGTATCAACGCCGCGCCGCCTACGTACACACCGAAACGAAGTGAGGTGAATGCAGTACCTAAACTAACACCTGCGAACTGATATAGCGGTCCAGGTAACACCACCATTAAAAAACCAACAATACTGGTAAGGGCAATGAGTGCTTTCAAGGGAACTCCAAAGTTATTCTTTTAATTTGACCAACCTACTTTAACAGTGAACGCAAAGATTTGGTTTACTTTCGGCAAAAAAATTCGACTAGGACCGTGCGCAACATATTTGTACACGGACAATACCATATATGGACCCTCTCCGATTGCAAGACACCGTGTTGATATATTAACGTGATTCATTGCTGCCATATATTCGTCTTTTTCGTGAAGTCATTTGACTTCTAGCCTTGATGGTTGTTCGCATCTTGTTGTCTCATCAATCCGGCGGCCTCGAAGGCCCTTGGTATTAACTGATTTGAACAAGACGGTTATGAACCGTTAATCATCATTACGTTGTCTTTTTGCAATATGTTGATAGGCTCCCTGTTTTAGTTTATTTACTTATCTTTGGTTTGGGTGCTATCGCTTTGACTTCATGCCCGGCTTTCGTCAATTCCCTGCACCAGTAATGGCAACTTCCACAGGCTTCCATCACTACAATACACGGCTCCAGTTGACTAAAATAGGACAACATCTGGTGACGCCTTAACTTCTTCTTTTTGAGCACTCTGCCTGACTGGTTCATAAAAACTAAATGAAAAACAGACTTGGCGATATCGAGACCTATTGTTACCTTACTCATGTGACCTTCTCCTTCTTGATAGTGATTTGAGCAACTCTATCTTGGCTCATTTGAAGCCTTTATGGGAGGAGAGGGGCCATACCATTAATCCGTGTAGTGTTTTTGGGCTTAATGGGTTTGATACGGTAAATAAAACTCTGCGACCAAGCCCTGCTGAGGATGATTTCGCAACGTCACCTCACCATCGTGAGCTTCTACAATTCGCCTTATTATGGCAAGGCCAAGGCCTGAACCTGACGAATTGCGGGCTTTGTCGCCTTGTGCAAACGGCATGAATACACCGTCGAGCTCCGCTTCCGGTATTCCCGGGCCAAAGTCGCGTACTTTGCAATACACGCGCTTTTCGTGACGATTGTAAAAGCTGCTAATTGCAATATCGTCCGAGCCGTACTTGAAAGCATTTTCGATGAGGTTGTCGATCACGCGTTTCATTGCAATTCGCCGAAGTGACAGCGGAGGAATGGCGTTGAGTTTGAGTTCGATGTGGTGCTTGTCGTCTAAATGTCTGGCTTGTACCAGCTCTGCAATAATCGCGTTTAAATCAGTTTCTTGAGTGACTTCTTCGGTGTCGTAGCGCGCATAGTCAATGAACTGATCGATGATGGCGTTCATGTCTTCTATGTCATTTACAATACCGTCTTTTATCCAATCTTGATCTTCCGGTAGCATTTCTGAGGCTAGGCGAATACGGGTAAGCGGTGTGCGCAAGTCGTGAGAAATACCTGCTGTCATAATATTTCGGTCATTTTCAAGCTGCTTAATACCCTGATTCATGCGGTTAAACGCCCGAGTAACCTGAATCATTTCGGTGCTGCCTTGTTCGCGAAGCGGCGCCGGGTGCTCGCCTTTACCCACCGCTATTGCTGCTTTTTGCAGGGCTGACAACGGGCGAGTCATGCGTCTTACAAACAACCAGCCCCCGGCCACACTCAATATGCCAATTACCATTAAGTACATAGTCAGAGGGGATATATTCGCTTCGTTAAGTCCTGAAATAGGAATAGAGATCCACGTATCTGGGTAGCGGTTCAGGGATATCCACACAATGTATGGCGCATTTTCGTCACTGGCCTGTGTGGTGGTGCTAATGCGCACATCTGCAAGCTGCCGGAGCTGCTCGCTAACCTGAGAAGAAATATAGCTATAGTATACCGCGCTCTCTAATCCATTCTGTTTGGCAACGCTTTCGTCAAAGACCTGTACCTGGGTTTTTTGAAAATAGCGGTCGCGGGTTTCTTGGTTAGTCACTAGCAAATCGTTGGCGAGCACAGATTTAACTTGGGTGGCCAATAAGCTGTTAATTTGTTGGTAGCTGGGCTGAATAAAGTAATAGGTAACAGAGATGTAGGACACAATCTGATTAATAAGCAACAGCACGCCAATAAGCATGACGGTTTGGCCAAATGCACTTTTTGGAATTAAACGCATAACATGCCGTCGCTTTGAATCATAAGCCAGTGTTTGGAATGGCAGTAGGTAAACGCATAATTAGGAGTCATGAGTAAACATACTTCATTTGCGCACTGGCAAAGACGGGTAGAGCCCGCCGTATCAGCCATAGGTGCTAAACTTGTTCGCCATCAGGCACGAATACGTACCCCAATCCCCATACTGTTTGAATATAGCGAGGGTTGGCAGGGTCTTCTTCAAGCATTCTTCGTAAGCGCGAAACCTGAACGTCAATACTGCGCTCTAGTGCACTGTAGTCGCGACCACGCGCTAGGTTCATCAGTTTGTCTCGCGACAATGGCTCGCGGGGGTGAGTAACCAGAGATTTTAATACCGCAAACTCACCGCTTGTCAGGGTTAAAGGTATATCGCCAGCTGTCATTTCTCGGGTGGCAAGGTTCAGTTTGTAATTGCCAAATTCCACAATTTGCACATCTTTAGACGGCGCGCCCGGCGCTTCGCTGCTGCGTCTGCGCAATACCGCTTTAGCGCGTGCTAGTAGCTCGCGTGGGTTAAATGGTTTAGGCAAATAATCGTCTGCGCCCATTTCAAGGCCGATAATACGGTCAACTTCATCGCCTTTTGCAGTAAGCATAATAATGGGCATGTCGTTTTCTTGCTGGCGCAATCTGCGGCATATAGATAAGCCGTCTTCGCCAGGTAGCATAAGGTCCAAAACCATTAAGTGAAAATTCTCGCGCTCAAGCAGTCTGTCCATTTGTTCTGCGTTAGCCGCACTGCGAACTTGATAGCCCTGCTCGAGCAAATAGCGCTCTAATAGGCTGCGCAGACGCATGTCATCATCAACAACGAGAATTTTAGAGGTTTCCTGACCCATACTCATACCTTTCGTTTTACTTTTGTTTCACTATAACCACAAGATGTGAAATACAAAAGCGAGAAAAGCGTAAAAGGCTGGGGATGTTTGTTACAAATAGTGTCTAGGTCTGTCGAACTTAGATGTAAAGAAAGAGCCAGCAAAGGCCCAGCAAAAGCCTTGCAGACTCCAACGAGGAGGAAGCCATTACGCTTTTCTCCCCACTGAGCTTATAGTGAACTACATATTGGTGAGAAGCTTTATAACGTAGGCGCTGCAACAACACACCAGCAGTTCAAGTTGTAATCCTTAAGGGGCGCTAATCAAAAGTGACGACGTTAAGGGCTTTTGTTTGCGCCGTTCCATTAAGCGTTTCTAAATATAACTGCGTTATAGCATCAGCTCCGCGGTGCGATTGCTCATAAAACTGATCGCTCACTTTCTCTGCGAAGCGTTTCCATGCACTGGCGTATTTTGCCAAAAAGGCCTCGTGCCCCCATTCATGTTGGCGCAGTTTCACGCGAGCTGGCGCGAAAAATATCTCTGCATTGAGCAATTTGGGGTTGGGCTTCTCTTGGGCTTTCCAATCTGTCGCACCAATGAGTGTAACGTCGCTCAGGCTATCGCCAAGCTGCTTGGTAAGGTCATTAATCAACGTACCGTTGGCAGCGAAATCAAGCAGCCAGTAGCGCGCATCGCTGCTTTGACTGCTATTGTCTTCGCTACTTAGGGCTGAGAGTTCGTCATAACTATACACTTCATCGTAGCAGCCGGTCGCTTTTACCATATCCACGTTTTGTTTCGAGGTTAGCCCAACCACCTTATAGCTTGCGTTTCGAGAGGCCTTCTGGTCTTTAAGTAGTTGCGCTGTACCCAATGCGGTTTTACTCGAAGCGCTCGACAACAGTAAGGTTTCATTGTTTGCTTTCTCTGCCACATAGTCATCGAGAACAAACGAAGTCATATAAAGGGGTCTAAAATTAAGCTGCCATGCTTCGCGGTTTTTGTCGTAGCCGGGGTCGGCGGCACAGCGAAGATATTGATCGTAAACAGGGCTAATGCTTTTCCGTTTTTCGTGGATGTCTGAAAAGCCGTGAGGGGCAACTTTTCCAGCTTTTATCACCCAATGGCTAGCCATAGGCAGGTAGCCGAACACCTTTTCACCTACTTTGATATCGCTATGACAAGATGCCTTAACGGTAGCAAAGCCCCAAACGGGCACAATACCGAAGCCATGCGCTTCATCAACGTCATTATCACTCTTTGCAGGGAAAAAGCCCCAATAGCCCATTTTAAAACCCCAGTGCAGCATAGGTGATGTTGTTGGCAGAAAAGCCAAAGCTGTCTGTCTCAAGCAATACTTCGTCTTGCTGTAAGTCGCTGATGTTTATATCGCGGGAAACAACGTTAGTGTTGGCAAGGTTTTGCTGGTCTACCCAAATTTGTTGGCTTTTAATTGTGGTCATAATAGGGGCCTGCTGTGTCAAAAACTAAATCAAGAAAGATTCCGAATAGAACCTAGATTGACGCAGGGCATGAGTCATTACGACTTACTGTTTTAAATATATGCCTATAGAAGCGATGTATATTGGGCTTACTCGTCGCTGCTCAACCAATCCATCTGATGACCAGCTCTGCGCTTTTTATTTAAGATGTCTTCAAGGAGCGGAGTTAAAATGAGCTCCATGGCTAAGCCCATCTTTCCGCCGGGCACAACCAAGGTGTTGATGCGAGACATAAACGCGCCATCGATCATTTGAAGGAGGTAGGGGTAGTCCACAGTCTTCATTTCCCGTCTAAAGCGCACAACCACAAAGCTTTCATCTTGGGTTGGAATTTCCCGTGCACTGAAGGGGTTGGAGGTATCAACGGTTGGTACGCGCTGGAAGTTAACGTGGGTGCGTGAAAATTGTGGCGTGATGTAGTGGAAATAGTCGTCCAGTCCTCGCACTATGCTGCTCATTACCGCTTCACGAGAATGTCCTCGGTCAGTGGTGTCGCGTACAATTTTTTGGATCCACTCTAAGTTTACAATCGGCACCATGCCGACCAGTAAATCTACATGTTTTGCTACGTCATTTTCTTCCGTTTTTACACCGCCATGTAAACCTTCATAGAACAGCAAGTCAGTGTTTTTGGGTAAATCTTGCCAAGGTGTAAAGGTGCCGGGCATTTGATTAAAAGGCACGGCTTCATCGAATGTGTGAAGGTATTGTCTAAACTGTCCTGTACCCGAGCTGCCGTATTCCCTAAACAGGGATTCCAGTAGCTCAAAGTCGTTGGCTTTAGGGCCAAAGTAGCTGATATGTCTGCCTTGTTCTTGGGCTTTGCGAATTTCCACTTCCATTTCCGGGCGGGTAAAACGGTGAAAACTATCGCCTCCTACAACCGCAGCATTAACACTTAAGTTCCTGAAAATATGACGTATAGCGTTGGTCGTGGTAGTAGTACCCGCGCCAGAAGAACCTGTTATAGCAATAATAGGGTGTTTGACAGACATAGGAATTCTTTTTGGAAATGACGGGTACTAGTTATAAGCTGATGTGAGCTAAGAATCAAGGGGAGGTATAAGCGCTTACCACTCGATTCTTGGGAGTTGCTTTCGCTCCAGCCTGCGTATAATCAATCATCTAGCCGTTTGTGATGGTGCTGCAATAGGCGCACAATTAGCTTTGCCTCTTCTTCATCTAAATCCAGAAGTGCGCGAACATGTTCTAGGTGGTGCACATCGTGCTCACTCAACTTTCCGTCGTCCAAAACGCTTCTTACTGTGTCTTTAAACCTATCGCGTTTAAGCTGCATCTGCGATGTGTAGCTAGAAGATAAAATACCCGCTGGTAAGGCGTAAAAACAGATCCCCATAATAGTTATGAGGCCGCCAAATATTTTACCCAGTGCAGTTATGGGAACGGCGTCACCATAGCCCACCGTGGTCAGCGTGACGAGTGCCCACCACAATGAAGCGGGAATACTGCTAAAAACATCGGGCTGAGCAGCATGTTCAATATAGTAAATACAGGTGGCGGCGATAATCGTGAACAACAAAAGTACGCTTAACGCCGCAATAAGGCTGTGAGACTCGTTGCGCAATACGGTAACGAGAGTTTGCATAGAGCGCGAATAGCGCCCAATTTTTAGAATTCGCATTACCCGAAATATTCGCAAAATACGTAAATCGAACGCCACGAAAACGCTTAAGTAAAAAGGCAGAATTGCCATTAGGTCGACGAGCGCCATGGGACTTTTCAAATAGGTCCAGCGCTTTTGCCATGTCGTTGTGCGTTCGTGATTAGGACGGTTTGGGGCCGATGCGCTGCCGTATAAACGAAGAAAGTACTCAAGGGTAAATATCAGTACTGAAACCACTTCGATTATATGAAGTTCGTACTGCCAAATGGCAGGGATACCCGGCACTGTTTCCAGCATCATAGCGACAACATTTACGATAATTAACGCGATAAGAAATACATCAAATATTTTGCTGAGCTTTTTGTACTCGTGAGCCTCGCTGGCAGGCGCAAGGATGTGATAGCACGCGTTTTGAAATGACATAGCCATGGTAGTGAGGGAACGAATGTCCTTTTTATACCAATTACCGTTTCAAATTGGTAATGCTTCTAAAAAAGAAGGAGGTGTTCGGCGCTATTTTCAAGCGCGGATGGGGTCAAAACATGGTAGTTTAAAATACAAATAAGCAAACAAAGAGCGTATCCAATTGAAAAGTGCAAAACATCTAGGGGCAGTACTAACCTCGGCACTGCTTGTGGCTATGTCTGTGCCCACAGCACAAGCTAAGTCTGACAGCGTACTTTATTCATCAACGCCACCTGTTATAGATGGTGTAGCCAATGACGCTGCATGGAAAGGGGGCGATTGGCATGAAATGACGTCGCTTATGTGGGGCTCGGCTCCTGAGTCCGGTGATTTTTCTGGTCGATATAAACTGCGATGGAACAAGGATGCGCTGTATCTGTTGGCAGAAATACAAGACGATCACCTCTCAGATACCTATGCTAATCCCCTTGAACGTTATTGGGATGATGACTGTTTAGAAATTTTTATTGATGCTGATGCCTCTGGTGGCGATCACCTTAATAACTACAATGCGTTTGCCTATCACTTAGCGTTAGATAATCAGGTTGTTGATATAGGTCCAAATGAAGCAGGAGAGGCTGTACCACAACTCTACAATGATCACGTAGAGAACAAATGGCAGCGAGATATATCGGCGCCGCATAAGATTCATTGGGAAGCAGCGGTACGTGTATTTGATGATAGCTATCAACACGGAAAAGATAATTCGCCTGTTACCTTAAAAGAAGGTATGACGCTGGGCTTTATGCTTGCCTATTGCGATGCGGATGGTGGCGACAGAGAGCACTTTTTAGGCTCTCATGAGATCACCCCAGTAAACGGCGATAAAAACTTGGGGTATAAAGATGCGTCGGTGTTTGGAAAGGTGAAGCTGACAAAGTAGTGAACCATAATTTGTCGCTACTTTACTTGATTGACTTGCTGCGCGTAATTGGAAGGAGTCGCAGAAATGCCACTCCTTTTAACCTGCAATTACTCACCTTGACTAAAAGCCATGCCATTTGGCGATGAAAAAATGCGCAACAGAGCTCGTCACACTCTAGCTGGTTGAGTTAATTGGCTTCGCCTTCCTGCTTACTCAGATCTAACTTGTCCAGCACTGCAAGTTTATTAAAACCGATCATCTCACGTATTTCTTTTCCATATTCATCGCCACGCTCAGAATACTTCCCTAAGCCATAGCTAAGCGCAACCCCGGTGACAGCCTTGTCTTCTTCACGTAAGGATTGGCGAATTTTACGCAATGGTTTGTAAGCATCGTGAGTGTTTAAATTTAGCATGTAGCTTTCTACTGAGTCGGCAGGCGAACGGAAATCAGCAACTTCATGATTTTTGTTAGTGTCACGCGATTTTGGAACGATACCGCAGCCCTTAGAGAAACACCACTGACCAAAAAAGTTGTTCCCTAATTTTGCAAAACGAGAGGTACCCCATGCACTTTCATTCGCTGCTTGTGCAATAGCTAACGACGCAGGAACAATGTCGGCACGCCTTAACAACACCTCGCAGGCTGACTCCTGTTCAAGGTCAGCATCGTCAACACGAAACTTTGTCAGGAACTGGTCTAGATTGTCTGCTTCATCCGCGTCGCAAGAACTTTGAATTTGCACTCTATCGGTGGCTAGCTCTTTGTTCACCTCGACTACAATAGGAGTGAAATACTCAAAAAAAGCCGCTTTTCGGTCAGGCCCGGCGGCATAAGCAGTAAAGTCTGGAGCAGATTCTTTGGCAAAAAAGGCGAACCACGCTGCGGTACTCGCCACTACTGCTACAAGCAATACAGCAATAAGTTTAGTGTTCGACATCAGGTGATATCTCTTTTATTAGAATGAAATAATACGCTTTTTAAGCAGACTACCTGAGCCTATTAAATCTCGCTGAGTGGTTAATCATCTATGCGGATCGTTATTATTAACATACAGGTTCTAGTATGCGCTGCAACATATAGAGAGGGTCAGTAAATTAAAGATTTATAATGTATACAGTACTATCGGCAAGTACCAAATCAGACTCAATGTGAAATTCAATACCTTATTACTTATGTACTGAGCGCGAGTTTTCTTTTGTGTTGAGCGTTAGTATCAGGTTAAGCAGTGATATGTAGCTGGGAAACTACGATTTCTGCATTTGCTGCACGTTAGCATGGTGAGTAAGTGGTAAGAGTAGGTAAGAGTAAAAGTGGGGGGCGTAGAATTCACACCCTGGCTTTTCATAATGATGTAAGAACGCAGCGTTAAGCTGCGTTCATTTAGCACTTTCTATGAGGCTTTCGGCTACTTGGCTTCAGCTTCACGCTCAATCGCACGGTGCGCAATATCAGTGCGGTAGTACACATCTTTAAACTGAATGGCTTTTAGTAGCTCGTAGGCTTTTTGCTGCGCTTCGGTAACGTTGTTACCCAAAGCTGTAGCGCAAAGTACGCGGCCACCTGCGGTTACCACTTCGCCATCTTGAAGGGCGGTGCCTGCATGGAAAACCTTTCCGTCTAACTTAGCAGCTTCTTCAAAACCAGTAATCACGTCGCCTTTATCATAGCTGCCTGGATAGCCGCCAGCGGCAAGCACAACACCTACCGACGCGCGCTCATCAAACTCAATCGTTTTACCTGCAAGTTCGCCTTTGCACGCTGCTTGGCAAAGTGGAACCAAGTCAGACTTTAAGCGCAGCATGATTGGCTGAGTTTCCGGATCGCCAAAGCGACAGTTGTATTCGATTACCTTTGGAGTGCCATCAGCCATAATCATAAGGCCAGCATATAAAAAGCCAACGTAGTCGTTGCCTTCAGCAGCCATGCCGTTAACTGTTGGCATAATCACTTCTTGCATAATACGGTCGTGAATGTCCTGCGTTACAACCGGAGCAGGAGAGTATGCACCCATACCACCTGTGTTTGGCCCTTTATCACCGTCAGCAGCACGCTTGTGGTCTTGGCTGGTGGCAAAAGGCAGTACGTTCTTACCGTCTACCATAACAATAAACGATGCTTCTTCGCCGTCTAAGAACTCTTCAATAACTACGCGGCTGCCCGCTTCGCCAAAGGCATTGCCCGCTAGCATGTCGCGAATAGCCTCTTCAGCTTCTTCTAGGGTCATCGCAACAATAACACCTTTACCGGCAGCAAGGCCGTCTGCTTTTACTACAATCGGCGCACCTTTCTCGCGAACATAGGCAATGGCAGGGTCAATTTCTGTGAAGTTTTGATACTCAGCCGTTGGAATGTTGTGGCGAGCCAAAAAGTCTTTGGTAAAAGCTTTTGAGCCTTCAAGCTGCGCCGCAGCTTGAGTGGGCCCAAAAATCATTAAACCCGCGTTAGTGAACGCATCTACAACACCTGCAACCAGCGGCGCTTCTGGGCCTACAATAGTAAGCTCAACATCGTTACCTTGAGCAAAAGAAACCAAGCCAGCAATGTCGTTAACATCAATAGCTACGTTCTCAAGCTTAGGTTCTGTAGCTGTGCCGGCATTGCCAGGTGCTACAAATACTGTTGAAACATCAGAAGACTGCGCTGCTTTAAACGCTAACGCGTGTTCGCGGCCACCGCCGCCAATTACAAGTACGTTCATTAACTGTTCCGTTTTGAGTGTTTAATTTTATGATTTTGGTTTGGTGAATTTTAGCGTCATGCGATTGCTCTCGCCAATCGCCATGTATTTTTCGCGATCTTGATCATCTAGCGCCAAACGTGGAGGTAGCGTCCACACACCTTTCGGGTGGTCGGCAGTATCCATTGGGTTCGCGTTGACATCGCTGCTTGCTTCAAGCACAAAGCCTGCTTTTTCGGCGGCAGCCACAACGTAAGAACGCTTCATGTAGCCACTTTTCTTCATTGCTTCATCATCTGCGCTTTCAGGAAGCTCATGTTCCACTACGCCCAGTACGCCACCTGGCTTAAGCGCTTTGAAAAATGCGCCAAATGCATTGTCGATACCCTCGTCACCGTGACGCATATACCAGTTGTGTACGTTGCGAAACGTCAGCACCATATCGGCACTACCTGCGTCGCTAATATCTAACGCTTTGATTGGGTCGAATGCAGTAAGCTCAGCACCTTCGTACTTCATGCCCGGCTTCATTTTTTCTTTGAAGCCTTCCACCGATTTTTTAAAGTAACCGCTGGTTTCATCATCAACGTAAAAGTGAGCAGCTACATACTTACCGTTATCTTTTACAACAGAATAAAGGATGTCGGCGTACCAACCACCACCTGGAGAGATTTCTACTACAGTCATGTCTGGGGTAAGGCCAAAAAAGCGCAGTGTTTGCTGAGGATTACGGTACTCATCGCGTACTTTTGCACTAGCAGAGCGGATATCGCTCATTGCGGCATCAGAAATCGCATCTGCGCTGGCATAAGTAGCACTTACACCTAGGGTTGCGGCTAACACATATTGGGCTAACTTTTTCATTCTTATTTCCTTTTTCTGTCGAGGGTAGGCGAATAACATAACACTATTACTACAAATTACCACGGGTCAGATCAAGCCTATCAGCTAACCCCTATTTGCACTTACGCCTTAGCAGAATAATTCGCAACTCTGTCGCTTCGATGAGATTTCATTACAACCAAGCAAATGATCTTGAGTCTGCGTATTTAAAAGGGTTAAGGAAAATAACAAACACACAGTAAAGCCACTAAATGCCACTTTACTGCGTGTTTAACTTAGGTGTTGGTGTCCCTCACTAAGCCTGCACTAAAAGGTATTGCGTAAATACTTATTAGTGACGGAAGTGGCGCATACCCGTGAACACCATAGCAATGCCGTGCTCGTCAGCGGCATCAATGACTTCTTGGTCGCGCATAGAGCCGCCTGGCTGAATTACTGCTTTAATACCTGCTTCAGCTGCAGCGTCGATACCGTCGCGGAATGGGAAGAATGCATCAGACGCCATTACAGAGCCTGCAACTTCAAGGTTCTCATCAGCTGCTTTAATACCCGCAATTTTTGCAGAGTAAACGCGGCTCATTTGACCTGTGCCCACGCCTACCGTCATACCGTCTTTGCAGTAAACAATTGCGTTAGACTTCACGTATTTTGCTACCTTCCAGCAGAACATAAGGTCGCGAAGTTCTTCTTCGCTTGGCTTGCGTTTGGTCACCACTTCTAGGTCTTCCATTTCAACCATGCCGAAGTCACGCTCTTGTACCAATAAACCGCCGTTCACGCGTTTAAAGTCGTAACCTTCAGTTAGCTGACCAGCCCAGTCACCACACGCTAGAAGACGTACGTTTTTCTTTGCACTAACTACTTCTTTTGCTTCATCGCTTACGGTTGGTGCAATAATGACTTCTACGAATTGACGGTCAACAATGGCTTGTGCGGTATTTGCATCAAGCTCGCGATTAAACGCAATAATGCCGCCAAATGCAGACGTAGGGTCAGTTTTAAACGCACGATCGTATGCACTTAAAATATCATCGCCAATAGCAACACCGCACGGGTTAGCGTGCTTAACGATTACACATGCTGGCTCTTCGAATTCCTTCACGCACTCTAGCGCCGCATCGGTATCAGCAATGTTGTTAAACGAAAGCTCTTTACCCTGAAGCTGGGTAGCGGTAGCCACAGACGCTTCTTGAACATTGTTTTCAACATAGAATGCCGCTTCTTGGTGGCTATTTTCGCCATAGCGAAGGTCTTGCTTCTTAGTAAGCTGCATGTTGTAGGTACGTGGGAATTCACTGTGCTGGTGGTCACAGTCTGCTTCACAGCCTGTGCTGTCTAAACGAGCACCAAAGTAGTTTGCAATCATGCCGTCGTATTCGGCCGTATGTTCAAACGCTTTAATCGCAAGGTCAAAACGGGTGTTGTACGTTAACGAGCCATTGTTGTCGTTCATTTCTGCAAGCACGCGAGAGTAGTCCGCCGCATTAACAACAATAGTGACATCTTTATGGTTTTTCGCTGCTGCGCGAACCATCGTTGGCCCACCGATATCAATATTTTCAATCGCATCTTCTAGCGTACAGTCTTCGTTTGCCACGGTAGCAGCAAACGGGTAAAGGTTAACCACCACAAGGTCGATAGGCGCAATGCTGTGTTCTTCCATCACTGCTTCATCGGTACCGCGACGACCAAGGATACCGCCATGAATTTTCGGGTGAAGGGTTTTAACGCGGCCAGCCATAATTTCTGGGTGACCTGTGTGATCAGACACTTCTTTAACAGGTAAGCCAGCGTCAGCGAGAAGTTTAGCAGTACCGCCCGTCGACAGAAGTTCTACGCCAGCGTTATGCAGCGCTGTCGCGAAATCGAGGATACCGGTTTTATCAGAGACACTAAGGAGAGCACGTTTAATTGGTTTTGGTGTTTGCATAAATTTTAAGTTTCTAATGTTGTAGTGTTGAAACAAAAAGAGCACCGATTGGTGCTCTTTGGTGGGCAAAGCCCTTGGAATCTTAGTTCATGCCGTATTGCTTAAGCTTCTTGCGAAGTGTGCCACGGTTGATGCCCATCATGATGGCAGCGCGGGTTTGATTGCCGCGTGTGTAAGTCATGACTTCTTCTAGCAGCGGCGCTTCAACTTCAGCCAGTACCATTTCGTACAGGTTATCGATGTTTGCGTTATCCAATTGCTTAAGGTACTTGTTAACCGCTTGCTTTACAGAGTCACGCAGTGGCTTTTGAGCTTGCGTTTGTGAAGGCGTAGTTACTGTAGTAGTAAAAGGTGAAGTCACGTTTTGATCGAACATAATACTGTGTTGCTCTTAAGTTAGTCATCACTATGCTGCGGGAGAAATCTGTCGGGTCTCTCGGGTCTGCAGCGCTTGAAAATATGCATTTAGTGCATCGAGTTGCTCATTCGCATCATCGATAGCGTTAAACGTTTTACGAAACTGACGATCCGTATCGTGCTCCGCGAGATACCAGCCCACGTGCTTACGGGCAATTCTCACACCGGCTATGTCGCCATAAAAGTTCTGCACATTAGCTACATGCTCGTGCAAAAGTTCATATAACTCTGACAGTGGCGGTGCTGGTAGGTTCTCGCCCGTTTCAAGATAATGTTGGATCTGTTTAAATATCCAAGGCTTACCTTGCGCGCCGCGACCTATCATTACGCCATCTGCACCGGTGTAATTCAGCACCTCTTGTGCTTTCTCTGGAGAAGTAATGTCACCATTTGCAATAACAGGAATTGATATTGCCGCCTTTATTTGACGTATGGTGTCGTATTCAGCTTCTCCTTTATACATACAAGCTCGTGTTCTGCCGTGAACAGCAAGCGACTGTATGCCGTTTTGCTCTGCAATGCGGGCAATTTCAACCCCATTGCGATTTTCTGGGTTCCAGCCAGTGCGAATTTTCAGTGTTACGGGTACGTCAACAGCATTAACTACTGCTTTAATAATCGCTTCCACTGTATCTGGGTATTGAAGCAAGGCAGAACCGGCTAGCTTCTTATTGACCTTCTTAGCAGGACAACCCATGTTGATGTCGATGATTTGCGCACCATTTTCAACATTAAATTGTGCTGCCTGAGCCATAAGCTCAGGGTCGGCCCCAGCTATCTGTACAGAGCGAATGCCTTCTTCACCCTCATGATTCATACGCGCTTGTGATTTGGCTGTGTTCCAAACCTTCGGATTACTCGAAAGCATTTCTGAAACAACAAGCCCTGCACCTAAGCGCTTACAAAGTTGGCGAAACGGTCTATCTGTTACGCCAGCCATGGGGGCCAACATCAAATTGTTTTCTAACTCGTAAGGTCCAATCCGCATTGTAAAATGTATAGCTCGCCATCTAAAACTGCACAGAAAATATACACCCGGCTAAAACGGGGCGCTAAGTGTACGTGTTTTCGCAAGGCTTGAAAAGGCTAAAAATCACACAAAATTTCACTTAGTGGTCTTGACAGTGAAAAAAATCTGTCACATTAGTAAGCTAACGTTGATTTTCAGTCTAAATATTGTACGAAAGTCTTACAGCCCCCGATTTGAAAGGGCTGTAATGTGAAAAAAATTAACAAATTATTAGGTTGTTGTGACCGTGTTTGTTTAATTTTGCAGCGAGTTGTGAGCAGAAAATATCATTTCTACTTAATAAGCATTCAAGATCTCAGTCTATTTAACACTCAATACTAACGCTTTTGGCCAGAAACTCGTGCCCATTCACCGTCAATAGCACTGGGCTCTAGCGTGATATCGCTTGAATAGGCGTCTTCAATTCGCGAGACCTGTTCAGCCAATATGCCGGAAAGTACTAACAAACCGCCCGATTTGCAGTAGTTGGTAATAACACTTTGAAGTTCTAGTAATGGACCAGACAAGATATTCGCCATGACCACATCGGCTTCTAGTTCAGGCTGGTCTTCTGGAAGATACACATCCAAACGATCTTCAACGCC
The DNA here is from genome assembly GCF_006538305.1 of Alteromonas sp. KUL17. Taxonomy (NCBI): domain Bacteria; kingdom Pseudomonadati; phylum Pseudomonadota; class Gammaproteobacteria; order Alteromonadales; family Alteromonadaceae; genus Alteromonas; species Alteromonas sp. KUL17. The sequence goes on from NZ_BJKJ01000019.1 coordinate 78,147, forward strand.
ATTGCGGCGCGCATTTTCTTTTGTCGCTTGAAGAGCTTGCGGGTCAATATCAATACCAATAACGCGCTTAGCGCCTAGCTTCAATGCGGCAAGGGCTAAGATGCCTGACCCACAGCCAAAATCGACGACCGTTTTATCTGTCATATCGATACCGTCTAGCCAGCGTAAACAAAGCGCCGTGGTAGGGTGTGTACCAGTACCAAAGGCAAGCCCTGGGTCGAGCATCACGTTAACAGCGTTTGGATCTGGAACATCACGCCAGCTTGGGCAAATCCACAAGCGCTCACCAAACTGCATAGGATGGAAGTTATCCATCCACTCTCGTTCCCAGTCTTTGTCTTCAAGTGGTTCTAGCTTGTATTTAAAGTCTGGACCAAGCACCTTCGCCTTACCTAGGCGTTGCAGAATACCTTTCATATCGGCATCAGCTTCAAATAGCCCTACCACTTGTGTATCTGGCCACAGTAATACCTCACCTGGTTTAGGCTCGTACATGGGCGTATCTTTCGCGTCAACATAGGTAACGGCTTGCGAGCCATTCGCTGTTAGCATATCGCCTATTGATTCAGCGTGTTCAGAGGAGGTGTTAATTCGAAGTTGTAGCCAAGCCATAGTTATCGTTCGTTGGGACCTTTGTTGGTTATTGTACCTTCGGTTGGCGTTAAACAAAATGAAAGCAAGCGAAAAGCAGGAGCAATATGTCTTATTTGCTGTGTTTGGGAGGGAAATTCACTGCTTAGCCTTTAGTCCAGTGGCTTGAATTGCAAATGCGCCTATAGTTAATAAAACGGTTCGATTGGAAAGTTAACCGGAGTTTTATGCGTTTTCTTATTTTGTTTTTGTGCGTCTTTGCCAACGCCTCTTCTGTCGTCGCCCGAGAGCTAAATGTGGTGGTTGGGTGGAACAAGCCACCATATGTCATATCGCAAGAGCACAGTGGGTTTGAAGTTGACCTTGTCAGAGCCATTGTATCGGAAATGGGTCATACACTTTCGCCTATCTATGTTCCCTTTGGTCGCACGGCACATTTACTAAAGAACAGTGCTGTCGATATTGGGCTTACACAAAATGCGGCACACAACGTTAACGTTTCTATCCTTTCTGACCCATACATTATTTATCAAAATGTGGCCGTGTCACAGGCAGCTAGAAACTTTGTTATTGATGATATAAGCGATTTAAAAGGAAAGAGCGTTATTGCATTTCAAACAGCGCAATCGGTATTAGGCGAGCAGTTTAAGGAAGCCTTGGCGCTCGAGCCAGCTTATATAGAAATGGCTAGGCAGGACCGTCAGGTTGACATGCTTATGCGTGATCATGTCGACGTTATTGTTTTAGACCGAAGCATATTTAACCACTTCAAACTTGAAAACGAGGTTTATGCTGAGAAAGAAACGGTGTTTCATGAATTATTTCCTGTCTCTGTATATTGCGCAGCGATCCCCGACCCTGAGCTGAGAGCCAAGTTTAATACTGTGCTGAATCGCTTCATTGAAGATGGCCGCTATCAATTGCTGCTCAACAAATATCAGCTAGATAATCTTCTTCATAAGCTACCCCAAGAATCTTCCTTTATGTGATCACAAGATTTATGTTGTAGACAATGAACTATTTCTGATTCAACGTATATCAAGTTAACAATATGATAAAGCCTGTTGCTTTTTGCTTGTTTAGTTAAATGCAATAACAGGCACTAGGACTCTGCATTAAGGAAAGATCTATGTTGAAAGAGTGGTATTTGCTGATAGCTGTTTTGCTATGCACCGCCTGCGCGTCGCAATCGAACCCTAATCCTACCCCTTCAAAGTGGTTAGATGAACCTGCGTTTGTTCAAGCGCAAGCTATTATCGATGGCAAGGTTACATCGTCAGCGTTAGTCAGTGGTTATCTGGCGAGAATTGAGCAGCTTGATAAAAAGACAAACAGCATTTTAGCGCTAAATCCAAATGCACTAGCTGAAGCGAAAGCTATTGATAAAAAAGTGGCTAATGGTGAAGCATTAGGACCTTTAGCTGGCATCCCCGTGCTATTGAAAGACAATATAGAGAGTACAGAGATGCCAACGACGGCAGGCTCTATGGCGCTAATTAATAACAATACCGGTCGAGACGCTCCGATTGTGGCGAAGCTTAAAGCCGCTGGGGCGATCATTCTTGGCAAGACTAACTTATCTGAATGGGCAAATTTTCGTTCAGAATCATCGATAAGCGGCTGGAGTGCAGTAGGTGGCTTAACCCGTAACCCGCATATTTTATCAAGAAGTGCATGTGGCTCGTCTTCTGGCTCGGGCGCAGCAATGTCACTCAGATTAGCATCACTCGCCGTAGGCACTGAAACCAATGGCTCTATAATATGCCCTGCATCTATTAATGGTGTAGTGGGCTTTAAGCCAACGGTCGGTTTACTTTCTAGAACGCATATAGTGCCTATTTCCTTCAGTCAAGATACCGCAGGACCTATGACCTCCAATGTTCAAGATGCATGGCTTATGACAGCTGTAATGGCGGGCGAAGATGCAAGCGATAGCGCCACTAAAAATGCAGGGGCTCATCGCCCGGCCATGCCTTTATCTGAGATGCTTCCAACAGACTTAAAGGGCAAGCGCATTGGTGTGGTCAGGTATCGCCAGGGCGATAACCCTCATGTATTAGCGGTTTATGAAAGCGCATTAAATCAGTTAAAAGCATCGGGCGCGACCTTGGTGGATATCAGTGACTTTTCCCAGCCAGATTCATTTTGGCCCGACTCGTACAATGTTTTGCTAAGCGAGTTTCATCACAGCATCAATGAATATTTGTCGGGGTCGCCGGCAGAGATCCCTGCTAGAAACTTATCTGAGCTTATCGCTTTTAATAACAAAACCGAACGAGAGTTGGTGCTGTTTAATCAAGATATTTTCGAAAAGTCGCTAGCGTCAGCATCTATAGATAGTGAACAGTATCAAAGCGCACTTCGCCTTATTCAGGATACCGCGGGCAAAAATGGTATTGACGCATTGCTAGCAAAGCACAATGTCGATGTATTAGTAGCGCCTTCAAATAGCCCTTCATTTTTAATCGATGGAGTGTATGGAGATCATTCGCCAGCCGGTTTTATTGGTATTGGTTATTTGGCCGCTGTTGCAGGGTATCCGCACCTTACAGTACCTGCGGGCCAAGTAAAGAATCTCCCGGTAGGAATTAGCTTTATCGGCGGCAAGTGGCAAGATGAAAATGTGCTGAAAATAGGTAAAGTGTTTGAAGCAAAACATGGTTTTTTCATTAAGCCTGGCCTTTTACCAACCCGTTTTGACACCCCAAGCTTAAAAGGTATTGATACTGGCCTTAATAACGACGGTTAACAAGTGGCTCGTTGCTAAGTTAAAGCATCTCAAAGCGTTTCCAAACAAAAAAGCCCTCGAGTCATCGAGGGCTTTTACAATTCAAGTTACTAACTTTAAGCTATTGTGACCAGCCGCTGTTTGTAGCTTTATGCAGCGTTTGGTTTCAACATAAAAGCTGCTATGCCGCTTTAAATGCTTAACCTGGCTTTTTAACCCACGCGCTACACCAGCCATCAGCGTTAACCAGCTTGTTAGGGAAAATGTTACAAGGGCGATATTGTTCGCCATCGGCACCCTGCACGTACATGCAGTTAGCACATTTTGCACCTTCAACGGTTGACGATGGTGTGTAGTTCAATGCTTTAGCAGTTGGGTCATCAGCGCTCAATTGTTCTTGAGCTTGTGCACGTAACGCTACACCACCTAATGTAAGACCGATAACTGTAGAGCCCGACAGTTTTAAAAAGTCACGGCGATTTACAGATTTCATAACATTCTCCTTAAGAGATAGAAACGATAATGATTCTTTTTTATTCAGTGCCTTAAACGCAAAAACCTGCCCAAAGAGGCAGGTTTTGTGTAATGTTTAAATACTATCTCTTTTTGAAAAAAGATCGAATGAAATGTCTTATTTTCACTTGATCTAGATTAAATAAAATTCAGAGTAATAACACCCGATTGTAAATTTTAGACTGTTCTATCTGCTACAAGTTCATTTTTTAGCTAGGGATACACCGGGTTTGGCGTAAGCAAATTGTGCAATACGCGTAGTATTATGATAGCTATCTAAACCAGAAATACAGGCAGTGTTGGCTTTTTCTAAATCGGCGTATCCGTCTTCATCAATAATGCTCTCTGGCATATGGAGCTCTTGAATTTCTCCAATAACCATTTCGGTTTCGTTAAGCAGTTTTAAATGTTGCGCCACCTTCAAGCCCATCTTGATTTGGCTTTCTTTAACAAACGGCGCACTAAATAACTCGCTAAACTGTGGTGTTAAGCCCACTGCTTCAAATTCACTTTCATCAGGGGCATAGCGGGCAGACGTTTGATGTGCTTTATCGACCCAATCGGCTGAAACGTGATTTAGCGTATAAAAGCCCTGTTGTTTTATATTGCTAAGGGTGTCTCGTACGACCGTGTGAGGACGCATGATCATCCCGATTAGCGGCGGGTTAGCGCCCACATGAACAACCGAACTTACAATGGCTAAATTGTTGGTGTTGCCGTTTGTAGTACCCACCAATGTCGCCGATTTGAATCCAGACAAACTGTTAATTAGGTTGGCACGGTATCGCTGAGTAAGTTCATCAATATCGCTGCGAGTAAATTGCTTAGTCATTCTCTCGTTCAGCCTCTATTTGAATGTCTTCACCGTGCTGGTAAGCAGTAAGCTCTATAGGCTGGCAACACACTTGGCAGTCGAGTACCTGCACTTGGCCAACATCGTTAATTTCATCTATTTCTACATCGTTGGGGGCCATACAGTAAGGACATGAAAAGTCCATGGAACGGGTTAAGCTCATATTTAATCGCCTTATTAATCAGTAAACAGGTTTATTACGTAATGCTTAGACGAGTGGATTTCCTTTATAAAGTGCATAGTGTTTCGCGTGAAAGTAGCGTGCGCTGGTAGTAGCGGTGTCGTTCAGTCACCGTTGAATATAAGATACAGACCGTCGGCTTCAATAGCGGCTGGCCAGGCGAACAAATAAAGGTGACGATGTGGCAAATAAAGTAGGAAAATGCCCGTGTTGTAACAGAGAGACGCGCCTTACTTATCACCACCTTATTCCCAAAAAAATGCATCGGCGCACCTATTTCAAAAAGCACTTCAGCAAAGCCGAGTTGCAGGACGGTATTTATATTTGTAGGCAATGTCATAGCGGCATACATCGCTTTTATGATGAGATGACATTAGCCAAGCACTACTTCAATTTACAACGTTTACTAGATGACGAGCAGCTTTCAACGTTCTTTCAGTGGGTGTCTAAACAGCGAGTACGTGTTTAAAAAGATTTTTAGCAGCGGATGTGTAACGCAATCGTGATGGATTTAATTTGATTAGCATGGCTGTATAAATATACACTGTTGATGTTTTCATAGTCAAAGATACCTCATGCGAAAAGATTTACCGCCACGTTATTACCTTTCACACTTTCACGAGTTCCTTGCTTTCTTCGAAGGCGCTAACAGTGCGCTTTTAAGCGATGGTGCAACGGACTTTGTTGAGCGCTTTAAAGCATTAGATGATGACAAGCAGTGCATTGTTGTTAGGGCTGCCAATCGCAAGTATGCGGTGATTGACAGAACGCAGTTTAATTATGGCGAAATCACTGAACCACAAGCACAGATAGATTGGCTTATAGAAAACGGTTGGTTTGGCGATATTACTCACGCTACGCTTAACGATATTGCAGGGGTATTGACCAAAGAGGCGCTGCTGGCGCTTCTTGCTGAATACGGCAGTACGCAGGGATTAGCATCGCTCACCAAGCCCAAACTCGTAACGTTACTTAATGAACATATCGGTGCTAGAGGCTGGCCAGAGCGCTTCTCGCTTAATAACTACTTGGTGTGCCTATTCGACGATGCGCTTCGCTATTTACTGTTTCTCTATTTTGGTAACACCAAAAGTCGTTTAAACCAGTTTTCTATGCGTGATTTAGGCGTAATGAGAACCCGCTCTGACTCGGTAACCGATACAGCGCGTTTTGATACTAAAAGCGACGCTGAAGCTTCTTGGTTTTACGCCAATCACTTCAGTCAGTTGGCCTTTTATAACAATGATATATTGCTTGCCATTGCAGAGGGTGAATTACCTGTTACAGAAGGTGTATCTGCCAGTTTTTATCGCGACCAATTACTTTATGCACTAGGGCTTAAAGTGCTAGCCTTCGATAGGCCCAAAGGGCTAGCAATATTGAAACAGGCGCAAAGTGACAAAGCAAAAGAAAAATGGCTAAGGGAAAGCTACAAAGACGGAAATGAAGATGGTGTTAAAGAGGGGCTTGAAGAGATTATCGATAATCCTCCATCGGATACACTGCTTGCGTTTGCGGAAGACTTTTACGCCCGTAAATACCACAAAAAACGCACCAGCACGGTTACCGACATGCTTCGCAATGCTAGCCGTACACTGGATATTGACGTAAGTCAAAATCAGCAAGTAGAGCGTGGCGTGTTGGCGCATTATGCACGGCACGGCATTGAAGGCTGGCGCACGGAAAACCGGTTATGGCGCAGTTTGTTCGGCCTTACTTTTTGGAAGCAACTATACGAAGAGGATACGCTAGTTACAGAGTTTGATCGCAGGCCATTATCGCTTAAGCAAAATAACTTCTACGCTAAGTTTGAGCACAGTATTGAGGCATTATTACAGAAGCTCGATAGCAAAGATAAGCTGCGTTTTCACCTCCACAAAATGGCTACAATGCACTACGGTAAAGTGAACAGCCTGTTTATGTGGTCTAGCCATTTGCTTACGCCTATAGAAGCGCTAATTGAGCATGGTTCACTAGATAGTATCTATACTTTACTTCGCATGATGTGTAGAGATTTTGAAAGCCTTCGCGATGGCTTCCCCGATATTATGGTGTTTGATGGCGCGCTTCGCTTTGAAGAAATTAAAGCGCCTGGCGATCAGCTTCGCCGTAACCAATTGGTTTCTATTCAGCGTTTGCAGCAAGCTGGTTTTGATGTTGCGGTAACAACCGTAAAATGGATACGCGACCCTGCACAGCCTTATGTTGTGGTAGATATAGAGACCACAGGGGGCAACAACAGCTATAACCGCATTACCGAGATAGGTATGGTGAAACTTGTTGGCGGTAAAGAGGTAGACAGGTTTCAAACCTTACTGAACCCGCAGCGTAGAATTCCTAGTAATATAACCCGTCTTACCGGAATCTCGGACGAGATGGTAGCAGACGCGCCGCTGTTTGCCGAAGTCGCTGAGCAGGTGGCTCGATTTACCGAAGATGCCGTATTTGTTGCGCATAACGTGAACTTTGATTATGGGTTCATTAAACAAGAGTTTGCGCGGTTAGAGCAGCATTTTAGGCGACCAAAAATGTGCACAGTTCGCGAAATGCGCCGCACTTATCCCGGGTTGCCTTCGTACTCTTTGGCTAATTTAACTAAACATTTTCATATAGAAATGGAACGGCATCACCGAGCGCTAAGCGACGCTAAGGCTGCCGCCGAACTGTTAAAGCTAGCATTTGAGAAAGACGATGAATTAACGGGCCTGTCGGCGAATTAATAACGTTGTTATTGAAATTTTTACTATGCGGATACTGAACAAAATGTGCGTAAATGCTGTATTGAGTTGAGTTATAACGTGCATATTGAGATGTAAGACATGGCATTAACTGAAGAACAAGAATCACGAATTATTGAAATGGCGTGGGAAGACCGCACGCCGTTTGAAGCCATTGAGCGTTTATACGGGCTTCCGGAAAAAGACGTAATAAAGCTCATGCGTAAAAATCTTAAACAAAAAACCTTTAAAAATTGGCGAGAACGGGTGTCAGGCAGAAAGACCAAACACGCCAGCTTGCGCCCTGAAGGTGTGGATAGAGGCTATTGTCCCTCGCAATACAAATACAAAAGTGCCAACAAGTAGTGTTGAATAAGTATCTGTTTGACGTTACCGGTTTGACAACGTGGACTAGCCTACATTACTTCTTTGGCGGAGTAATGGTGGTTATGGGTAAAAGAAACGCGGTTAACTGCTGACGTAACGGCGTTGGAAAGATAACCGTATTTTCTGATTGTAAAATACTTTTAGCGTGATCAACTTGGCGTAACAGATTGTGGTAGGTGTCATTGTTTTGCTGTATTGCCTCTACCTTACTCATCATTAATTCAATAAATTCGGCGGGGGATAGGTTGTCGTGTTGCCTTATCTCGAAAGCCAGCGCCTTAAGCACATAGGCTTCCCACTCTTTTCTGTAACTCTCCTGTAATCGCTCAGGATAAAGCGCTAGGTCTGCTATATCTTGCGCTAGGTCTACAATATCAAGGGGATCATCAAAAAGAACGCGAAATGCGAGAAGCACATCGTCAGAGAGGCGAGAAATGGGAAGTTTTTCTTTGAACTGAGCATAGCGGCTTGGCACAAGAACACCTTTTCTATCGGATAACACACATTGCCTTGCGCAGCGCGATTGAACTTGGCTGGCTAACAAAGCACTTTAAATTGTAATAAAAGCGCGAGTACGAAGAAAGTTGTTCAGGTTAAAAATACGTAATTTAGAATAATTGAACGTATTTACAGACCAACCCGTAACCTATTATGCACTGTTAAAGTGTGTACGCGTTCTTGCTGTTTGGCCCATCATTTGATGGGCCTTTTTTATGTTGCTCAATGGCGCTCATTTTCTCGGTAGTAATAAAGAACGTACACTTTGACGAGCGTCAGTCATTCAACTTTCAAAAGAAAGTTTTACACCAGCCAATAATCTGCTGACGCTATCTACAACATCAGTTCTGACAAACCACTCAACATCATGCTTTTCAGACAGCACGCCGCTAAATTCTAGTGAACCGCCGTGACCTGTTCCCAGAAAATCTTCAATTAGTTCAGCGCGCTCACCAAAGCTACTGTCTATGTAGGAGTAGTATGCGAAGTATTCGATAGGATACGATGTGTTAAAAGCACTTGCATCAAACTCTCCGCTGGTGCCCACAACAAGTTTCGCAGCACTTTCATCGGTACGCTGAACCAATTCTATAAAGGCGGTATCTTTATCGTTTAATCGAAACCGATACTCAGCACGAGCAAATGTACCACCGAGCATTTTTTCAAAACTGGCCTCGTAGCTATGGCGCTGGTCCATTTTCGCCGAGTATTCAATCTCGAAATACGCATCTTCACCGCCAATATTAAAGGCTTCAGAGGCTTCCGCATTTGCAAGTTGACCAACCACTACTTCAAGGGCAGTGTCGTTTTGCAATTGCCTTACGTGACGTACCCCCGTTATCCACCCATCTTTCGATAAACCGGTGGAAGAAACGCGCCCTTTGTAGGTTGGAATAATGCCTAGCTCAGTTTTTCCAGATTCGGTTTCATGCCTCAAATACAGACGCCTTGCGTAGAGATAATCAGTATTGTCGCTACCGAACGTATTATGGCTTGATGAAAAGTCATCGCCAGTTACCACAAAGCTGTTTATTGACCACGCTGAAGTGATGGCAAGAGAGGGATAGTAGCGCAGTCGATATTGTTCGCGGCTAGGGCGGTTAGAGCGATCATCGTATCGAACCTGTATGTCTAGCTTCTGTGAGAAAGTGGGTGCTATTTGTTCTCCAAACGCATTGGTTCCCGAAAAAGTAATGAGTGGTAAAACAAGCAAAAACGGAATTCGCACCTATCGAACCTTAAACAAAGCAATTAGCTAGTTTATACATTAAATCTAATTAATTAGCGCATAAAAAGAGCGACTTAACGAAAAAACATAAAAAAA